>JBDTXI010000138.1:0-10193 GCA_040006255.1 Sphingomicrobium sp.
TGGCGCATCGCCCGGCGCATGATCCGGCGCAGCACATAGCCGCGGCCCTCGTTGGCGGGCAGGACCCCGTCGGCGACGAGGAAGCCGCTGGCGCGCAGATGGTCGGCGATCACGCGGTGGCTCGCCTGTTGCTCACCCTCGGCCTTGGTACGCGTCAGTTCCTCGCTCGCTTCGATCAGCGCGCAGAAGAGGTCGGTTTCGTAATTGTCATGCACGCCCTGCATCACCGCGGCGATGCGTTCGAGGCCCATGCCGGTGTCGATGCTCTTTTTCGGAAGCTCGGAGACGATCTCGCCCCCCGCCTGCTCGTACTGCATGAAGACGAGGTTCCACACCTCGACGAAGCGGTCGCCGTCCTCGTCGGGCGAGCCCGGGGGACCGCCCGGGATATGCTCGCCATGGTCGTAGAAAATTTCCGAGCAGGGCCCGGACGGGCCGTCGTCGCCCATCGACCAGAAATTGTCCTTGGTCGGAATGCGGATGATGCGGCTTTCGGGCAGGCCCGAGATCTTCTTCCACAGGTCGAAGGCTTCGTCGTCGGTGTGATAGACGGTGGCCGTCAACCGGTCGGGGTTGAGCCCCCATTCCTTGGTCAGCAAATTCCACGCGAGCTCGATCGCGCGGTCCTTGAAATAATCGCCGAACGAGAAATTGCCGAGCATCTCGAAGAAGGTGTGGTGGCGCGCGGTATAACCGACATTGTCGAGATCGTTATGCTTGCCGCCCGCGCGCACGCATTTCTGCGAGCTGGTCGCCTGGCTGTAGGGTCGCGATTCCAGACTGGTGAAGACGTTTTTGAATGGCACCATGCCCGCGTTGACGAACATCAACGTCGGATCGTTCTGCGGTACCAGCGGCGCCGACGGCACCCGCGCGTGCCCGTTCCTCTCGAAAAATTCGAGGAAGCCGCGGCGGACGTCGTTGGTCGAGGTCATGGGACACGCATGTAAATGCGCTGTTGCATCGCAGCAAGGCGAAGGCTTGGCAGCCGGCCCGCGCGGCGTCTAGGCAGCGGCGATGGCGAAGCGCTCCCACGCGGCAATCCCCCGGTACAAAAGGCGGCGGCGCGATACCCGCTCATGGCCGCGGCGGATCATTGGCTGGATCGTCAAGCTGGTCGTCGCCTTCTTCGCGATCTCGATCCTGTGGGTCCTCGCCTACCGCTTCATCAACCCGCCCACCACCATCACCATGCTCGGCGACATGGTTGCCGGGCGGGGCGCAGCGCGCGACTGGATGCCGATCGGCGAGATCGACCGCGACATGGTCCGCGCGGCCATTTCGGCCGAGGACAGCCGCTTCTGTACGCATCGCGGCTTCGACTTCGAAGCCATTGAAGATGCAATGAAACGCAACGCGTCAGGTGGGCGCATCCACGGCGGATCGACGATCAGCCAGCAGACCGCCAAGACGAGCTTCCTGTGGAATGGTGGCGGCTATGCGCGCAAGGGCGTGGAGGCGTGGTTCACCTTCCTCATCGAGCACCTGTGGGGCAAGCGGCGGATCATGGAGGTCTATCTCAACAATGCCGAAACCGGCATCGGCACCTATGGCGTCAACGCCGCGTCGGAGCGTTATTACGGCCATGACGCGAGCGCGATGAGCCCGGTCGAAGCGGCGCGCATCGCCGCCGTCCTTCCGCTGCCCAAGAAGCGCGGAGCGGTCGCGCCCAAGGGCTTCACGCGCCGTTACGGCAACACCATCGCGGCCCGCATCGGCGTGGTTTCGCGCGACGGGCTCGACGGATGCGTCTACCAGGGTGCGGCCGCCACTGTGAACAAGGCGCCGCCGGTCGTCACCACGAAGGCGCGCCCCCTGCCCGGCGAGGAATATGAGAGCCCGAAAGCGCTGGCGCCGGTCGAGACTCCGGTGAGCGAGACCGTACCCGGGGCGTCTCCGCCATCGAATGCGCCCGAATCACCACCCGCGGCGCCTGCGAACCAGACCGAGTCGACGCTGCCACCCGAGCCTTCGCAACCGTCGAACTCGCTGTAGCCGGACTGGATGAAGTTCCTCCCTGTCGCGAAGCGATGGGAAGCGGAACCACCCGAAGGGTGGTGGAGGGGTAGAAGGCGCCGGCGTCGTTTACCCCTCCACCATCGAATCTTCGTTCGATGGTTCCCCTCCCCACGAGCTCCGCTCGCAGGGAGGAACCTACCCGACCAGCGCGAGCTTGGGTGGCTCCTGTATCGACAAATCGACGCTGCCCTCGCCGGTGATCCGCTCGATCCGCGCGGCGATCTCTGCGTCCAGCGTGAAGTTGCGCCCCGCGATAACCACCGCCTCGCCGGAAGCGATCGGGACAACGAACCGCACCAGGCCGTTTCCGCCGCGCGCGCCAAGCAGTTCGCGCGCCGCGCTGTCCGCCACACCCGAATCCGCGACCCGGATACTCATCTGCAGCCGCGTCTTTTGCGCCAGCGCCTCAAGCAGCTGGAAGCGCTTGATCGTGACGCGCGGCGAATCGTCGCCCGCGCGGCGGTCGAGTTCGACCGTCAGCAGCCCGCAGCCGCCGGCCTTGGCCGCGGCCTCGAGCGCGCTCGACGGTTCCTCGTCGAACACCGTGGCTTCGAACTGCCCCGATCGGTCGGACAGCGCGGCGACCATGTAGCGCCGCCCCTTGGCCGAGACGCGCCAGCGCACGCCTTCGGCCAGCCCGGCCATGGTCGCGCTGACCCGCTCGCCCTCGGCGATGCGGATCTCGGCGAGCTCGGCGAACGTGCGCACCTTGTGCGCGGCGAGCAGATGCCGGGCGGAATCTACCGGATGAGCGGAGAAATAGAATCCGAACGCCTCGCGCTCGGCGGCCATGCGCTGCGCCAGGCTCCATGAGGCATCCCGCGGCAGGCGGATCGGCGCCATTTCGGCCGACGCCACGCCGAACAGCCCGGCCTGGCCGCTGGTCTTCTGCTCGAAGGCGCTCGCCGCATGCGCGAGGATGGTCTCGGCGCCGTCGAACACCGCCGCCCGGTTCGGGTTGAGCGCGTCGAATGCCCCCGCGCCGGCGAGGCTTTCGAGCTGCCGCCGGTTAAGCAGCCGCGGGTCGACGCGCGCGGCGAAATCCTCGAGGCTGGCGAACGGCCCGCCGCCGGTCCTCTCCTCGACCAGCGACTCCATCGCCTTCTCGCCGACCCCCTTTAATGCGCCGAGCGCGTAACGGACCGCATCGTCCTCGACCGTGAAATGGGCGTGGCTGGCGTTGATGTCGGGCGGGCGGCACTCGACCGCGCCGCGGCGCATGTCCTCGACGAACACGCCGAGCTTATCGGTCAGCGCCATGTCGAAACTCATCGACGCGGCGTAGAATTCGGCCCGGTGGTGCGCCTTCAGCCAGGCGGTCTGATAGGCAATAAGCGCATAGCCGGCGGCGTGGCTCTTGTTGAACCCATAACCGGCGAACTTGTCGATCGTATCGAACAGCTCGTTCGCCTTGGGCGCGGCAATGTCGTTGCTGGCGCAGCCCTCGACGAAGCGCGCGCGCTGCGCGTCCATTTCCGACTGGATCTTCTTGCCCATCGCCCGGCGCAGCAGATCGGCCTCGCCGAGCGAATAGCCGGCGAGCAGCTGGGCGGCCTGCATCACCTGCTCCTGGTAGACGAAGATGCCGTAGGTCTCGGCGAGAATGCCTTCGAGCAGCGGATGCGGATATTCGATCGGGGCGCGGCCGTTCTTGCGGTCGCCGAACATTGGGATATTGTCCATCGGCCCGGGCCGGTAGAGCGCGACCAGCGCGATAATGTCGCCAAACCCGGTCGGCCGGACGCCCGCGAGAGTGCGCCGCATTCCTTCCGATTCGAGCTGGAACACGCCGACGGTGTCGCCGCGCTGGAGCAGTTCATAGACCGCCGGGTCGTCCCACCGCAAAGCGGCGAAATCGACGTCCACGCCCTGCTCGGCGAGCAGCCGCTGCCCTTCCTTCAGCACCGACAGCGTCTTCAACCCGAGGAAGTCGAACTTCACCAGCCCCGCCGCTTCGACATATTTCATGTCGAACTGCGTCACCGGCATGTCCGAGCGCGGATCGCGGAAGAGGGGAACCAGCTCGTCCAGCGGCCGGTCGCCGATGACTACGCCCGCCGCATGGGTCGATGCGTGGCGTGGAAGCCCCTCGAGCTTCATCGCGAGGTCGAACAGCCGCTTCACGTCCGGCTCGCTCTTATACTCGGTGGCAAGCTCGGACACGCCGTTCAGCGACCGCTCGAGCGTCCACGGATCGGTCGGGTGGTTGGGGATGAGCTTGGCGAGCCGGTCGACCTGGCCATAGGGCATCTGCAGCACCCGGCCGGTGTCCTTGAGCACTGCGCGCGACTTAAGCCGCCCGAAGGTGATGATCTGCGCGACCTTGTCGCGGCCATACTTCTGCTGGACGTAGGTGATGACCTTGTCGCGGTGCGTTTCGCAGAAGTCGATGTCGAAGTCCGGCATCGAGACGCGCTCGGGATTGAGGAAGCGTTCGAACAGGAGCCCGAGCGCGATCGGGTCGAGATCGGTGATGGTCAGCGCCCAGGCGACCACCGAGCCGGCGCCCGATCCGCGCCCCGGCCCCACCGGGATATCACTGGCCTTGGCCCATTTGATGAAATCGGCGACGATCAGGAAGTAACCGGCAAAGCCCATGCTGGTGATGACGTCGAGCTCGAATTCGAGCCGTTCGAGATAAGGCTGGCGCTCCTCCGCGCCCCGGCTCCCCACGCGCTCGGCAAGGCCGGCGCGGGCATCGCGGCGCAGCTGCTCGTCCTCGTCTTCGCCCAGCCGCGGAAGGATCGGCCGGCGCTGCGGAGCGCCGACCGCGCAGCGTTGTGCGATCACCGTCGTGTTCGCGATCGCTTCGGGCAAATCGACAAACAGTGCGTCCATCGCCGCCCCGTCCTTGAGCCAGGCGTCGGCCGAGGACGTGACCCGCTCCGCGCTCTCCACATAGGCCGACTGGGCAATGCACAGCATCGCGTCATGGGCCGCGTGGAACGACGGGTCGGCATAAGCCGCCGGGTTGGTTGCGACGAGCGGCAGGTCGCGGGCGTAGGCGAGCTCGATCAGCGCCTCCTCCGCCGCTTCCTCGACCGCATCGTGACGGCGGACGAGCTCGACATAGAGCCGCCCGGGAAACAGCGCCTGCAGCCGGTCGAGATAGGCCTCCGCTTTGTCGCGCTGGCCGTCGGCGAGGAAGCGCGCGACCGCCCCTTCCGAACCCGCGGTCAGCGCGATCAGCCCCTCGCTGTAGCCGTCGAGGCTGGCGAATTCGACATGCGGCTCCTGCTCGAGCGGCCGGTCGAGATGCGCCGCCGACACCAGCTTGCACAGATTGGCATAGCCGAGCTCGTCCTTGGCCAGCAGCACCAGCCAGTCGATTCCCGCCGCGCCCGTCATTTCCGGTGGCCGGGCGACTCCGAGCATCGTCCCGATGATCGGCTGCACGCCCTTGGCGGCGCACGCGTCGCTGAACGGCATCGCGCCGTAGAGCCCGTTGCGGTCGGTGAGCGCGACCGCCGGGAAGCCGAGCTTCGCCGCCTGGGCAGCAATGGTCTTCGGCTCCATCGCGCCTTCGAGCATGGTGAAGGACGAGAAAACGCGCAGCGGTACGAAGGCTTGATTCACGCGTGGATTATGGTGCTCCTGGCCGCAACTGAGAAGCGGAACGGCGCGACTTATCCACGCATTATCGTGGCGCGCGCCAGCGCCCTTCCATGATGTCGCGAATCTCGCGCATCCGCCCGACATAGGCATCGCCGATGCACTTTCGGTCGGGACAACGGTCGCGATAGGCATAGAAGCGTGACGCCGTCCCGCGCAACAATTCGCGCTCTTCGGGCGTCGCCGCGGCGAAGGCGCCGCGGTACTGGCGCGCCATGCTGAGGTCGAGCGCCGAGAGACCTCCGTCGGCGCACACCGCCATTTCGCCGCGCCTGCGCGCAATGGCGCAATCGAAGCTCGGCCGCCCGGCAGCCGGGCTCGGCGGAGGCGTCGGCGGGGCCGGCTGAGGCGGCGGGGCGACATTGGTTTCCGGCTGAACAGGAGCGGTCGTGGTCGTCTCGAAGAGCGCTGCCGGCGGCTGCGGCGGCGCCTGTGCGACTCGGCCGAGCGTCGCCAGCGGAGCGACCACCGCATCGGCGTTGCTCAGAAGCACGACATTGCCGCTGCCATCCGCCGCCGGCTGGACGGTGTAATCGAGATCGGCCGTCAAGCTTCGCCGCCCCCCGACCGCCGCTACGTTGGGCGGCAGGTCAAGCGACAGCGAGCCCGAGCAATTGACCGCTCGTGTGTCCTTGTTCTCGCTGTCGGCGACCGGGTTTTCCATGCGCACGACGGCGTAGGCGGAGAGCTTGTCATAAGCCGCCTGGTTGCTTCCCCGCAGCTGCGCCGCGCGGCGGAACAGCTCGCGCTTGATGAGGTCGTAAGTCGCCTGGCCGGCGCAGAGTTTCTCCGGGCTAGCGGCCTGCGTCGCGGCGACTTCGTTGCCGCCGAGCTTGTCCTGATCGGAATTCCGGTTGGTCGCGAAATAAGCGATCAGCAGCGCCACGAGCGCAAGGCCGCCAAGCAGCGCGAGAAGCGTAGGATTGAGCCTCCGCGTCGGCCGATGAAGCTGGGGACCGTCATTTTTCGGCATTGCTAAACTCCTGATCGGGAGTCCCGCAGCAGATCGTCGCGCGCGCGATTGATGAGATCGAATACGTCCTTGGCATTGTCGACCTTGATGAATTGCGGCGTGGGATCGAGCGACGGCGACCATGCACCAAATCCGCGCGACCCACCCCAGGCGCTGTAGCTCTCGCCAAACCGGATGGTTCCGCGGCCTGAGCCTCCGCCACGCAGCGTCAGCGGCGGCAAGTCGGCGAGGCTGATCGCAATCTGCCGCCCGAAAAGGCCGCCGCGGTTGATGAGGATGCGGCGGTTGGTCAGGGTGTAATGCGTGCTGCCGCGGATCCACATATCGACGACGAAGCGGCCAAACACGAAGTAAAGGCCGAACGCCACGAACATGAGTCCCCAAAGATCGAAGAAGCCCGGAGCTCCCGACGCGCTCGCGGTGACGCTCCAGAATATCGCAAAGCCGCACCAGAGAAGGCTGAACGGGACGAGAAAGAGGTCAAGGGGCTGAAAGTAGATGCCAGTGCCGGGTTCGCCCGACCAAAGCGTCCGCTCGCCGGAAAGCATTGTGGTCTGATCGCTCACTGAATCCGCCCCTCGTGCAGCCGGAGGACGCGGTCCATTTTGGCGGCGATTCGTTCGTTGTGGGTGGCGACCAGCGCCGCGCTGCCTTCGCCTTTCACGAGCTTCAAAAATTCGGCGAAAACGATGTCGGCGGTATGCTCGTCGAGATTGCCGGTGGGTTCGTCGGCGAGCACCAGGGGCGGCTTGTTGGCGAGCGCGCGGGCGACCGCGACCCGCTGCTGCTCGCCGCCCGACAGCTTCGACGGGCGATGGTCGAGGCGTTGCGAGAGGCCGAGCGTGCCGAGCAGCTGCTCCGCGCGCTCCAGCGCCGCTTTGGGCTCCGTGCCAAGCACCAGCTGCGGCAGGATCACGTTCTCTCGCGCGTTGAATTCGGGCAGCAGGTGGTGGAACTGGTAAACGAAGCCGAGCAGCTCACGGCGCAGGCGCGTGCGGCCCTCGTCGTCGAGATCGGCCGCTTCCTCGCCCTGCAGCCGGATCGAGCCGTGGAAGCCCCCTTCGAGCAGGCCGACCGCCTGGAGCAAGGTCGACTTGCCCGATCCCGAGGGACCAAGCAGCGCGACGATCTCGCCCGGGGCAATCGTCAGGTCGACTCCGCGCAGCACATCGATGGTGACTTCGCCCTGGACGAAACCGCGCTTGAGGTCGCGTGTAACGAGCACCGGCGTCGTATCCTCGCGCAATTCCCGCGACGACTCGTCACTCATAGCGCAGCACTTGGACCGGGTCGGTGTTGGCCGCCTTGCGCGCCGGGAAATAGGTCGCGGGGAAGGTTAGCAGCAGGGTCACGATGAGGATTGCCGCGACCTCAACCGGGTCCGTCTTGGCCGGAAGCTCGGTCAAGATGCGGATCGACGGGTCCCACGGATTGCTCCCGGTGAGGAAATAAACCGCGTTCACCGCCGCCTGGCGAAAGTACAGCCCGAGCGAACCGAGGATGAGCCCGATGAGGATGCCGATCATGCCGATGGTCAGGCCGACGGTCATGAAAATGCGCAGCACCGCGTGCCGCGTCGCCCCCATCGTGCGGATGATCGCGATGTCGCGCGTCTTCGAGCGCACGAGCATGATCAGCGACGAGGCGATGTTGAACGCCGCGACAAGGACGATGATGCTGACGACGATGAACATCACCACCCGTTCGAGGTCGAGCGCCGAGAACAAGGCCGAGTTCAGTTGCCGCCAGTCGGTGATGACGGCTTTGCCCTGGACCAGCTTTTGCAGCGGCTTGAGGATGTCCTGGACCTTGTCGGGATTGTTGGTCTGGATCTCGATCATGCCGACCTGGTCGCCGAGCAACAGCAATTCCTGGGCGTCCTGGATCGGCAGGACCACATAGGCTTTGTCATATTCGTAGACGCCGGTCTCGACAATCGCGCCAACGGTGTAGCTGACTTCGCGCGGAACGGTGCCGACGACGGTCGACCGCCCTTCGGGATTCCACAAGGTGATCTGGCTTCCGGGATAGAGCCCGAGCGTATCGGCCAGCCGCGAGCCGATGGCGACCCGGTTGCTCCCCGGCGTGATCGAGCGGATATCGCCGGCGAGCACGTTGGTGGTCAGGGTGCGGTTGGCGCGAATGTCTTCGCTGCGCATGCCGCGCACGAGCACGCCCTCGAAACGGCCGTTGGTCGTGGCCATCAGCGGCTGCTCGATGATCGGCAGCGCCGAGGTGATCCCCGGCGTCTTCCGCGCCGCATCGGCGATCTGCTGCCAGTTCGAAAGCCGTCCGTCAGGACCCTGGATCACGGCGTGGCCGTTCAGCCCGACGATCTTGTCGAACAGCTCGGCGCGAAAGCCGTTCATCACGCTCATGACGATGATAAGCGCGGCAACCCCGAGCGCGACCGCACCGACGCTGAAGCCGGCGACGACGAAGATGAAGCCCTCGCCCTTCTGCGGCAGCAGGTAACGCCGGGCGATCATCCTCTCGTAGCGGTTGATCATGCGCCGACCAGCCTCGCGAGCGCGGATTCGACGCTGAGCTCCAGCTTTTCCCCGGTCGACCGTTTCTTGAGCTCGACGGCGCCGGTGGCGATCCCGCGCGGGCCGACGATCAGCTGCCACGGCAGGCCGATCAGGTCCATCGAAGCGAGCTTGGCCCCGCCCCGCTCGTCGCGGTCGTCGTAGAGCGTTTCGACTCCGGCGCCGGCAAGGTGGTTGTAGAGCGTCTCCGCGGCCTCGCGGCTGGGCTGGTCGTCGGCGCGCATGGTAACGAGCCCGACCCGCCACGGCGCCACCGCTTCGGGCCAGATGATGCCGGCATCGTCGTGGCTCGCCTCGATGATCGCCGCGACGAGGCGCGACACCCCGATGCCGTAGCTGCCCATCAGCGGAGTGACCTGGTGCCCGTCGGCCCCCGACACCTTGAGCTCCATCACGGCCGAATATTTGTCGCCGAAATAGAAAATGTGGCCGACTTCGATCCCGCGTCCGGTGCGCCGTTTGTCCTCATCGACCTTGCTCCACAATTTTTCGTCGTGGGTTTCGTCGGTCGCCGCGTAGGTCGAGCTCACCTGCTTGAAGAGGCGGTGAAGGTCGCGCTCGTCGCCATAATCGATGTCGGACTGCCGCCAGTCGATTCCCTCGAAAGCGGAATCGTAGAACACCTCGCTTTCCCCGGTCGGGGCGAGGACGATGAACTCGTGGCTGAGGTCGCCGCCGATCGGGCCCGACGCCGCCTTCATCGGCACCGCCTGGATGCCGAGCCGCTGGAAGGTGCGCAGATAGGCCAGCATTTGCGTATAGTAACTGAGCCGCGCGCCCGCCTCATCGAGGTCGAAGCTGTAGGCATCCTTCATTAGGAACTCGCGCCCGCGCATCACCCCGAAGCGCGGCCGCATCTCGTCGCGGAACTTCCACTGGATATGGTAGAGCGTGCGCGGCAGGTCGCGGTAGGATTTGACGTCATCGCGGAACAGCGCGGTAATCATCTCCTCGTTGGTCGGACCGTAGAGCATGTCGCGATCGTGACGGTCCTTGATGCGCAGCATTTCAGGGCCGTAGGCGTCGAAGCGACCCGACTG
>JBDTXI010000139.1:0-13322 GCA_040006255.1 Sphingomicrobium sp.
CACCGCCTCCGGCGACGCAGACCTGCCCGGACGGTTCGGTGATTTTGGCGACCGACGCGTGCCCGGCGCCTCCGCCTCCGCCTCCGCCACCGGCACCGGCGCCAGAGCGCGGTTAAGCAGCGCTAATAAAGTACGAACACCGGCTCGAGCTTCGCGCTCGGGCCGGTTTTCCTTCGCCGGTACGTGGGATGCTCGCCGCTCCGTTCCTGGCAGCCGCGGCACGCCAAGTTCATCGTCGTGCACTGGCATAGGCACCGGTGGCATGAGGCTGTACCCGAACCTGCGACTGGGGCGATGATGTTGCTCGGCTTCGGCGCTGTCGGATTTGCGATGCGTCGCCGACGAACTGCAAGTCTCCTCACACAGTTCGCCTAAACGAACTCAACCAAGCACGGCCTTCATGCTCAAAGCGCCCGGTCAGCAATGGCCGGGCGCCTCTATGTGTGCGGTTGGGGGGCTCAGGCAACTTCCCCCGCGAGGGCGACCCCTCTTTACTCACCGATCATTAGCCAGGGCTAATGTCCGCTTTCCACCCATTCCGGACATCAGGTTAGTGGTCGATTACGGCGTGTCCAGTTATCAGCAGCGCGGCGGCAAGCGACAACGACAACGCCGCCCAACCGGCAATCACAACCCACAGCCATAGGGGCGAGCCGCCTTGCGATACTGGCGTTGTCGAAGCACCTTCACGGGCTTCCCCCTTGCGCCTCACAATCAGGATGCATGAGATGGCGAGCAGGAGGACACCCAAGCCGACTTGAATGAGTGACACGTGCCAGACCCTGGGCGAAAGCTATCCGCCACGCGCGAGCGAGGCAATGTCCGCTTTCCACCCAAAGCAGACACTAGGACGGTCGTAGGGATCGCGTTGGATCCGGGTTAGAGACCGAGAAGCCAGACCGGCAGAAAAGCTGCGACGAATGCACCAATTTGCAGCCCCAAAATGGGAAGCCCGGCTCTGAAGTCGCGCCTGAGCCAGTGCAGTGCGAACCAGCCGAGAAACGGAATCTGGCCCGCCATCAATAGCTGCCAGATGTGCGCCGCTGTGCCCTCATCGGTGGCGCGCCTCAACTGGCTTGCTCCGGAAGTTGTGATTGCGATGAGAACGATGGCCAAAGCCAAGAGCGACATGACGATCGGCGCGATTGCGCTCGGTTTGCGCACGAGAACCGCAATGTTTCCCGGATACGTTCGCATCGTCTCGACTCCTATTTTGCGGCAATGAAGTACCCACTCGACAAGAGCCGCCCTCGCGACGTCGAGCGCGTCCCGCCAACCAAATCCATCACTCAGCAATTCGTCCATTTCGTCGCCGTAGCGGCGGCGCCATGCGCGTGGATAAATGCGAGTGAGCCAATGATTGCGAGGTCCGCTCATGCTGAGACCAAACGTCCGGTGCCGTAACCCACGATTCGTCGTAGCGTCTTCATCTTGCCGGAGAACGCCCTCTGTCCCGCTTGTGTCAGTCGATACGGTTTGCGTCTGTCCTCGGCTGGCAAGGACTCGATCCATCCTTGCTGCTCCAGTCGTGCAATCGCTCCATAGAGAGTGCCCGGCCCGAGCCGGGTACCGCACATCTGCTCAATTTCATCGAGCATGCCGTGCCCATGTTTGGGGCCTCCCGCCAAACTGGTGAGCACTAGGAATTGGGGATCCGAAAAATGTCCAGGTGCGGATGTAGCGGTGTCGACTATACTACGCATCACGTAGTAGTATCAGATAGGGAGGGGTCGCACAATCCCGGTGGCCGCTTTCCACCCATTGCAGACATTTGGGTCCTGTGAGACGCGGGTCGTATGAAAACTGCTTTTATCGCGTCGCTGTCATTCTTGTGGTTGACTGCTCGTCGCCTGAAAAACGGACGGATCAAGCGACCATGGATCGGATCGAGAAGCAGGTGCACTTGCCCCCGGGCGCGGCCGCTTTGGCGGCCTATTCGCGCTATTACGCCGATAGGAACAATGGCGAGGTCCTGGCCATTTACATGATAATTCCGAACATTGCGGCCAAACCAGGTGACTCTTGCGAGGAGCTCACTACGAACCTCACAAGTCGAACCGTTCCGTGTCCGTCGATGAAGTTTCCTTGGGCAATTCCAGCAGGTCAACGACGGTGGCTTAAGGATGAGCGCGATTTGCCGTCCATGAGCGATGGCGGCTGCTCTCAGGTCAACGTCATCTACAGCAAGGCCAAGTCAGCAGTGACCAGCGTCGAATGTAACGGGGTAGCCTAACGTCCGCTTTCCACCCATTGCGGACATTCGCGCTCAATAATCCTTGCTCACCCGCACGCTCGCGCTCGACCTTCCGACCGTGGATACCGTCGAGAGCAGCGAAAGCCAGCGGGTCATCTGATATTCGACGCGCGTCGCCGAATAGCCCTGCCCGTCGGTCACCACTTCGACGAACAATTTGCGCGTGATGTACTTGCCCGCGGCAATCGCCGTCTTCTGGCCGGTCGAGATATCCGCGGGCACGATCCGCAGCCGGTCGAGGCCGATGGCGCGGCGCAGCGCGTTGATCGGGTCGAGGCTGCCCGAGCCCGATTGCAGCGCGGCAACCGCCGAGGCGAGCTGAAGCGCTTCAGGGGCCGACAAGTTGGTGATCGACGTGCCGAACAGGATCCGCGACAGCAACTCGTCCTGCGGCAACGGCGGCGTGCTGGCGAAGGTGATTTCGGGCTTGAGACCGGTGCCCTGGACGAGCACGTTGGCGTCGAGCCCCTGGACCTGCGCCGAGGCGCGGATATCGAGCTGCGGATCCGGCGGACTTTCGCCCTGGAAGCGAATGGCGCCCCGATCGAGCCGGAAATTGCGCCCGGCGAAATCATAATCGCCACGGACGAGGTCGGCGCGGCCGGTGAAGCGCGGCGCGTCGGCGAACCCGCCGACCTGGAGGTTGGTGGTCCAGTGGCTGTTGATCCCCAGCCCGACCACCTGGAGGTCATTCCCGGCGATCTTGAGATCGAGCTTCCACGGATGAATCTGCGCCGGCTCGATGACGTCCTCGGCATCGAGCCCGACCTCGCGCACGTTGAGCCGCGGCACCGCCGCGGCGGCACTTGCGCGGCCGAGCTGGAAGCGGCCCTTGTTGAGCTTGAGATCGCCCGAAATCGTCCCGCCCTGCCCGTTCGAGCGGATTTGCACCGGGCCCGTGACTCGCGCCGCGACATCGTCGCGGTTGAGCAGCAGCGCCTGGGTGGCGTTGAACGACAGGTTGAGCGCGGTGCGCCCGCCGGAAAAGGTCACCGTGCCGTTGCCCGCCACCGATCCGCCGCCCGGCGTGCTCCCCAAAATCTGGCTGAAGATCAGCTGCGGCCCGGCGAAGCGCGCGACGCTCGTCACGTTGGTGATGACCATTCCGGTGACCTGGCTTTCGAGGCGCCCGTTCTGCGTGCGCAGCGAGCCGCGGATCACCGGGTCGGCCCAGCGCCCGCCGATGTCGGCGCCGACGGCGAGCGGTCCCGACATGTCGAGTACCTCGCTGCCCGTCAGCCGCCACAAGGTATCGGCGGGGCCGGTGTAGCGGAGCTGCGCGAACAAGGGCGCGTTCAACAGCTCGGCGACGAGCGGTCCGCCGCCCATCGGCGCGAAACGCGCCTGCGCCCGCCCGACGACCTGCCCATTGCTCGCCGCGACCGCGCGCAAGGCCGCCTGATTGCCGTTGACGATCGCCGCCACGCCGACGTCGATCGGCCGCGAGGCGAGCACCAGGCCGGCGCGGCTTAGACCGCGGACCTTGAGCTCGAGCCGCCCGTTGCGGTTGCCCTTCCACGCGTAATCGAGCCGCCCGGTGGCCGACCCCGACAGGTCAAGCTTGGGCCAGGCGATGTCGAGCACTTCGAGCGGCATGCCCATGACCTGCGCGTGGACTTCGGGCCGCGAGCCGCTGCGCCCCGAGACGATCGCGGTTCCGCCGGCGAAGCTGAGGCTCGTCGGAGCGACTTCCCAGCCGTCGCCCGACCGGGTCAGCACCGCGGCCTGGTTGAGCACCAAAGCCTGGCGTTCGATGCGCCCGTTGCCGGTCAGCCGGATGGTGTCGGGCGACACGTCGGCGACGGTGGAGAAAGCGAACGCCGCGCCGCGCCGGCCAGCGAAGGCGGCGCGAACCTGCCCGCTGCCGTTGATCAGCTTGGCGTTGGCGGTCAGCCGCGCAAGCGAAACCCCGCTGAACTCGATCCCGCGCGCGTCGACCACTCCGTCGACGGTGGTGCGTTCGTCCGCGAGGATAATGATCCCGTCGGCGCGCCCGCTTCGCACGGCGAAGGCGCCGGGGAAGCTCGCGCCGTTGGCGGTGAGGTGGGCGTCGATGCGCTGCGCCTGGCCCGAAGGCGAGAAATCGAGCGTTCCGCCAAGCGTCCCGTTGGCCAGCGTCAGCCGCCCGCTGAACCCGCCCGGGTCCGAACGCAGGTCGCCGCTGGCGTGCGCCCCGCCGGCATCGAGCGAAGCGATGGCGATCACCGTGGGCGCGTTGTGCGGCAGCAGGATCCGCCCGGCGCTGGTGAACGGCCCCAGCCGCGACCCGCCGCTCGCGCGATAATCGAAGCCCGCCGCGGTCGGCATCAGCAACAAGTGCATCGCGCGAATGCCGAGCGCATCGTTGGGCCGGTCGAGGATTATGTCGATCCTCGGCCGCTCGATATGCCCGTCGAGAATGAGCTTCACCGGCCCGTATTTCGGCTGCCGGCCGGCGGCGACGATGTGGAACGTCCCGTCGCGGAAGCGCTGCCCGCTCCCCGCCAGCCTCAGCTTGGGCGAATAAAGCTGGAGGTTGGTGAAGTGGACGATCCCGTCATTGCCCCGCTCGAGGTTGGTGGTCAGCGACGGCAGCCCGCCCGTGAGGTCGCGAAAGAAGCTGTTGTCGAGCCGGCGCACCCACGCTTTGCCCGTTCCGACGACGTGCGAGCCGTGGTTGTTATCCCCCGGCACGACCCGGAGGTCGGTGGTCACGTCGACGATCCCGACGCCCGGGATCAGATAGCGCTGCATGGCGCCCGACAACAACACCTCGAAGCGGCCGGTGACGAGGTCGATCAGCAGCGACAGCTTGCCGTTCCACTTGGCACTGGTGAGCTTGAGGCCCTCTCCGCGAACGAGCTTGGGCGTGATCGTCAGCCAGCCCTCGATCCGTGGATTGGCGAGCATCGCCCCGGCGACGTCGCCGATGCCGGTGATCGCGCGCGCACTGACCCGGATCGGGACGCGCATCGGCCACGGCCCCATTCGCCCCCGCCCCTCCGCGCGCAAATCGTCGAAGCCGTTATTGTCGAACTGAACGTGCAGCGACGTCAGCCGGTACGAATAATCGGCGGTCGCGAAGGGCCCGTCGAGCGTCCACACCATGCGCACGCTCTTGCCGTTCATGTTAATGAACAGCGCCGGCGGCTTCAGCAGGTCGATCCCGAGCCGCATGCCCCGGTATCGGTTGTTGGCGAGGTCGAGCGCGCCGCGGGCCACCGCGCGCAGCTCGGGCGAACCGGCGGTCAGCTGCCCGTCGAGGATGCGGTTCTTCAGCGTCGCGTCGCCGCTTATAGTCTCCAGCGGATAGGTTAGGTGCTGGAACTTGCCGGTGAGGAACTGCGCTGGGGCCCATTGGCCCTGCAGCCGGTAGCGGCCGCTGTCGACGCCCAGCGCAAGCCGCGCCGTCGGGCGGCCGGAGAGGTCGAGCGCCGCACGTCCCCGCCAGCGGGTCCAGCTGCCCTTGCCGCTGACGTCCAGCTTGATCGCGCGGCGGGTACCGATAAGCGCCGGCACCAGCCCGTTCGCCGGCGAAAGCACATGCGCGGCGACGTCGAACTTGTCGCGATCGGGCTCGGCGTCGAGGCCGAACACGATCCTGTCGCCGCCATTGTTGAGTATTGCGGCGAGCTCGACCAGCGCGCGTCCCGAATGCACGTCCGCCTTGCCGCGCAGGCTCCCGCTCCGCGCCTGCCCGCCGACCGCGGGGCCAATGTCGAGCCGGTCGACGCGCAGCGCGCCGACGTGGATGTCGAAACCGGGAAGGATCGGTCCCTTCGTGGCGCTCGGCCTGAGCGCCGGGATGCGGATCAGCGACACCCGCTGCGCCGTCGCGCTGTCGATCGACAGCTTGTTGTACAGCCACGCGCCTGGCGCCCAGTCGAGCTTAATGTTGGGCGAGGTCAAGAAGACTCCGCGCTGGTCGGACACCGCGACGTTGCGCAGCTGCGACTTGCCGAAGATCGACCCGTCGATTCGCCCGATGCGGATTTTCAGGCCCGACGCGGTCTCGAAGCCGCTGAGCCTATCGACGATGAAGCGGTGCCCCGGCGACGAGTCGAGCAGCACCACCGCTCCAGCGAGGAGGAAAAGCAAAGCGACAAAGCCGGCGAACAGCTCGTTCAGGAGCCGCCATTTCCAGTCGCGACGCAGACGGATGCGCGGCGGCGGCGCGCCGTCAGTCGCGATCGCCGCCTCAGCCACTCAGAATGCCTGTCCGAGCGAGACGGTGACGGCGACCGGGCCGTCGCCCTTCTGCCGGTTCAGCGGCACGCCGAGGTCGATGCGGATCGGCCCAAAGCTCGAATAATATCGCACGCCAAGGCCCGGTGCGAAGCGCCAGGCCTTCAAGTCCGGCAAGGCTTCCGTGGTCAGCGACCCGCCATCGATGAACGGCACCACGCCGAAATTGCCGCCGAACTGCTTGAGGCGAATGCGCGCTTCCAGCCCGAACTCGGCGAGCCCGCGGCCGCCGATCGGATCGCCGTCGACGTCCCGGGGGCCGAGCCGCTGATAACCGTAGCCGCGCACCGACCCGCCGCCCCCCGAATAGAAGCGGCGCGACGGCGCAATGTCGAAATTGCTCGCGCCCATGATCGTCCCCAGCCGCACCCGGCCGGCGATGACGACATGGTTCGAGACGGGACGGTAAGCGCTCGCGTCGAGTTGCGTCCGGGCATAAATAAAATGGCCGTTGCGGGCGGAAATCTCGGGACTGACCCGCCCGCTCAGTCGAAATCCGCGGGTAGGATCGAGCAAATTGTCGCTTCCGTCATAGCCGAGGCTGAGCGGCAGCGCCGCGATCAGGAACGTCCGCGTGTCCTTGATGCCCGCGGTGCTGAACACGCCTTGCTCGTCGGTTGCGAGCAGCTCGGCGCCGTAGGTCCAGGTCCACTTCTTATGCCAGATGAAATTGCTCTGCCGCTCGATGTTGCCCGACAGCAGGACCGTTTTGGCCTCGTAAGCGTCGAACTTCTGGTGCCCGACGGAAACCTGCAGGTTGAGCACCTGGTCGCGCTGCAGGAAATTGCTTCGGCGGAACTGCACCGCAGCCAGTTGCTCGAGCGTGCCGGCGACCCCGCGCAGGGTCAGCGCACCCTCCGGGTTGAAGAAGTTGCGGTCGGTCCAGTCGACTTCCGCCCGCGCACCCTGGCCCGTTCCGTAGCCGAGCTCGCCCGCAATCGTGTGCGACGGCGCGGGCTCCAGCCGCACCTCGAGGTCGGCGGTTCGGCCGCCGTTGACGGGGACGACCTTGATCTCGGCGACCGAGACGAGGCTGGTCGCGATCAGCGCGCGGCGCAGATCCTCGATCTTCGACCGCTTGAACAGGTCGCCGCGCCGGAACCGGGCGATCGTCGCGACGTGTTGCGCGCTGAACGGCGGCTTGCCGTTGACTCGGATCGCGCCGAACCGTGCGATCGGCCCCGGATTCACTGGCAGGACCAGCGTCGCGAGGTGGGTCTGGTGGTCGATCTGGATCTGCTGCTCGCCGAGCCGGGCCTCGGCAAAGCCCTGCTGGCCGAGGGCTGTGGTCAGCGCCGCTCCGCCGGCAATCACGTCCTCTGCGATAATCGGGTCACCGGCCTTGACGGCAAAGACGTCGCGAAGCTTCGCCGCATCCTCTCCGGCGGCCTCGATCCCCGGCAATTCGACCGACGCGAAATGGAATTGCGGACCCGGATCGGCAGTCAGCACGACCTGCAGACCACCGCCCGCGCGGTCGATGCTCGGCTCGACCGCCGCGTCATAATAGCCCTGGCTGCGCAGCAGCTCGGCAAGAAGATCGGCGTCGGCCCTCGATCGGCGGCCGATCTGCGCGGCGTTGGCGAGACGCTTGCGGTCGGCCTCCAGCGCGGACTGCTGCCCGAAGGTTTTGAGCAAATTCTCCCTGTTGCCGATGTTCGCAAGCCCGGCGAGCGTCCACGTGTAGCGGACCTCGCTCGCTCCCTGGTCCTCAGGCTGCGCGGTTGTAGTCGCAGTGCCCGGTGCCGAAACCGGCCCCGCCGAGTCCTTGGCGTTAAGGTCGGGCCAGTCGACGCCGAGGCCTGGCAGCGGGTCGAGCGGAGCGGATGGATCGAGCTCGGCCGGATCGGCGGGCTGTGGCGGTGGCGCTGTCGGTAGCGCTTGCGCCATTCCGGCGGTGGACGCGAGCATGAGGGTGGCTGCCGCGCACAGCAGCCGCGCAGCCTGCCCCGGTGAACCCCGCCCGCTCATTCTCCAACAGCCTTAGCCACGGCTTGTGAACCGCGCCAGTACGAAGGGGGCGGCGTCCGGGCGCTTTGATCGCGCGTTTCATCTTATTGAAAAGCGTGAAGATTAGTGAACCGAGCCGCGCACCTCGTCGCAGCTCAGAGTGGCAATGACGCGTTCGATCTGCCGCCAATGGCAGAAACGCGCGACATTGCCGTCATCGCGGCTGCGATCGGCGCGCGCGGCGGCCTCGAACCCGGCGTCGTCGCCAAAGCGCTCGATGAGCTCGGACGCATCGTGCAGCGCCATGCGTCCGTGGATGAAGGGGGTGTCCATGCCCCCTTTTGGCCCCGTCTCCGTTTCGCGACTGCCGACAATTGTCGTCAACGAAGCGTTGACCATATTGGCTTCGCGGCCGCCCTGATCCGCCGAACCACACGGATTTAGGAGATTGAGAGGTGGCAGACAGCCACTCGCTCTGCCATGAGCGCGGCCATGCAAAACCGCAGCACTCGCGCCGGAGGGTGTTTCCTCAGCATCTGCATCATGCTCGGCTTCGTTGCTGGCCTGTCATTTCGCAATCCGCTGAAGGGCGCCCTCATCGGGACCGCCGTCGGCGTCGTGCTCGCTGTCGCCATCTGGCTGATCGACCGCCGCCGCGCGGGCTAGATCACGCGCCATCCCGACCAGATCACCCGGCCGATGCAATTGACCTCGTCGATCGCGCAATCGGGCCAGTCCGGGTAAGCGGGATTGTCCGACTGCACGGTGACGCGCCGCCGCATCGGATGCAGCGCGAGGCGCTTCACCAGCAGCGCGTCATCGACCCGAAGCACGTAGATGCCGTCGCGCAGTCGCTGAACGCCGTCCGCGAGATCGACCAGGATGTCGTCGCCGTGACCCAGCGTCGGTACCATCGAATCGCCTTCGACGCGGACGACCGACAGCCTCTCCGACGGAGTCGATGTCAACGCTTTCAGCCACCGTTCGTCGAAACCGAAACTGGCTTTGCCAAGCTCCTCGGTGACGATAGCGCCGGGACCGGCGGAGACGCTGACCGGGTGGCGCTTCACGGTGACCAGCCCGTCGGCCGCCGCAGCTTCCTCTGCCGGTCCGCCGAGAACGGCTTGCGGAATATTGAAATAGCGGGCGAGCTTGCCCCGCTCTTCCTCCTTCAGCCGCTTCGGCACGCCGCGGCGAACGAACTGTTGGATATAGGCGGCGTTGCGGCCGAGCATCCGCGACAAACCCGCGAAGTCCTCGCCCCGCTCGGCGCAAAGTCGTTCGAGTACGTGCCGCGGATCCGAGCTCATAAATTAACCCTAATGATAGGTAAGTCCCTAGACAAGTAGGAATTGTGTTGGAAAACAGGTGATGCCGAGTCGCTCAGAGTATAGGGAATGAGCCGTGCAATTGCTCAGAGATGTGGAAAAATTCCTTCGCCAAAGCGAAGTGACTCCGACCCGATTTCGGCAGGGATGCCTTGGGCGACCCGCGTTTCGTGTTCGACCTTCGCAACGGGCGCGACCCTCGTCCGGTCACAGTCGCAAGGGTTCGCGCCTATCTGGCCAACGGGCCATGTTGAAAATCACGATGTCGGCCGCGGCCGCCAGTTTACTCCGCGTTCTGATCGCCCGGGCGGGGGTACGGCGTGATAGGATTTTGCTTATGGCCGTCCGGTCGGTCGACTGGCAGTCGCTCACCTTCACCGGCGAACGCCATCATTTCGAGCTGCGCGTTGCGCCCCCAGGCTCCCAGGAAATTGTCGAGCGCTTGTGCCACGGGCTCGAAGACGCGGAATTCAGCATCCCCGGCGTGCTGGTCGCCGACATCTCCATTTGTGGCGTACCGACGCGGGCAAGCGATGGTTCAACGTGCCTCTCCATCGAGGCGCTGACGATCGCCGAATGAGCTAGCGCAGCGAGCGGCGCAGATCGGCAAGCGCATCGTACAGCGCTTGCGACTCATCCACGGGCGGCGGCGAGGAAGTCGCCGCGCCGAGATGCCGCTCGATCCGCGCATTGAGCTGAGCCGGAGCCGGCATCGCGGCCGGATCGAACAGCCGCACCACGCGCGAATCGGGGCCGAGCTCGGCGAGGATGTCGTCGAGCACCAGCTCGTCCGCCGCATCTGGCAGCGGGTGCACGCGGTCGGCTTCGGTAAGAATCAGCTCGCCCGCCGCGATCTGGTCGGTCAGCAGGAGTTCGTCGGCGTCGAGCCGGTCGGTCAGCAGCAATTCGTCCAAGTTATCCGGAACGATCTCAGGAAGCTCGAAGACGGGGACGTTGAAGCTGCGCCCCTCCGGCTCGACCCGTGCGAGGCTCCGCGCGCAGACCAGGAAGGCGAGAACCGCCGCGCTCGCGGTGAACAGCGCAAGCTGGGGCTCGTGGTACGCGCGCTCCATCGCGCTGAAGAACGCAAATCCGACGGCGCCCGCGAACAGCGCCGCCGCCATGCGGTCGGCCACCGCTTCGATCCGCTTTGCTTTGCCTCCGCCCATAAGCAAAGCGGATAGCAGCGAAACCTTGCCAGTCGGTTAGGCGGTCACCTCGCTCGGCTGCCGTTCCGAACAGGCCGGCGCTTCTTCGATCAGGCGGATGAGCGCCTCGGTAAATGGCTCGACGTCGTCCGGATTGCGGCTGGTGACGATATTTCCGTCCGTGACCGCCGCCTCATCGACGACATTGCCGCCGGCATTCTTGAGGTCGGTCCAGATCGAGGGCCAACCGGTCACCCTTTTGCCGCGAATGAGGTCAGCTTCGACGAGCAACCACGGGCCGTGGCAGATGGCGCCAACCGGTTTGCCCAGCTCCGCGAACGCGCGGACCAGCGCAATCGCCTTGTCGTTCAGGCGCAGCGCATCCGGATTGCGCACGCCGCCGGGAAGGATCAGCGCGTCGAAATCGCCCGCGTCCACTTGCTCAAGCGTCAAATCCGGGCGGATGGTCTTGCCCGGATCGTCGTGCACCGTCGCCTGGATCGGGCTGCGTTCAGGCGAGGCAAGCGTCACTTCGGCGCCGCGCTCGAGCAGGATCTCACGCGGCCCGAACAGCTCCGACTCCTCGAAGCCGTCGGTAGCGACGATCAACACTCTCGCTGCGGAAATTTCGGGCATCGGCAAGTCTCCATTTCACGTCCACAGGAACCGGCCCCCTCGTCGCTCGCTTATGCGCCTTGATGAGTCGAGTAAAACCAGCTGGCCGCGAAAATGCTTCGGCATAGCAGTGACGCCGAACCGGGGATCAGCCGCAAGCGGATCGGACGTTATTGGGCCTATTTCGGCGCCGCCGGAAAGCGCATCACCGACCGCGACGAGATCGATCGCCTCAACGCCATCGCGCTTCCGCCCGCTTACACCGACGCCTGGTTCTGCGCCGATCCCAACGGACATTTGCAGGCCACCGGCATCGACGCGCGCGGGCGCAAACAATATCGCTATCACGCCCGCTTCCGCGAGCTTCAGGACAGCGCCAAATATCAGGGCCTGCTGGAGTTCGGAAAGGCGCTTCCGCGGCTGCGGCGCCGGGTCGAGCAGGATCTCAGGAGCCGTAAATTGTCCCGCGACACCGTGCTTGCCGCGATCGTCCGCTTGCTCGATACCCATTATATCCGGGTCGGCAACGAGGAATATGCCCGCGCCAACAAAAGCTTCGGCGCGACCACCCTGCGCAGCCGGCACTTGCGCCGCATGGGCCAGAAACTGACCATGCGTTTCACCGGCAAGCACGGCATCGTGCACGAGGTCGGGATCACGGACAGCAGCCTGCGTCGAATCATCAACCGCTGCGACGAATTGCCGGGCCGGATGCTGTTCCAGCATGTGAACGCGGACGGGGTGCCGCAGCCGGTCACCTCCAGCGACGTCAACGAATATATCAAGGAGGCGACCGGCGGCGCTTTCACCGCGAAGCATTTCCGCACCTGGAGCGCGAGCGTGATCGCCTTCGAGCAAATGCTCGACAAAGCCGCGGAGGCGCGGATCAGCGTCCGCACAGTCGTCGAGCCGGTCGCCGAAGCGCTTGGCAACACGCCGGCGATCAGCCGCAAGTCCTACGTTCACCCGAAACTGCTCGAAGCGGTTAAGGACAACCCGCGTGACCCTCTTGGCGGGCTCGAACGCCCGCCGTCGCGCAAACGCCTGTCCGGCGCCGAAGTCGGGCTGCTGTCGTTCCTCGGCAAGCGCCGGCCCGCGCGAACGCCAGTGACCGCGGCACAAGGGCAGCGGGCGGCCGCGCAAGCCGCCGCTTGAACCCGGCGGCGGAGACCGCCACACCGCCGCCATGTCCCTGGCGCCCTTCCGCGACTGGTTTGCGGCCCATTACGCCGGCCTGCTGACCGCGGCGATCATCGCCGTCATTGTCGTTGCCGGGCTGTTGCTGCTGCGTTGGATCGGCCAGCGCGAATGCGCGCGCGATCCCGAGCATTACACCTGGCGCTCGATTATCGGCCGCGCCTTTGCGAAAACCTCGCTCCTCTTCATCCTTGTCGCCGCCGCCGATGCCTTCACGACCTATGCCAATCTTCCGCGGCGGATCGATCGGGTCACCGACATCGCGTTCATTATCGCCTTTGCGTTGCAGGGCGCGGTGTGGTCGCGCGAACTCGTCCTCGGCCTGATTTCGCGCCGCGCCGCTGCTGACGACGGCGGCAGCGCGCTGGCCAACGCCATCGCCATCGTCCGAGTCCTCGTCAGCTTCACCGCATTCGCCATCGCGATCATCCTCATTCTCGACAATCTCGGCGTGAACGTCACCGCGCTCGTCGCCGGGCTCGGCATCGGCGGGATCGCCATCGGCCTCGCCGCGCAGGGCATCTTCTCCGACCTCTTCGCGGCGCTCTCGATCCTGTTCGACAAGCCGTTCAAGCGCGGCGACACGATCCGCTACGACAACAGCAC
>JBDTXI010000140.1:0-34066 GCA_040006255.1 Sphingomicrobium sp.
AGCTCGTTCTCGCGCATTCCGACATGGTCGAGGGGCTTCGAATAGCTGTCCGAAAAGGACTGCAGGTCGGCGCGGTCGAACACGCCCTTGGAGACCAGCTTGGCGAGGATCACGAGAAGGCCGTTGGTATTGGCGATCGTGCCGGCGACGAGCGCTTCGTCGACCATCGACAGCCTCTTGTCGCTGTCGGCCTCTTGGTCTTCTGCGTCTTGTTCGGTCGGCAGCATCGATCCGATCATGGCGTCTACTACGCTCGGCGCAAGCGAAAGGCGGCTAAGGGCGAACGAATTCCCCCAAGAGCGACCAGGCCGCCGCCTTTTCGGCGAAGGGCCGGGTGTTCGCCGCGCTCGATGACGGGAGGTCGATCAGGGTGATGGTCGGCGGTACCTCGCCGATGAGCTTTCGCCCAGCCGAGGCCGCCATCGCCCCGTTGAACGCGATGGCCCTAAGCTCGGGAAAGTCGTCGAGCAGATGCTGGATGCGATTGTGGTCGGCGAGGCGGATTGCCTGGTCGAGGCTGCCGCGGCGCGCCGCCGACCCGATGACGTCCCACAGCCCCACGCCCCACCGCGCCAGCCGCTCGAGCCGGGCCTCATAGCCAAGCGCTTGAAGATCCTCGCCGATCGCGCTGCCGAGCAGCCGCCAGAACTGGTTAAACGGATGCGCATAATAGCGCCGCGCGGCGAGCGATGCGTCGCCGGGCAGGCTGCCGAGGACGAACAGCCGGGCATCGCTTCGGGCGACTTGCGGCAAACCCACTTTGACGCTCACCGAGAAACCCCTACAGCCCTCGCCGGTGAAGCCCAGCGACCTCCGCATCGCCCTGTTCTCGGGCAATTACAATTACGTGCGTGACGGCGCCAACCAGGCGCTCAACCGCCTTGTCGAATATCTGCTGCGGCAAGGTGCGCACGTGCGCGTCTATTCGCCGACCGTCGAGCACCCTGCCTTTCCGCCAACGGGCGACCTCGTCAGCATCCCGGCCATTCCGATGCTCAAACGGTCCGAATATCTCGTTCCGATCGCCATTCCGGCGCGGGTCCGTCGCGATCTTCGCGAGTTCAACCCGAATGTCGTACACATCTCGAGCCCGGACATCGTCGGGCACCGGGCCGTAACCTGGGCACGGCGCAACAAGATTGCAGCGGTGGCGTCGGTCCACACCCGGTTCGACACCTATCTATCCTATTACGGCATCCAGTTCCTCGAGCCGGCCGCCCGCGCCATCATGCGGCGGCTCTATCACCGCTGCGAAGTGGTGATGGCGCCGGCCGAGTCGACGGCGGCCGTGCTGCGCGCGCAGCGCATGAACCGCGACATCGCCATCTGGGCGCGCGGGATCGATCGCGAACAGTTCAATCCCGAGCGCCGGGATATGCAATGGCGGCGGTCGATCGGGATCGCCGACGACGAACTGGTCATCGCCTTCCTCGGCCGGGTGGTCATGGAAAAGGGGCTCGACGTCTTTGCCGACGCGATCCATGCCTTCGGAACGTACGGACTGAAACACCGTGTGCTGGTGATCGGCGAGGGTCCGGCCCGCCCATGGTTCGAGGAGCAACTGCCGGACGGAATTTTTACCGGGCAATTGACCGGGTCTGATCTCGCCAGGGCCCTCGCCAGCTCCGATCTGCTGTTTCATCCCTCGATTACCGAAGCGTTCGGCAACGTCACGCTGGAGGCGATGGCCTGCGCGCTGCCCGTTCTCGCCGCGGAGGCGAGCGGGACGACCAGCATCGTCCGCAACGGCGTGACCGGCACGATCGTCGATCCCGAGGAGGTCGACGAGTTCGCCGACGCGCTCGCCGCTTATGCCCGCGATCCGAACCTTCGCCGGCGCCACGGCGAAGCCGGGCTTGCCGTGGCGAAGACGATGGACTGGGACACGATCAATTCCGCGGTCGTGCGCGTTTACAAGCACGCCATCGTCAAGCGCGAACGGCTGGCGCGGATGACCGGCCGTTAGGCGTCAGTCGGACGCCGTCGGCTTCACCCGTTCGATTTTCTGCGCCGCATCGTCGAGGATGCCGGCGATCTCGTGAAGCAAATCATCGTTCAGCCCGTCGCGGCCGACGCGGTGGCTGAGCGCGGTCATCAGGTTCTTGACCGCTCGACCGATCGCCGGGCCGGCCGTTTCGCGCTGCGTCGGCGCGAGGTCGCGCAGCCGGTCGAACAATGCCTCGACCTCCTGCTCACGCTCTTCGAGATGCTGGCGTCCTTCGTCGGTCACCTGGAAAGCCTTGCGCGGTCCCTCGCCGGGCGCTTCCTCGATGAGGGCCATGTCCTGCAGCAAGGTCAGCGTCGGGTAGATCACGCCCGGGCTCGGCGCATATTCGCCGGCGGTCAGCTCCTCGATCGCGCGGATGAGGTCGTAACCGTGGCGCGGCTCGTCGGCGATCAGCTTGAGCAGCACCAGCCGGAGCTCGCCCGACTCGAACATCCGCCGGCCGCGGCGTCCGCGCCGGCCGCCCGGGCCCGCGGGCCCTTCGCCGTCGCCGAAGTCGAAGCTGAACGGTCCCCACCCGCCCTGCCAGCCGCGACCGCCGCGCGTGGCGAACAAAGCCTCGGGAACATTGATCTCGAACCGGCCGCGGGGGCCGCAGCCATGATGCCGATGTCTCATACATCCTCCTTTGATATGTCTAAGATATATCTCAGCTACATCTCGGACAAGGCCGGACGTGCAATTTTTTTGACCGACTTTATGATTGCGGGCGATGGCTGACCTCTTCGCCGATCAAGAGATTGCGACCCGGCCGGAGCAGGCGCCGGCGGCCGATGCTCCGCTCGCCGACCGGCTTCGCCCGACCTCGCTCGACGTGGTTGTCGGGCAGGAGCATCTGACCGGCGCGGAAGGCGCGATCGGCCGCATGGTCGCCGCGGGCAAGCTCGCCTCGATGATCCTGTGGGGGCCTCCCGGCACCGGGAAGACGACCATCGCGCGGCTGCTCGCCGATGCGGTGGGGATGCGCTTCGTCGCCATCTCGGCGGTCTTTTCGGGTGTTGCCGACCTGAAGAAGGTGTTTGCCGAAGCGCGCACCGCCGCTCGCGCCGGGCAGCGTACCTTGCTGTTTGTGGACGAGATCCACCGCTTCAACCGCGCCCAGCAGGACGGCTTCCTGCCCTACGTCGAGGATGGGACCGTCACGCTGATCGGGGCGACCACGGAGAACCCGAGTTTCGAGCTCAACGCCGCCTTGCTGTCGCGCTGCCAGGTGCTGATCCTGCGCCGGCTCGACCATGACGCGCTGGCCGAGCTGATGCGCCGCGCCGAAGCGCTCGAGGACCGGGCGCTGCCGCTCACCGCCGAGGCGCGCGAGGCCCTGATCGCCAGCTCCGACGGCGACGGCCGCTTCGTCCTCAACCAGGTCGAGACGCTGTTTTCGGTCGCGCTTCCCGAGCCGCTCGACCCGTCCGGACTCGGCGCTCTCCTCCATCGCAAGGTGGGGGTCTATGACAAGGACCGGGAGGGCCATTACAACCTAATCTCGGCGCTCCACAAAAGCCTGCGCGGATCGGACCCGCAGGCCGCGCTTTACTATCTCGCGCGAATGCTGGTGGCCGGCGAGCAGCCGCTCTACCTACTGCGCCGCCTGACCCGCTTCGCCGCCGAGGACGTCGGCCTCGCCGATCCCGACGCGCTGGTGCAATGCCTCGCGGCCAAGGACATGTACGACTTCCTCGGCTCCCCCGAGGGCGAGATCGGGATCGTCCAGGCGTGCCTCTATCTCGCCACCGCGCCCAAATCGAACGCCGCCTACACCGCCCAGAAAAAGGCCTGGCGAAGCGCCGCGGAATCGGGCTCGCTGATGCCTCCGCTGCACATCCTCAACGCCCCGACCAAGCTGATGAAGGACGTCGGATACGGCAAGGGCTACGCCTACGACCACGATTCCGACGACGGCTTCTCCGGCCAGGACTATTGGCCCGAAGAGATGACCGCGCAAACATTCTACGAACCGACCGACCGCGGCTTCGAAGCGCGCATCCGCGAGCGGATCGAATATTGGCAGAAGCGCCGCGAGGCCCTGCAACAAAGCGACCCGCAGGCGGGTTGATCAGCGAGCGCAAAACACAGGGAGCAGATGATGTACCAGGTCGACACCGGCGCCTATTGGCAGGCGCAAATGATGAACTGGGCACCCAAGCTCCTCATCGCCATCCTGATCATCGTCGCCACCTGGGCGGTCGCCCGGGCGGTCAAATGGGTGCTGCAGAAAGCGATCGACCGCAGCCCCGCGCTGAAGAAGCACGTCACCGGCACCCCCGAAGAGACGATCGGCCACCAGCTCGGCACCATCGCCAAGCTGATCATCTGGCTGGTCGGCATCATGGCCGCGCTGCGCTTCCTTGGAATCGGCCAGATCCTCGCCCCGATCAACGCGCTCACGCTGGAGATTTTCGAGTTCCTGCCGCGGCTGATCGGCGCCGGGTTGATCTTCTTCCTCGGCCTGATCGTCGCGCGGATCGTCCGCCGCCTGGTCGAAACGGTACTCATCGCCGCCAACGTCGACGCTTTGCTCGCGCGGATCGGGATCGGCGACACCGCGGGGACGGTGCGCGCTTCGCCCGACGCGGTTCCGCCGGGGACCACGCCCGGCGCGACCCGCGCCAGCCTCGCCCGGGCGGCCGGCGTGCTCGTCTTCGCGCTGATCATCATCCCCGTCGCCATCGCCGCGCTGCAGGTGCTCGGCATCGAGGCCATCTCCGGCCCGGCGATCGCCATGCTCAACGAAATCCTCGCGGCGATCCCGCGCGTCCTCGCCGCGGCCTTGTGGATCGGCATCGCGTTCATCGCCGCGCGCTTCCTCAAGACGATCATCGAAGCGATCCTACCGCCCACCGGCTTCGACCAGGCGATCCAGTCGACCGGGGTCGTTCCGCCCACCGCCAAGCCGTCGCGGATCGTTGCCAACATCGCCATGATCGCGATCATCCTCGCCGCCTCGATCGAAGCCGCGCGCCAGCTCGGCGGCGACCAGATCGCGATCTTCCTGGCGCAGGTGACCGAGCTTGGCGGCAAGGTAATCTTCGGCGCCCTGATCATCGTCGTCGGCATTTTCCTCGCCCGCATCATCGCCAATCTCGTCGGCAGCGGGACGGGCGAAGGCGGCTACGCGCAAACCATGGTGCGCTACGCGATCATCGCTTTGTTCACCGCGATCGGGCTCACCTTCATGGGGCTTGCCGACCAGATTGTGATGCTCGCGTTCGGCCTCATCCTCGGTTCGGCCGCGATCGCCACGGCGCTCGCCTTCGGCCTTGGCGGGCGCGATGCCGCGGCGCGAGTCCTAGAGCGCTGGGCCGTCCCGGCCGGCCCCGCCGCCCCGCCTCCGCCCCCGCGCCAAATCCGCGGCGGGCCGAGCGGACCGGACGACCCCCAGCCGCCGCTGGTGTGACGGCGCGGTGACGTTCGACGAGGCCGTGACCTGCGGCCTCGCTTTGCCGGGCACCGAACTGTCGACCAGCTACGGCAAGCCGGCGGTCAAGGTCGCGGCGAACGGCCGCGCCTTCCTGTTTCGGAGCCACGAGCCGGACAGCTCGTTCGGGGTCGCCATCGACCTCGACACGATCGAGATCCTCAAGGCGACCGATCCCGACACCTTCTGGCAGACGCCGCATTACGAGGGCTGGGAAGGCGTACTGATCCGCTATGACAGCAAGGACGAGGCTCGGGTGCGAGAAGTGATCGGGCGCTCGCATGAGTGGGTCGCGGCAAAGCCGAAGGCGCGCCCGCGCAAGCACAGGTGAGGCTTCCTCCGCCGCCGCAGGGTGAGGAGGGATTCCGCCTGCCAATTGTGCCGACGTCGACACGGCAAGAATTCCCGCTCCCGCCCATTGCGGACATTGGGGAATAGCGCGAAGAGGCGGCATGGATCGACCCGAAGACGACGAGGCCCGTTCGGAAAACCGGCTGAACGAGGAGGCGAAACCCAGGCAACCGGAGCCGCCGAAGAAGGAAGGCGACGATTCACCGAACCCGATGCCCGACGATAGCAGCGAACGCGATCCCGACGGCGGTGATCCAGGCCGGACCTAAAAGGGGGGCGCGTAGGCGAGTTAACGGCAACCAAGCGCCTGCCGCAGGCGTTGTGCCCACCTTCGACCCGTTGCGGGCTTACCGCTTACACCCGCTTCCGCTCCCATTCGGTCGATCCCGCCAAGACTATGGTATGGGGTCCAAAGAAAGTCGCCCCCATCAGGTTCACTCATGAGGCGACAGGAGCATGGCGACGATGACCTTATTCAAGAATCCGTCTTTTCAAGACCGTGCTCGCCAAGCTGCGGAAGCGAAGGAAAAGGCACTCGACTATCTCCGACTCCGGCCAGAACCCAACGCCGACATGGTCGCTCAGCGCAAAGCGGCCGGCGAGCGACGCGAAGGGGTTCAAGCCAGCAAAGCGGTCGCGAAGAAGGCGGCTGCCGACGTCGCGGCACAAGCGAAAGCTGAAGCCCGGGCGAAAGCGGCTAAGCCTGTTCCCACCGAGGCCGAGCGCAAGGCTGCGCGAGACGCACGTTACGCCGCGCGGCAGGCTCGCAGATAGCGCTAAACTGCGTTCGACGTGTGGCGGATTTCCTGCAGAGGGAATGGCGGAGGCGTAACTCGGGCCGGCGTCGTCACCCCCCTCCCCATCGAATCTTCGCTCGATGGTTCCCCTCCCCGCCGCTTCGCGGCAGGGAGGAAACATGCCGTGCTTCACCTCCTTCGTCGCGATCGACTGGTCGGGGGCAAAGGGGGATCGACATCGAGGGATCGCCATTGCCGAGGCTCGGGGAAAGGCGGCGCCGCGGCTGGTGCGTCCGGGACATGTGTGGTCGCGCGCGGAAGTGCTCGAGTGGCTGCTCGAACGCGCGGCGAAGGAGCCGACCCTGGTCGGCTTCGACTTCAGCTTCGCTCCGCCGCTGATCGAGCTCGGCGAATATCTGCCGGGCGAGCCGGACGTGCCCAACAGCGCGCGGGAATTCTGGACCTATGTCGACCACCTGAGCGACGATGCCGACCTCGGCGCCGCGAGCTTCCTGGAAATCGCGCATCGCCGGCATTTCTATTTCGGCATTGCCGACGGGGTGAAGGCCGACTTCGTCCGCTTTCGCCAATGCGACCGGGAGCTCAACCTCCAGGGCGGGCGCAAAACCGCCTCAGCTTATGATGCGATCGGCGCGGCGCAGGTGGCGAAGGCGAGCTTCGCCGGCATGCGGCTGCTCCACCGGCTCGATGGCAAGGTCGCGATCTGGCCCTTCGACCCGCTGCCGGAGGAGACGAGCGTCGTGGTCGAGATCTACACCCGCATCTATCTGCGCCGCGCGGGAATGAGCGGGGTGAAGCTGCGCAGCCGCGCCGAGCTCAACCGCGCGCTCGCCGGGCTCGGCAGCCCGCCGGCGCGGCTGCGCTTCGAGCCGAGCGACCACCAGACCGACGCCTTGGTGACCGCCGCCGGAATGCGCCAGTTCGCGGCGACCGAGCCGCGCGCCTTCGCGCCCCAAAGGCTGACTGCGGAGATTGCTCGCAGCGAGGGGTGGACGTTCGGGGTGGTGTAGCTGGTGCCGCGGCTACGCGGGTTGTAACGGAGCTGCGCCTCGCATGCTGGACGCAAGCGGCGATCTGACGCAAGTGCGCTTTTCCGGAAGCCGGATTAGCTCAGTTGGTAGAGCAGCGGTTTTGTAAACCGAAGGTCGCGGGTTCGAATCCTGCATCCGGCACCGCAGTTTTGGGAGGCTTGCATGCCGCAATATGTGATCGAACGGGAAATGCCCGGAGTGGGCCAGCTTGGCCCCGACGACCTCAAGTCCGCCTCGCAGACTTCGTGCTCAGTGCTTCGTGACCTCGGCCCGCAGGTGCAGTGGGTGCACAGCTACGTGACCGACAACAAGCTGTACTGCATCTACCGCGCGGCGAACGAAGACGTTATCCGGGAACATGCCCGCCTCGGGGGATTCCCCTGCAACAAGATTTCACAGGTCCGCACGATGATCGATCCAACGACCGGAGAGTAAGCCCAGACTCGCCAAAGACTCCCGGGTAAAGTCTTGGTATTCAAGGCGGAAGAGGGGCAGCATGTCGGACGTTTTCGTATCCTATGCACGGCCCGACGAGCCGCACGCCAAGCGCATCGCCGACGCGCTGCGGGCCGAAGGCTATGCCGTTTGGCGCGATGACGAGCTGCCGGCGCACCGCGCGTATGCCGACGTCATTGAGGAGCGGTTGAAGGCGGCCGACGCGGTGGTCGTGCTATGGTCGGTCGAGGCGGCCAAGTCGCAATGGGTGCGCGCGGAAGCGGACATGGCGCGATCGGCGGGCAACCTCATCCAGGTCACGGTGGACGGAAGCATCCCGCCGCTCCCCTTCAACCAGATCCAGTGCGCCGACCTCACCGGCTGGGCGGGCGAGACCGATTCGGCGGGATGGCGCAAGCTCATCGCCAGTGTCCATGCGTTCGCGCCCAAGGCTGTCGCCGAGAGCGTGGCGAGCCCCGGAGCGCGGTCGCGGCGGCAGCGGGTGTGCGTCTGCGTGCTTCCATTCCAGAACATGAGCGGCGATGCCGAGCAGGAATATTTCAGCGACGGGATCAGCGAGGACATCACCACCGACTTGAGCAAGATCTCGGCGCTCGGGGTGATCGCGCGCAACACCGCCTTCACCTTCAAGGGCCAATCGGTCAACGTGTGCGAGATCGCCGCCAAGCTCGGCGTCAGCCACGTCCTCGAGGGCAGCGTGCGCAAGGCCGGCGGCCGGGTCCGCATCAACGCCCAGCTGATCGACGGAACGACGGGCGACCATGTCTGGGCAGAGCGCTACGACCGCGACCTGGAAGACATTTTCGCCATTCAGGACGAGATTTCCAAGGCCATCGTCGCCGCCCTCAAGCTCAAGTTGCTGCCCGAAGAAAAGAAAGCGATCGAGCGCCGCGGCACCAGCAACGTCGAAGCGTACAACCTCTACCTTCTGGCGCGGCAATATTGGGTCAACGGCAACCACGGCGACCCGCGGCGCGAAGAACGGGTAATGCGGATTTGCCAAAAAGCGGCGGAGATCGACCCTTATTACGCGCAAGCCTGGGCCTTGCTCGGCATTGCCCAGGCCAATTTGCGCTACGGCTTCGGCTATCAGGTGGACGACGGTTTCGCGGCCGCCCATTCGGCGCTGGCGATCGATCCCGGGATCGGCGAGGCGCACATTCCGATGGCCCGGCGCTTCGAGGAAAAGGGTCGCTTCGACGACGCTCTCGCCGAGCTGCAGAAGGGGCTGAGCGTCAACCCCGATTCGTGGGAGCTCAACAAGGCCATCGCCAACTTCTTCATGTATCGGGGCAGGCTCGCCGAAGCGACGTCGCATTTCGAGAAGGCCGCGGCGGTCATGGAAACCGACTATCACGCTTGGGGCATGCTGATGGGCTGCTACCACAGCGCCGGCGACGAGGACCGCGCGACCGAGGCCGCGAAAATGACGCTCGAGCAAGTCGAGCAAGTGCTCGCCCAGGACCCCAGCAACGGCGCCGCGATCAGTTTCGGTGTCAGCGCGCTGGCCGCGCTCGGCGAGCGGGACCGGGCTCGCGAATGGATGGAGCGCGCGCTGCTGATCGATCCCGACAACCTCAACATGCGCTACAATTTCGCTTGCGCGCTGGCCAAGGATTTCGAGGACCGCGAGGGCGCCCTCAGAATGCTCGAATCCTCGATTTCGAGAATCCAGGGCTCGCTCGGCAACACCGAATTCGATCCCGACCTCGATAGCATCCGCGACGATCCACGCTTTCACAAAATCATGGCCGACGCGAAGAAGCGGCTCGGGATCAAGGATGCAGCTGCATCCCCCGGTCCTAAGGGGAGCGCCACGACTCCTGTCGTTTCCTGAACTCTAGACCTCGACCTCGACCCACATGGGGGCGTGATCGCTGGTCTTGTCCCAGCCGCGCGGATCGCGGTCGACTCCGGCGGACTTGAGCGTCTTCGCCAGCGGCGGGCTGAGCAGCGCGTGATCGATACGGATGCCGGCGTCGCGGGCGAACGAATTCCGCCAGTAGTGCCAGAAGGTGTAGATGCGCTCGTCCGGATGGAGCGCGCGAATGGCGTCGGTCCAGCCCTGCGCGACCAGGTCGCGATATTTCTGCCGCGCTTCGGGGGCGAACAGCGCGTCCTTCGCCCAGCGCTCGGGCTTGTACGCGTCCGCGTCGGCCGGGATCACGTTAAAGTCGCCGATCAGCACCGCCGGGACGCCCGTTTCGAGCAGGCCGCGGGCATGGTCGTGAAGGCGGTCGAGCCACTCCAGCTTGTAGTCGAACTTGGGTCCCGGCGACGGATTGCCGTTGGGCGCGTAGAGATTGCCGACGAGGATTCCGCTGACGGCGGCCTCGAGATAGCGGCTCTGGGCGGGATCGGGATCGCCGGGCAGTCCCCGCCGCGTTTCGACCCCCGCGCCGACGCGGCTGAGGATGGCGACTCCGTTCCAGCTGCGCTGCCCGTGCCAGATCGCCGCATAGCCGAGCGCCGCGAGGGCGTCGGCGGGGAACGCCTCGTCGGTGCACTTGAGCTCCTGCAGGCCGACGATGTCCGGCGCGAACGATTCGAGCCAGCGGGTGAGCACCGGCAGCCGGCTGTTGACCCCGTTGATATTGTAGCTCGCGATCTTCAGCTTGCGCCGTTTCGCCATGCCCTCAGGAACCCCGTTGGCGCCTTTCCGTTGCCGTTGCCCGAGTCGCACAGGTTTATCCACCGATTCGCCCCCAGATTTCGCGTCGGGTGTCGCAGAATCCGGTTGACCGGGCGCGTGGCGGGCCTAAGGTTGCTGTGTGCTCTGAAAGTCGCAAGACGGACAGAGCATGGAACCCCGGCAACTTCGGTTGTCGGGGTTTACTCGTTTATGGGCCTGTGTGCCGCTCCTCCCCGGGACGAGGCAGGCCAGCGGCCTGACGGAGGGGCGCCGGAGCCCTGCACCACGCCCCTTCCACCATGCTACGCATGGTCCCCGTCCCGGGGAGGATTAGATGTCCCCAGGTTTCGCTTCCGCCAGCTTCAGCTTTTTCGAGCGGTCGGGCAGCGGATATTTGTTGCCGTTGGCGCAGTTGAACAGCAGCACGCGCTCGTCCTTGCCGACCAGCCCTTGCGCCAGCGCCTGGCGCCACGCGGCGAGCACCGCTCCACCTTCGGGGCAGAGCAGGAAGCCGTCGTCGCGGGCGGCGTCCTCGACCGCGGGCATGATGGCGTCCTCCGCCACCGCGATCCCCGCGCCGCCACTCTCGCGCACCGCGCGCAGGATGAGGAAATCGCCGACCGCCTTGGGCACGCGGATTCCGGTCGCCACGGTCGCCGCATGCTCCCACCGTTCGGCGAACTCGTCGCCCTGCTCGAACGCTCGGACGATCGGCGCGCAGCCTTCGGCCTGGACGGCGTACATCCGCGGCCGCTCGGGACCGATCAGGCCGACCGCCTCGAGCTCGGCGAACGCCTTCCACATGCCGATCAGCCCGGTGCCGCCGCCGGTCGGATAGAAGATCGCGTCGGGCAGCCGCCAGCCGAGCTGCTCGGCGAGCTCGAACCCCATGACTTTCTTGCCCTCGAGCCGGTAGGGCTCCTTCAGCGTCGAGCAGTCGAACCACAGGCCCTGCGCGGCGCCCCTTCCGACCAACGCTCCGCATTCGTCGATCTGGCCGTCGGCGACATGCACGTGCGCGCCGTAGGCGGCGGTCTCGGCGACATTGATCTCCGGCGTCTCCGCCGGGCAAATGACGATGGTTTCGATCCCTGCTCGCGCGCCGTAAGCGGCTAACGCGGCGCCGGCGTTGCCGTTGGTCGGCATGGCGATGCGTTCGATCCCGAACTGCCGCGCCATCGTCACCGCCATCGCCAGCCCGCGCGCCTTGAACGAACCGGTCGGCAGGCGGCCTTCGTCCTTGACCAGCAGATTGGGCCCGCCGGTCCCGGGCAGCGCGACGATCGGGGTCTCGCCTTCGCCGAGACTGACCGGATCGCCGTCGTGCGGCAGCAGCTCGCCCCACTTCCACATGCCCGGCGTGCGCGCCGCGAGGCTGTCGCGGGTCAGCGTGCGCTTCGCTGCCTCCAGATCGTAGCGGACGAGCAGCGGTTTCCCGGCCCGGCTGAGGTTATGCACCTGCCCCGCCGCATAGCGCTCCCCAGTGAGCGAACATTCGAGATGGGTGACGCAGTTCATCAGCAACGCGTGTCATCGAGATTGCTGCGCTCGATCTGCAGGGTGCAATGCTCGATCCCGAAGCGGTCGTGGAGCATGGCTCGGGCGCAGCACAGAATGGCGTCCGTCGATGGCGCGTGCGGGACGACGAGGTGCGCGGTCAGCGCCGTCTCGGTCGTGCTCAGAGGCCAGATGTGGAGGTCGTGCACCGTCTCGACTCCGTCGAGCCGACCGAGCTCGGCCTCGACCAGGTCGGCATCGATCCGGCTGGGCACGCCGGCGAGCGACATCCACACCGATTCCTTGAACAGCCCAATGCTGCTCCACAGGATGACGACGGCGACGGCGAGGCTCATCACCGGGTCGACCCATTGCTGGCCGGTCCACAGGATGACCAGCCCGGCGAACACCACCGCGGCCGAAACCGCGGCGTCCGCGGCCATGTGCAGATAGGCGCCGGCGATATTGATGTCGTGCTCGCGGCCGCGGGCGAAGAGGAGCGCGGTCGCGGCATTGATGAGGATGCCGACTCCGGCGACAATCATGATCGTGCCCCCGTCCGACGGCGCGGGATGGAGCAGGCGGCGGATTGCCTCGGCGCCGATCGCCCCGATCGCCACCAGCAGGAACAGCGAATTGGCGAGCGCCGCGAGGATCGGCGCCTTCTTCAGCCCGTAAGTGAAGCGCGGTGAGGCGGCGCGCCTGGCCATCACGGCGGCGGCCCAGGCCACGACCAGCCCGAGCACGTCGGACAGATTGTGCCCCGCATCGGCGAGCAGCGCCATCGAGCTGGCGAGGAAGCCGTAGATGGTCTCGACAGCAACGAACGCCAAGTTGAGCCCGATGCCGATGGCAAACGCACGCCTAAAATTTCGCGGCGCGTGGGCGTGCGCATGCAGGTCGGCATGCGTGCCGGCGTCGGCGTCGCTGTGCGAGTGGGTCGCCATTCTCCCGACCTAGCCGAGGCGTTCGTCGAAACTCAAATGCGATTGGTCGACTGCAGGCGCGATTTCACATCGCGTTCACCTTGCGATAATGTATCATCACGTTTAGGCGGCCCATTCTACCCTCGATCAGGGCGTCTCATGTACAGCAGATATCTCCTCGCCACCGCGGCGGCGGCCGTGATTCCATTGTCGCCAGCAGCGGCGCAGGCAGCGGGCGCCAGTCCACCGGCCACCCCGGATACGTCCGCCAACGCGGCATCGGCCAATACTCCCGCCGCGTCGACCGCAAACGCGCCCACGGCGGCGAGAAGCGAGATCGTGATCACGGGTCGGCGGCTCGACGTGGCACGCGACGCGATCACCCCCTCGCTCGGCGCGAGCCAATATACGTTCAGCAAGGAGGCGCTGGAGAAGCAACCGGGCGGCACCAACCTCTCGTTGAACAAGTCGTTGCTGCAGGCGCCCGGCGTGACGCAGGACAGCTACGGCGTCATCCACGTCCGCAACGAGCACGCCAACCTGCAGTACCGGCTCAACGGAGTCATCGTGCCCGAGAGCATCAGCGGCTTTGGCACCACTTTCGATCCGCGGATCGCAAGCTCGATCCAGCTGATCACCGGAACGCTCCCAGCCCAGTACGGCTACCGCACGGCCGGCGTGGTCAATTTCAAGACGGAATCGGGCCTGCTTGAAAATGGCGGCGAAGCGGGAGTTTATGTCGGCAGCCAAGGGTGGCTCGAGCCGAGCGCAATGATCAAGGGTTCGACCGGCGAGTTCAGTTATTTCCTCTCCGGAAGCTATTTGCGGAACGATCTCGGCATCGAAAATCCGCTGCCGACGCGAAACGCGATCCACGACCGGACGACACAGATCCGCCCATTTGCCTACCTCTCGGACGTCCTTTCAGACACGAGCCGGATCGCGCTCTTCGCGGGAAGCTTCATCGGACACTTCCAGATCCCGAACGTCACCGGCGCGCAAACCGGTTTCGCGGTCAACGGCGTCAACAGCTTCGACGCCGCCAAGCTCGACCAAAACCAGCGCGAGATCACGCATTACGGTGTCGCAGCCTATCAATATGCCGGCGGCACATTCAACCTGCAGGTCGCGCCTTTCGTGCGCTACTCGCAGACGAAATTCGCGCCCGATCCGAACCTCGGCGACGTCATCATCAACGGCTTCGCCGACGCCGCGCGCCTGTCGAGCCTTGCTGCCGGAGTGCAGGCCGACGCCAGCCAGAAGCTCGGCAGCGCGCACACGCTTCGCTTCGGCGTATTCTTCGAGAATGAGCACACGATATCGAGCCTCGTCTCAACCGTCCTCCCGGTCGATTGCAGCTTCGCCAACAATCCGGGCTGCGACCCGCTGCCGACGAGTGACGTGCCTTTCACCATCGTCGACGCGAGCCACAAGACCGGGAAGCTCTACGGGGCCTATCTGCAGGACGAATGGCAACTGACGCCGACGCTGACGCTCAACTATGGCGCGCGCTTCGACGTCGTCCGCGCGTTCACCAAGGAGTCGCAGCTCAGCCCGCGCGCCAATCTCGTGTGGAACGCGACGCCGCTGACGACCGTGCACGTCGGCTACGCTCGCAATTTCACGCCGCCGCCGCAGGAGCTGATCGCGCCGGCGACGCTTGCGCTGTACAATTTCACGACCAAGCAGTCGGTTATCCAAACCGCCGATCCGGTAAAGGCCGAACGCGAGCATTATTTCGACGCCGGCGTCGAGCAGCGCATCAAGGGTGGCTTCAAGGTCGCGGTCGATGCTTATTACAAGATCAAGCGCAACCTGCTCGACGAGGGCCAGTTCGGCTCGGCAGTGGTGCTGTCACCGTTCAACTATGCCACGGGCTATGCCTGGGGTGTCGAGCTTAGCGGCAATTATACCCATGGCCCGATCGACCTCTACGCCAACGTCGCGCGGGGTCAGGAGAAGGGCAAGGACATCATCTCGTCTCAATATTTCTTCGCGCCCGACGAACTCGCTTACATCCGCGACAATTACATCTACACCGACCATTCGCAGAAAGTGACGGCGTCGGGCGGGGGCAGCTACACCATTCACGATGGCCTCGGCACGCTTGTTCCGACAGCGGACTTCATCTGGGCTTCCGGGCTGCGGACCGACGACCCGAATGGGATCGTTCCGAACGGCGGCGCCCTTCCGTCCTATTTCGTGCTCAACGCCGGCATCGCACAAAATCTCACCGGCCCAGGTCCGCTCAAGGGCGTAAGCGTCCGGGCGGACGTCCTCAACCTGCTCGACAAAAAATATCAAATCCGCAGCGGCGAAGGCGTCGGCGTCGGCGCACCCCAGTGGGGTCAGCGCCGCGGCTTCTTCGTCGGGGTGACGAAGAAGTTCTGAAGCGTTCGCGCTTGCCGCCGGTCGAGGGGAGTCGCCCGTTAGGCCAGCGGGCGGTTGAGCTTTTGAATCCAGTCGAATAGCCACGATTCATCCGCCACGGCGAGCGCGGCACTTTGGAACGAGGCTTCATGAACCGGCGAATTCTGCCTGCCGCGGTGCTCGCGGCTGCATTGACCCCAGCATCGGCCGCCACGCCCCGCGGGGCCGGAGAGCAGATCGTCATCACAGTCACCCGCCAGCCCGAGCCGGACATCGGCGTTCCCGCGGCGGAGACGGTGATCAGCGGCGACGACATCCGGGCGCGCGGAGCGACCGATCTTCGCGGCGCGCTCCGCCCTGCGGCGGGGGTCGAGGCGCTCCCCGGCAGCGACGGCGGCCCGGCCAGCAGCGTGGTCGCGTTCCAGGGCCTGACCGAGCTCGACGCCTATATGCTAGTGGTCGACGGCGTCCCGTTCGGCGGCGCGTTCAACCCCGCGACCGCAACGTTCGATCCGATCGATGTCGACCGGATCGAAGTCGTTCGCGGAGCGGCGCCCGTGACCTATGGCGCGACCAGCTTCGTCGGCATAATCAACGTCATCCGGCCCGAGGCGGGACAACAGCCGACGCGCGCGATGTTGCAAGCCGGTACGCGCGATAGCGGCCGCGCGGCGTTCGCCACGAACCTTTCAAGCGCCACGTTCGGCCAGTCGCTGCTCGGCAGTCTCGAAACCCGCAAATTCTCGCAGGACCGCGGCAAGTTCAGCCGCGGCCACCTGCTCTACCGAGCGGCAACCGATCTCGGCGGCGGCCGGCTGCACTTCGACCTCGAAGGCGTAAAGCTCGACCAGACGCCGTACAGCCCGCATCCGCGCGAAGGCACCGGCCTGTCCGATCGATTTCCGCTCGATTCCAATATCAATCCGCGAGACGCGCGGGCCGACCAGGACCGGCTCCAGGGCAAACTCGGCTTCGACACGGGCCTTGGCGGCGGTGTGCAGTGGTCATCCATGCTTTCGGCGGCGCGCACATGGAGCCGCAACACGAAGGGTTTCCTGCGGACGGACTTCGACGCGACCGGCGCGACATCGAACGCCGACGGCTTCCGTCAGCGCGTCCGCATGACCGACATCTATGCCGACACCCACGTCGGACGAACCGGCTCTGTGATTGATTGGACGTTCGGCGCCGATTGGCTCTACGGCCAAGGAAGCCAGCACAGCGCCAATTTCGAATATGCCGTCCTGCCCGACGGTTCGAACGCGCCCAATTCGCGCAGCCTCAATATCGATGAGTCGACAGTGCTCAACGACCGCCGGAGCTTCGGCGGAATCTACGGGCAGATCGTCGCGCGCCCGGTGCCAGCGCTGACCTTGCTCGGCGGCCTGCGCTTGAACCGCACCAGCGAGCGGCGCTGCGGGGGCGAGGCCGCCGGGTCGGCGATTCCTGAAGCCGACGAGTGCCAGTCCCGCAAGAAAACGCGTCTTGCCGGATCGGCCGGCGCCAGCTTCGCGGTTCTGCGCTCGGATCGCGCGACGGTCTCGGCCTTCGCCGACTATCGCAACACCTACAAACCCGCGGCGATCGACTTCGGGCCGGAAGCCGAGCCCGACATCCTCGCGCCGGAAACCGCATCGAGCTGGGAGGCGGGCTTCAAAGCGGCAAGTCACGACGGCCGCCTTCACGCAGAAGTCAGCTATTTCGATACGCGTTTCAACAACCTCGTGATCCGGGAGAACATCGATGAGCTGCCCGGCCTCGCCAACGCAGGGAAAGAGCGCTTTCGGGGCGTGGAAGGCGAGGTTCGCTGGGTGCCGCTTGAGTCGCTGACCATCGAAGCGTCCTACGCGCATCACATCGCCAGGTTCACCGATTACGAGCGCCTCCGGCCCGACGGCAGCCTGCAGCAACTGGCGGGCAAAAGGCTCGAGCTTTCGCCGAAGGACCTGGCGACTGGGATCGCCACGTATACGCCCGCAGCGGGCTTCCAAGCTTCCGCGACTCTGCGCTACGTCGGCAGCCGCTTCCTCAACAAGACCAATACGGTCAAGTCCGGCGCTTATGCGACCCTCGACGCCCGCGCCGGCTGGAAGTTCGCCAAGGGCTGGGGCGTGTTCGTCGAAGGCGAAAACCTCACCGACCGCCGCGATCCGGTGACCGAGAGCGAGCTTGGCGACGCGCAATTCTATCGTCTGCCCGGACGACGGATTTTCGCGACGCTCAGCTACAAATACTAGTCGCCATCGAACAACAGCCGCTCGATCAGCGCAAAAATGAAAGAGGCGGTCCGGCGAAGGGGAGCCGAACCGCCTCAGGGAAGCGCACCTGAGGAGGAAGTGCGTTTCCGGGGACTAGATGTCGATTCCGGCGGCGATCGCCTCGAGCTTGCGCACGCGCTCTCGCAAGTCAGCGATCTCGATCCGGCCGCTCGCCGGGGGCAAGCCGCGGTCGGCCGCGTCATGGGTCAGCTCGAAACGCTTGAGCTCGAGCCAGCCGTTCCACGCTTTCAATCCTGCCCAGCTTGCGGCGGCGAGTCCGGCGAGGATGCTCGCGCCCAATTCTCCCATCGTCAGCGGGTCCATCACTTCTTCTCCTGCCGGAGCGCCTCGATCTCGCGCGCCAGGTCGTCATTCTGGGTGTTGATGTGATGATCGATCGCCATCAGCCGGCGGTCATTCTCGTCGAACTCGGTGCGCATCGCGTGCACCGTCGGCTTGCGTTTCACGACCTCGTCCATGCGGTCGAAATCGCTCATGTGTCGGTCGCCGATCATCGCCTTCTTCTTCTGCAGCGTCAGCCAGATGCCGAACGCGGCGTAAGCGATGAGCGTCAGCTTGAAGCTGATGAAGATCGCGGCAGCGACGAAGCCGATGCGGACGAAGGTCGGGTCGATGCCGAACTTGTTGCCCAGCGTCGAGCAAACTCCAGCGATCTTCGCGTCCTTGCGGTCCAGCGAATAAGGATAAATCTTGCGGGCCATTTCCATCTTCCCCTTCCTCAGTTCACGCGCGCCTTGAGCGCGGCTTTCATGGCTTGAAGTTCGTTGTCGACCGCCTCGGCGGCGCGGAGCTCGTGGATTTCATCCTCCAGGCTGGTGATACCCAGCGCTTCGGCGCGGCCTTCGGCAAAGTCGGCGCGGCGCTCGAGTATCTCGAACTTGGAGAAGGCGTTCTCGGTCCGGCTGCCGTGCATGACTTCGCGCGCCTTGGCCCGCGTCACCGCACTTTCGAACCGGGCCTGGATCGCATTCTGCCGAGCGCGCGCCTCGCGCAGCTTCGACTGAAGCTTGCCAAGGTCCGCCTCGTAGCTGCGCAGCACCTGTTCGATCTGGTCGATCTCGGCGTTGAGGCCCTCGGCCATGTCGGCCGCCTTCTGGCGCTCGATCAGCGCCGCCTTGGCAAGGTCCTCGCGGTCCTTCGACAGCGCCAGCTCGGCCTTCTGAGTCCAGTCGGACTGGATCTGATCGAGCCGACTGCAGGCCCGCCGCATTTCCTTGATGTCGGCGATCTGGCGCGCGGCCGAAGCGCGTACATCGACCAATGTCTCCTCCATCTCGAGGATGATCATGCGGATCATCTTGGCCGGGTCTTCTGACCGGTCGAGAAGCTCGGTCATGTTCGCCGCGAAGATATCGCGAGCGCGGCTGAACACGGGGCCGCTGAACCAGGTGGCGATCGGGGCCAGCCGCGCGGTGGCGGTTTCGGGCTCCGTCACCAGCTGCGGCGTGCGGACCGGGATGCGTACCGGGACATTGGCTTCGAGGACTTCAAGTTCAGGCATTGATGATGACCTTTGCTGGGCTGGCGACCGCCTGGGCCGGACCGACCGCTGCGCTGACCGCGACCGTGCTCATGGCGAGCGCCGCGGCGATTGCGACCAGCGTGCGAGTGATCGGCGACTGCGCTGACATTTGAATTCTCCCTTTTTCAGTCCGCTTGGCTTTGTCTTGCGGGACCGATGCCCATCACTATTCAAGCGCCGTGCCAATCCCACAAAACTGCGAAAAATCTGATCAAACAGGGCGGATTAGGAGGTTTCGCCGACCAAGAATTGGTGGAATTCGCCAACGCCCGGTTGGGAACATTCGCCATGCCCGGCGCGTCCCAGCCGAAGAATATTTAAAGGAGGAGTGGCTATGATCGGCAAGCTGTTCGGCGCCTGGCTCGGCGGAAGGATCGCGGGGCCTAATCAGGGCGCCAAGGGCGCAATCATCGGGGCAGGCACCGCGGCGCTGGCCAAGCGCGCGTTGCCGACGCTGGTCGCGGTTGCGGCCATCGGATGGGGCGTCAAGAAACTGCGCGGTCGGCGCAGCGCACCGTCCTACCCTTCGGACGCGGCCCCTTCACCGCCCTCGGTCTGAGCCAGATCCTCGAAATAGGGCTCGACCTTGCCCTGAAGTTTGAATGTCATCGGCTGCCCGAAGCGGTCGCGACTGCGCCCCGCCGGAACGCGAATCCAGCCTTCGGAAATCGAATATTCGATGACGTTTCGCTTTTCCTGCCCGTTGAACTTTATCCCTACGCCGCGGCTCAGCAGATCTTCGTCATAATGCTCACTGCGCGGATCGAGCGAAAGGCGATCCGGCGGAGTGTCGGCGAGCAGAGTATCGGACGCATTATCGGAAGTCCTAGACATGCCCAGGCCCTACTCGTTCGATGCTTTCAGCGTCAACGCACCGGCGATTCCGGAGGGCATGTAAAGTATGCTTTACTTGTGCCAGTTGCCGCTGTGCCGACTCGCGACTAAGCGGCTGGCGAGAGAGTATGAGCGACAAGGATCCAAGCCTGCGCCGCAACGCGCCGAAGCTCGCGCTGCACGTGCCCGAGCCGCCGTTCCGGCCAGGGGACACGCCCGATTTTTCCGGGCTGAAAATCCCCGCGGCGGGAAGCGCTCCACGGCCCGACATCGCCGCGCCCGCCGCGCAAACGCATCCGCTGACGACCGATCTCGTCCGCGTCCTCGGCGACGACGGCAAAGCCGTCGGCCCGTGGGACCCGAAGCTCGACGCGGACACGCTGCGCAAGATGCTGCGCGACATGGTCACGGTGCGCGTGTTCGACGACCGCATGTACCGCGCCCAGCGGCAGGGCAAGACCAGCTTCTACATGAAGTGCACCGGCGAGGAGGCGATCGCGGTCGCCGCCGCCGCCGCGATGGACCCCGAGGACATGCACTTCCCGACCTATCGCCAGCAGGGCCTGCTCGTCGCGCGCGGCTATCCGCTGTTCGAAATGATGTGCCAGATCTATTCGAACAAGGGCGACAAGCTCCAGGGCCGCCAGCTCCCAGTCATGTATTCCGACAAGGCGCACGGCTTCTTCTCGATTTCGGGCAACCTCGGCACGCAATTTCCGCAGGCGGTCGGCTGGGCGATGGGCGCGGCGATCAAGGGCGACAGCCGAATCGCGATGGGCTGGACTGGCGAAGGCGCGACTGCGGAAGGCGATTTCCACGCGGCGCTCACGTTTGCGACGGTCTACAACGCCCCCGTGATCCTCGCGATCGTCAACAACCAGTGGGCGATCTCCAGCTTTTCCGGCATCGCCGGCGGCGAGCATGCGACCTTCGCCCAACGCGCGCTCGGCTACGGCATCGCCGGAATGCGCGTTGACGGGAACGATGCTCTCGCGGTCTTTGCGGCCGTGCGCTGGGCGGCCGATCGCGCGCGCCTGAACCTGGGGCCGACGCTGATCGAGTTCTTCACCTATCGCGCCGAAGGCCATTCGACCTCCGACGACCCGTCCGGTTACCGGCCCGCCAGCGAGGCCAAGGCGTGGCCGCTGGGCGATCCGGTCGAGCGGCTGAAGGCGCATCTCATGGCGCTCGGCGAATGGGATGACGAGCGGCATGCGGCGCTCCTCGAGGAAGCGTCGGCTGAGGTCCGCGCCGCCCAACGCGAGGCCGAGCGGAAGGGTACGCTCACCTCCGCAAGCATCGACTTTCCGCAGGATGTGCGGACGATGTTCAATGACGTGTTCGAGGAAATGCCCTGGCACCTTAAAGAACAGCAGCAGGCGATGATCGACGAGCTGGAGGCGAAGCGCCGATGGCCGTCATGAACATGATCCAGGCGCTCAACAGCGCCCACGACGTGATGCTTGAGCGCGACGACAACATCGTCGTGCTGGGCGAGGACGTCGGCTATTTCGGGGGCGTTTTCCGCGTCACCGAAGGCCTGCAGAAGAAATACGGCGCCACCCGGGTGTTCGACACTCCGATTGCCGAGAACGGGATCATCGCCACCGCCATCGGCATGGCCGCCTACGGGCTGCGGCCGGTCGCAGAGATACAGTTCACCGACTACATCTATCCAGCCTACGACCAGATCGTCTCGGAAGCATCGCGCCTGCGCTACCGGACCGCCGGCGAATGGTCGGTGCCAATGGTGATCCGCTCACCCTACGGCGGCGGTATTTTCGGCGGGCAGACGCACAGTCAGTCGACCGAGGCTCTGTTCGCCCATGTCGCCGGCGTGAAAACGGTGATCCCGTCCACCCCCTATGACGCCAAGGGCATGCTGATCGCCGCCATTGAAGACAATGACCCGGTCCTCTTCTTCGAGCCGAAGCGGATCTACAATGGACCCTTCGACGGCTTCTTCGACCGCCCGCTCACCCCTTGGGCAAAGCATCCGGCGTCCGACGTGCCGGAGGGCTACTACCGAATTCCCATCGGCAAGGCTTCCGTCGTGCGCGAAGGGGAGGACGTCACCGTCCTTTGCTATGGGACGATGGTCCACGTCACCCTCGCAACCGTCCGCGAGCTTGGCATCGATGCCGAGGTCATCGATCTGCGAACGATCGTGCCGGTCGACATCGAGGCGATCGAGCAATCGGTGCAAAAGACCGGCCGCTGCGTGGTCGTCCATGAAGCGACGCGAACCAACGGCTTCGGCGCCGAGCTCGCCGCTTTGGTGCAGGAGCGCTGCTTCTACCATCTCGAGGCGCCGGTACAGCGCGCGACGGGATTCGACACGCCCTATCCGCACTCGCTCGAATGGGCCTACTTCCCCGGCCCAGTGCGGATCGGCACGGCCCTCAAAAAGGCACTGGAGGTCTGACGCGCATGTCCCGCTTCGAATTCAGGCTGCCAGACATCGGCGAAGGCATTGCCGAAGCCGAAATCGTCGCCTGGCACGTCAAGGTCGGCGACGAGATCGGCGAAGACCAGCAGCTCGCCGACATGATGACCGACAAAGCGACGGTCGAGATGGAGTCGCCGGTCGCGGGCAAGGTGCTCGAGCTTGCCGGCGAAGTCGGCGACCGCGTGGCGATCGGGTCGGTGCTCGCGGTGATCGAGACGAGCGGCGCCGACCGCGCGGCTGAGCGGGTCGAGGACAGCAACGACGAGCGCCCGCTCGCCGACGGCGCGGTCCAGGCGACACCCGAGCAGGCAAAAGAGATTCCGGTCACGAAGGCGGAGCAAACACCCGTTCGTCCTGAGCGGAGGCCGAAGGCCGAAGTCGAAGGGCGTCCTGAAGCGGCGTCAGAAGAGCGCCCTTCGACTTCGCTCAGGACGAACGAGGTTGGGCAGAAGGCCTTGGCCTCGCCCGCCGTCCGCCAACGCGCGCGCGATCTCGGCATCGACCTCGCGCGGGTGAAGAGCGCGAGCGACCGCATCCGCCACTCCGACCTCGACGCTTATTTGCTCTACAATGGCGGGACGGTCGCCCCTCGCGGCACCGGCGCCGCCCGGCCCGACGAAACCATCAAGGTCGTCGGCCTCCGCCGCAAGATCGCGGAAAACATGCAGGAGGCGAAGCGCCGCATCCCGCATTTCACTTTGGTCGAGGAATATGACGTCAGCGCGCTCGAGGAAACTCGCGCAATGATGAACCGCGACCGCGGCTCCAACCCCAAGCTGACGCTTCTCCCGTTCCTCGTGACCGCCATGGCCAGGGCACTTGCCGAATGGCCGATGCTCAACGCGACCTATGACGACGACGCCAACGTAATCACGCGGCACGGCGCGGTGCACATGGGAATCGCGACCCAAACGCCGAACGGGCTGATGGTGCCGGTGATCCGCGATGCCCAGGGCTTGAGCGTGTGGCAGCTGGCGAGCGAGGTCCTGCGCCTCGCCGAGGCCGCGCGCACCGGCAAGGCGGCGCGCGAGGAACTGTCGGGCTCGACCATCACCATCTCGAGCCTCGGGCCGATGGGCGGGGTCACCTCGACCCCGGTGATCAACCGCCCCGAAGTCGCCATCCTCGCGGTCAACAAGGTCGAGGAGAAGGTCGTGGTGATCGACGGTGAGATCGAGGTCGCCAAACGCATGAACCTCTCACTGAGCTGCGACCACCGCATCGTCGACGGCTGGGACGCGGCGAACTTCATGCAGGCGCTCAAGGCGTATATCGAGAACCCGCTCAGGTTACTGTCGGCCTGACGCCTTACTTCTTCCCGATCTCGCGCCAGCTCTTTTCGTTCACTTCAACGCCGTGCTTGTCGGCCGCCTTCTTGATCCGCCGCCACGCCGCGTCGCGCTCGTCGTCGCTGACCCCTTCAACCTGGTTGAAGCGGGCGATCGCGTTGCGCACGTGGCTGGCGTTGTTGAGCGGTTCCTTGCGCTCCTTGGGAAATGCGAACTGGTCTTCGTCGAGGCGGTCGCGCTGCTTGTCGTTGAGTTCGGACATGATCGCCTCCTTCCCGCTGTAAACGCGGGAAGGAGGCGGACGGTCCGCGCTCAGGCGGCCAGGCGCACCGTTTCGCCTAGGGCTTGGCTGATCGACGCCTCGCGCTGCTCGGGGCTGATCGCAAGGCCATCGGCGGCGACGAACTCGGGGTCGATGCCGATGAAATTGAACACGCCGCGCAAATAGGTCTCGAGATGCTCGAGCGCGGCCGCGGGCGAACCCGGGTCGTACATTCCGCCGCGGGCCAAGGCGATGATCACGCGCTTCCCCGTGGCGAGGCCCTCGGGGCCGGTTTCGGTGTAGCGGAAGGTCGTGCCGGCAATAACGATGCGGTCGATCCACGCCTTGAGCTGGGTCGGCAGCGAGAAATTGTACATCGGCGCGCCGATGACCACGGTGTCGGCGGCGAGGAACTCGTCGAGCACCGACGTGTCGGCGAAGGCGGCAAGCGTCAAATGCGGGAGCGGATCGGCGGCGAGGTCGCGGTAAACCACGTCTTCGCCCCATTGCGCGGTCTCGAGCCGGTCGACGATCGTGCGTGAAATTGCCCGGCTGACGCTGTTCTCACCGTTAATGCTGGCGTCGATATGCAGGATGGTCACTATTGCCTCCTTGGTATGGATTTGTTACCGAGGCACTCTAAATAACCACCGGCGAAACCCCCGCAAGAACGCACTTTTTTGTGGTGGACGAACAAGTTTGTGGGACAGGAACATGAAGGTGACCGCGCAATGAAAGACCCCAGCAATCCCGTATGCCGCACCATCAGCACGCTGCTTTCGCGCATCGGCGACAAGTGGACGGTGCTCGTCGTGACCACACTCGGCGAGGGGCCGCGGCGCTTCAACGAGCTGCGGCGCGAGATCCCCAGCGTGTCGCAGCGCATGCTGACGCTCACGCTGCGCAACCTCGAGCGCGACGGGCTGGTCAGCCGCGCCGTCACCCCGAGCATCCCGCCGCGCGTCGATTATGCGCTGACCGAACTTGGCCACTCGCTGCAGAAGCCGATCACCGGCCTCGCGCAGTGGGCGCTCGCTAATGTCGGAGCGATCCATTCAGCGCAGGCCAATTTCGACGCAGAGCACGACAAGGCCGAGGCCGCGTGAGCACGGCGCCCGGGCCGATCGGCATTGCCGCTCTGCTCGATCGGGGCGACGCGTTTGCGGGGAGCGACGCCCGCGCCGCGATGGCGTTTTACCAGGCGGCCATCCAGAGTGCGGGCACTGCGCCATACGCCGACCCACAGACCGTCGCCCGCCTGCGCAGCGCGCAGGAATTCATTCAGTGCCGGGCGAGCGCGTTTCAGAAGTCGCTGGGGCGGGCGCTGGCCGACTTCAAACCAGAAGATCCGGCGGCCGCAATGCGGCTCGCGCACTCGCTCGAAATGCTCAAGGGCGAGCGCGAAATCTACCCGCAACAACCGTCGGTTTTCTATTATCCCTATCTCGCCCAGCGGCAGTATTTCGAGCGCGCCGAGTTCGGCTGGGCGGAGGAGCTCGAAGCCGCCACGTCCGCCATTCGCGACGAGCTTGTGGCGCTGGTCAACGACGGCGCGGATTTCCGCCCGTACGTCGAGGACGATGCGGCGCGGCCCAAGCGCGATTTCCACGGCCTCAACAACAATCCTCAATGGAGCGCGCTCTATCTGTGGAAGGACGGCAAGCTGGTCGACGAGATTGCGCGGGGCTGCCCGCGCACCATCGCCTCGCTGGGCAAAGTGCCGATGTCGAACATCGGCGCGCGCACGCCTGCCGTCCTGTTCTCCAAGCTCGAGCCGGGCGCGCACATCCCCCCGCACCACGGAATGCTCAATTGCCGGCTGATCTGCCACCTTCCGCTGATCGTTCCCGCCGGCTGTTGGCTGCGCGTCGGCAACGAGACCCGCGAATGGGAGGAAGGCAAGTTGCTGATCTTCGACGATAGCATCGAACATGAAGCGAAAAACCCGAGCGGTGAAATCCGCATCATCCTGCTGTTCGACATCTGGCGCCCCGAGCTGAGCGAGACCGAACGGCGCGGCGTCTCGGCGATTTTCGACGCCATCGACACCTTCCAGACGCTTCCGGACGCCTGAAGCACCCGCTAGACGCGGCCGATACTGAAGCCCGTCACCAACCGACATCGAAGCGCTGAAGATCCTCGACGAGCGGCTGCGCTGGCTGTCGGCGTGGACCATCCACCACGCCAACCACGTCCGCGCAGTGCCGACCGGCTGAAGACCGTGGCTGTGGCCGAGATCTTGCTCCAGAATGGAGAGAATTGAGAGGCTTCTTAACCTTCTCCGTTTAGTTTTTTCGGAAGCGCGGACGGAGACAAATGGAAACCTTTTGGGAGAGAGCGGGGGCGCAAAGCCAGTCTCGCTGTGACAGCATTCAGGCCGAGTTCCGCGCCGAGCAGCAGGCGCGGCCGTCCATTCGCCCCGACCCCAAGCCCCGCGCCTCAATCCGCCGCGATCCCCCGCCCATACTCAAGGCGCAGGTGCCGACCGACGATCTCCTGCAGCTCCGCCTCGCCGAAGAGCTCGAATATGCGCGGCGAATGATCGAGACCATGGGCGACACCTTGTCGGCCGATCCCACTCTGATCATGCGCCACATGGTCGCGCTGCAGTCGGTCGATGTCGCTGCGCAGATCCTGGGCCATATCGCCAAGGTCATCCGCTCGAGCGATCCCGAAGGCGCGGTCGATCTCATCGGAATGTCTGAGCTGAAGGGTCGCCTCAAGCGCGCCGGAAGCATCTAAGCAGGCTGGCTTGGCAATTCCGGCCGCGCGCGCTTAGACCGGGCGAATGGCCGGGCGCTATTTCGACGAGTGGAAGATCGGCGACCGTGTCGCGCACAGTATCACGCGCACCGTTACCGAGACCGACAATGTGCTGATCTCGGCGCTGACTCACAATCCTCAGCCGATGCATCTCGACCGCGAGGCGGCGGCGAAGTCGGAATTCGGCCAGCCGTTGGTCAATTCGATTTACACCTTCGGGCTGATGATCGGGGTCGGCGTCGCCGACACCACGCTTGGAACGCTGGTCGCCAACCTCGGCTACGACAAGCTCGTCTTTCCCCACCCGGTGTTCATCGGAGACACGCTGCGCAGCGAGACCGAATGCACCGCCGTGCGTGACAGCCAGTCGCGCCCCAACGCGGGCATCGTCACCTGGACTCACCGCAGCTTTAACCAGCGCGACGAGCTGGTGTGCGAGTGCACCCGCACCGCGCTGCTGCTCAAGACCCCGCAATGAGCGAGCCGCGCAGTTGGCTGTTCGTCCCCGCTGACAGCGAGAAGAAAATCGCCAAAGCGGTCGACAGCGAGGCAGACGCCATCATCTTCGATCTCGAGGACAGCGTTGCGCCGGCGTTGAAAAGCGTTGCCCGCGATCTCCTCAAGCATCTGCCGGCGCGCTCCGGCGGCCCCGAGTGGTGGGTCCGCGTCAATCCGATCGGGAGCGAACAGCACAAGGACGATCTGGAGCTCATCGGGGTCGCCGATATCCACGGGATCGTTCTGCCCAAGGCGGAAAGCGGAGCCGATGTCGTCCAGCTCGCCCACCGCACCGGGAGCATCCCGATCCACGCGATCGTCACCGAGACAGCGGCGAGTCTGTTCGGTCTGCTCTCCTACCGCGACCCCAAGTCGCCACTCGCCGCGATGAGCTGGGGCGCCGAGGACCTTTCCGCCGCGCTTCGCGCGTCGTCCAAATATGACGCCGACGGCGAGCTAAGCTTCACCTACCGGTTGGCGCGCTCGCTGTGCCTCGCGGGAGCGGTCGCCGCCGACGTGCAGCCCGTCGACGGCGTCTTCGCCGACTTCCGCGACGAGCAGGGCCTGCGCGTTGAAGCGGAAGCCGCACGTCGCGAAGGCTTCACCGGAAAGCTCGCCATTCACCCGGCACAGGTCGCCGTGATCAATGCCGCCTTCACGCCCTCTGCCGACGACGTGTGGCATGCCGAGGAAATCGTCGCCGCGTTCGAAGCACATCCCGACGCAGGGGTGCTGTCGGTCGGCGGCAAAATGGTCGATCGGCCGCATCTCACCCAAGCCCGACGAATATTGGAACGCGCACGACAGGAGAGCAATGATGGCGACGACAGCTGAACCCGGTTCGGCGACCAATTTCGAAACCGCAACGGGGCCGACCACAGCCCAAGGCTGGGGTACCGACGCGCCCAACCAGCCGTTGCGGCCCATGGAGTTCGAGCGCCGCGCCTTGCGGCCCGACGATGTCGCCATCCGCATCACTTACGCCGGCATCTGCCATTCCGACCTGCACACCGCGCGCAACGACTGGGCCGGCACGGTCTATCCGGTGATCCCCGGGCACGAGATCGTCGGCACTGTCACCGCCATAGGCAACGAGGTCACCCGCCACCGCGTCGGCGACACCGTCGCGGTCGGCTGCATGGTCGACAGCTGCATGGAATGCGACCAGTGCCTGGAAGGCTGGGAAGTCTTCTGTCGCAAGGGCTGCGTGCAGACCTACAACAGCGCCGATTACCATGACGGGACGATGAGCAAGGGCGGCTATACCGACCATGTCGTGGTCCGCGACCATTTCGTCCTCAAGGTGCCCGAGGGCATGGACGTCAGCCGCGTCGCGCCGTTGCTGTGCGCGGGGATCACCACTTACTCACCGCTGCGCCAATATGATGTCGGCCCGAAGACGAAAATGGCCGTCGTCGGGCTTGGCGGGCTCGGTCACATGGGCGTGAAGCTCGCGGCCGCAATGGGCGCGCACGTGACGATGATCACGACCACTCCGAGCAAGGGGAACGACGCCCGCGAGCTCGGCGCGCACGACGTGATCATCTCGACCGACCCGGCGCAGTTGGAAGCGGCGGCGACCCGTTTCGACTTCATCCTCAACACCATCCCGGTCAGCCATGAGATCGACGGCTACCTGAACCTGCTCGGACGCTCCGGGCGGATGGTGATCGTCGGCGCGCTCATGCAGATGCCGGGCTTCGTCGGATCCAACCTCATCTGGTGGAACCGCGCGGTCGGCGGTTCGGCGATCGGGGGCATCCCGGAAACGCAGGAGATGCTCGACTTCTGCGCGGCCAAGGACATCTATCCGGACGTCGAGTTCATCCAGATGAGCGAGGTCAATGATGCCTACGAGCGTCTTTTACGCAACGACGTGCGTTACCGCTTCGTGATCGACATGAGCCGCGGCCTATGAGTGAAGCGGTCCATCCCGTCCCCGACAACTTCGGGGCGCGGGTCGGCCCGCGCGAGGTCGCCGAGCTGAATGCGCTCGTCGATTCGGATCCGGACCGTTTCTGGCTCGACCAGGCGCGGCGGCTGAGCTGGCACAAGTTTCCGCTGAAGGCCGGCGACTGGTCGTTCAATCACGACGATTTCCGCATCCGCTGGTACGCCGACGGCGAGCTCAACCTGTCGGTCAATTGCCTCGATCGCCACCTTGCCGAGAATGGCGAGCGCACCGCCTTGATCTTCGAGGCCGACGAGCCCGGCCACGGCCACGCCTGGACCTATCGCGAGCTGTACGAAGAGACCTGCCGCTTCGCCAATCTGCTCAAGGCGCGCGGTGTCGGCCGCGGCGACCGGGTGATGATCTACATGCCGATGATCCCCGAGGCCGCGGCGGCGATGCTCGCCTGCTCGCGCATCGGGGCGGTCCATTCGGTGGTGTTCGGCGGCTTCTCGCCCGACAGCCTCGCCGGGCGGATCACCGATTGCGATGCCTGCGCGGTGATCACCGCCGACGAGGGCGTCCGCGGCGGCAAGAAGATCCCGCTCAAGCGCAACGTCGACAGCGCCCTCGAGCAGCGTGACGTGCCGACCGTGATCGTCGTCTCCCGCACCGGTTCCGACGTGCCGATGAAGGACGGCCGCGACATCCGTTACGCGGACGTCCGCGGGGAGCTCGAGACCGACTGCGAGCCGGAGATCATGGGCGCGGAGGACCCGCTCTACATTCTCTACACCTCGGGCTCGACCGGGAAGCCCAAAGGCGTGGTTCACACGACCGGCGGCTACGCTGTCTGGGCGGCGGCGACCTTCGACTGGGTGTTCGACTATCGCCGCGAGGACATTTTCTGGTGCACCGCCGATGTCGGCTGGGTCACCGGCCACACCTACGTCGTCTACGGCCCACTGATGAACGGCGCGACCAGCGTGATGTTCGACGGCGTGCCCAATTATCCCGACTTCGGCCGCTTCTGGGAAACCATCGACCGGCTCGGCGTCACCATCTTCTACACCGCGCCCACGGCGATCCGCGCGCTGATGCGCGAGGGCGATGAACCGGTAAAGCGCCACCGCCGCACATCGCTGCGGCTGCTCGGCAGCGTCGGCGAGCCGATCAATCCCGAGGCGTGGGAATGGTATTGGCGCGTGGTCGGCGATGGCCGCTGCCCGGTGGTCGACACCTGGTGGCAGACCGAGACCGGCGCGGCGCTGATTTCGCCATTGCCCGGCGCGACGCCGATGAAGCCCGGCAGCGCGACCCAGCCGCTCCCCGGTATCAAGCCATTGCTGCTCGATCCCAACCACAACATCCTTGAGGGCGCGACCAGCGGCAACCTCTGCCTCGCCTCGTCCTGGCCCGGCCAGATGCGCACCGTCTGGGGCGACCATGAGCGCTTCTTCCAAACCTATTTCACCGCTTACCCCGGCCTCTATTTCACCGGCGACGGCTGCCGCCGCGACGAGGACGATTATTACTGGATCACCGGCCGGGTCGACGACGTGATCAACGTTTCCGGCCACCGCATCGGAACCGCCGAGGTCGAAAGCTCGCTCGTCGCGCATCCCAAGGTCGCCGAGGCCGCGGTGGTCGCGTTCCCGCACGACATCAAGGGCCAGGCGATCTACGCGTTCGTCACGCTGAATGCTGGCGAGGAGGGCGGCGACGACTTGCGCAAGTCGCTGGTCCAGGAAGTGCGCAACGACATCGGCGCGCTCGCTGCGCCGGACAAGATCCAGTTCACCGCGGCACTGCCCAAGACCCGGTCGGGCAAGATCATGCGCCGTATCCTGCGCAAGATCGCCGAAGGCGCGACCACGGGCTTCGGCGACACCTCGACACTCGCCGACCCGGGCGTCGTCGATGGCCTGCTCGCGGGCCGCCAATGATGCGCGCGGCGGCCCTTGCGATAATTCTGCTCGGCGCGACCGCGGCACCGGCCGCACCCGATGCGGCCAAACTCGACATGACCGCGTTCTTCACAGGTCACAGCCACGCCGACAACGTGATCAAGATCGCCTTTCACGGCCCGACCAAACTGATCGTCGACAGCGTCGGCGGCAAAGGCGACCGCGGCGACTTCGTGCTCATCGATACCGTGCATGAAGGCGACAAGCCGGTGCGAACCCGCAAGTGGGTGATGCGCCCCGCCGGACCCAGCCATTTTAGCGGCACGCTCACCGACGCGACCAGCCCCGTCGATATCGTCGTCAGCGGCGACACCGCCACCGTCCGCTACCAGATGACCGGCGGGCTCAGCGTCGTGCAGCAGATGCGCCTCCAGGGCGACGGACGAACGCTCTCCAATCATGTCGACGCTCGCAAGTTCGGATTGAAGTTCGCCCGCGTCGAAGGCACCATCCGCAAGCTCGACTGAATTCCTCCCTCCCTTGCAGGGAGGGGAAATTGGCCGCTATCCCTCGCCGCGAGGGGACAAGACATGGCGAGCACGGCCAAGCACCACCACAAGCCCTGGGGCATGGCGCGCGTGATCATCGCCTCGTCGGCGGGCACCGCGTTCGAGTGGTACGACTTCTTCATCTTTGGCAGCCTTGCACCGGTCATCTCGAAGGTGTTCTTCGCCGGGCTCGATCCGACGCCCGCCCTCATCGCGGCGCTCGGCCTGTTCGCCGCCGGGTTCGCCTTCCGCCCGCTCGGCGCGCTGATCTTCGGCGTGGTCGGCGACCGGCTCGGCCGCAAGGGCGCGTTCCTCGTTACCGTCACCCTGATGGGCATCGCCACCTTCCTCATCGGGTTCCTGCCGACCTATGCGCAGGCCGGAGCGCTCGGGCCCACGCTGCTCATCATCCTGCGCATTCTCCAGGGCATCGCGCTCGGCGGGGAATATGGCGGCGCGGCGATCTACGTCGCCGAACATGCCCCCAACGACAGGCGCGGCGCTTCAACTGGGTGGATCCAATCGTCGGCCTCGTTCGGCTTGCTCGCCGCGCTGCTGGTGATCGTCGCGACGCGCGCCGCGATCGGCGAGGACGCGTTCACCGCATGGGGTTGGCGAGTGCCGTTCCTCGTCTCGGCGGTTTTGCTCGCAATTTCAGTGTGGATGCGCGCAAAGCTCGCGGAAAGCCCCGAGTTCGACCGGCTGCGCGAGGAAGGCGAGGTTACCAAAGCGCCGCTAAGGGAAGCGTTCGGCAACTGGCGCAGCCTCAAGCGCGTGCTGATCGCATTCTTCGGCATCACGTGCGCCCAGGGCGCGGTCTGGTATTTCACCTTCTTCTACATGCAGGTGTTCCTCGAGAGGTCGCTCGGGCTGCCGAGCCAGACCAAGGACCTGCTGCTGATCGTCATGACCGTGGTCAGCGCGCCGCTCTACGTCTATTTCGGCTGGCTGAGCGACCGCGTCGGGCGAAAGCCGGTGATGGTCGGCGGGATGCTGCTTGCGCTCGTCCTCTATTTCCCCGCCTCGCACTGGATCGCGAGAGCCGCCAATCCGGCCCTGGTCGAGGCGCAGAACGCGACCCCGGTCATCGTGGTCACCGATCCGGCGACATGCTCGATCCAGTTCGACCCGGTCGGAACCGCGAAGTTCACCAGCGCCTGCGATATCGCCAAGAGCATCCTCGTCACCAAGGGCGTGTCGTTCCAGACGCGCGCTTCGAGCAACGGCCGGACGCAGGTCATCATCGGCACCGAATCCTTGCCGATCCCGGATGGGACGGGACTAAGCGGAGCGGAGGTGAAGGCGCTGAAAGCAAAGACGGCGAACGCGATCGGCGCCGAGCTCCAGCTTGCCGCCTATCCCAAGACCGCGGACCCGGCGCAGGCGAGCATGACGCTGCTGATCATCCTACTGTTGCTGTTCGTCGTCGCCGCGACCGCGCTCTATGGACCGCAAGCCGCCGCGCTGGTCGAGATGTTCCCGACGCGCGTGCGCTACACGGCGATGTCGTTTCCGTACCACGTCGGCACCGGCTGGGTCGGCGGGTTCCTTCCTGTGACCAGCTTCGCGCTGGTCGCGATCACCGGCAACATCTTCGAAGGGCTGTGGTATTCGGTTGTGTTCACGGCGATTTCGGTGGTCGTCTCGGTGCTGTTCCTCAAGGAAACCGCCGGGCGACGGCTGCACGAGGTGTAGGTCCTCCGCGGCGGAGCCGCGGGGAGCTAGGGGCACCAGTGGATGTCGATCGGCTGGTCGACTTCGGCGAGGACGCGGCCGATGGGCAGCTTCGAGCTTTGCCCGTCGGCGATCGCGCCCTCGAGCAGCTCGCGCTTCTTCGCGCCCGTGATCGTCACCAGGATCGTTCGCGCCGACAGGATCGCCGCGCGCGTCAGGGTCACCCGCGCCACCGGCGCTTCGGCCGGAAGCGGATCGGGCATCACTCCGATCGCGCGGCGCGCCTTCGGCGCATCGAGCGCCGCCTGCAGGTCGGGGCCGGGGAAAATCGATGCGGTATGCCCGTCCTCGCCCATGCCGAGCCACACCAGGTCCGGCGGCCAGCCGAGGTCCTGCAGCCGCGCGTCGGCCGAATTGCCGGCCAGCTGGTAATCGGGAATGTCGGCGACGATCGGAACGACCCGAGCGCCCGCCGGCAGGAAAGACCTGGCGATCGCGCGGACGTTGCTGCGCTCGTCGTCCATCGCCACCAGCCGCTCGTCGGTCGGGATGATCGTCACCCGCTTCCACGGCAGTTGCTGCGCGGCGAGCTTGGGGAATACCGCCGGGCCCGTCCTGCCGCCGGGGACGGCGATCAGCGACGCATTGCGCGCTTCGACCGCGCTCTCGACGATGAACCCGACGTCGCCCGCGACCGCGTCGGCGAGCT
>JBDTXI010000141.1:0-4022 GCA_040006255.1 Sphingomicrobium sp.
TCTTCGCGGTCGCCGACAACACGCGGACGTCGACCTTGACCGGGCGCTGCCCGCCCACCCGGTGATAGCTCTGGTCGGTCAGCACGCGCAGGATCTTGCCCTGCGTGGTGAGCGGCATGTCGGCGATCTCGTCGAGGAACAGGGTGCCGCCGTGCGCATGCTCGAGCAGGCCCGGGCGGGCGACTCCCTCCGCCTCGCTTCCGAACAATTCTTCCTCGACTCGCTCGGGGCTCATCATCGCCGCCGAAAGCACGATGAACGGCGCTTTTGCGCGCAAGCTCCACTCGTGGATCATGCGCGCGGCAATCTCCTTGCCGACGCCCGGCGGACCCGAAATCAGCACCCGGCTCCCGGTCGGCGAGACGCGCTTGAGCGTAGCGCGAACGGTGTTGATCGCGATCGAACTCCCGTGGAGCTGATCCTCGTGTCCGACCTGCTGGCGAAGCGCGACGTTCTCGCGGCGCATGCGCTCGGTCTCGGTCGCTCGGTCGACGAGGTAAATCAGCCGCTCCGCCTCGAACGGCTTTTCGATGAAGTCGACCGCCCCTTCCCTTACGGCGGCGACGGCGGTGTCGAGATTGCCGTGACCCGAGATCATCAGGACCGGGATGGTCGAATCGCGGCGCTTGATTTCCTGCAGCAGCTGGAGCCCGTCGAGGCGCGAGCCCTGGAGCCAGACGTCGAGCAGGACCATCGACGGCCGACGCTCCTCGATGGCTTCGAGCGTGGCATCGCTGTCGGCGGCGGTGCGGACCTCGTACCCCTCATCCTCGAGCACGCCGCTGACCAGCTCGCGAATATCGGCTTCATCGTCCACGACGAGCACTTCAAGCGCCATCAGTCATCCTCATTCGGTTCATTGTCGGGTTCGTGATGGTCGCCTTGCCCGTCGCCTTCGATTTCGGCGTCGCTGGCGAGCGGGGCGAGCTTGGCGAGGTCGAAGGCGATGCGGACATGGGTGCCGCCCCCCGGCCGGTCGAGGAAGGCGATTTCGCCCATATGTTCCTCGACGATCTTCTTGACGATGGCGAGGCCGAGCCCGGTGCCGCGCACTCGGGTCGTCATGTACGGCTCGGTCAGCCGCTCGCGGTCCTCGGGAAGGCCAACGCCGGTGTCGAGGATGTCGAAAATGAGGTGCCTGTCTTCCTCGTGGAGCCGCACCTCGACGCGGTCACCGGCTAGGCTGTGCTCGCCACGATTCTTCCGACCTTCAATGGCTTCGACGCTGTTCTTCACGACATTAGTGAGTGCCTGCGAAAGCTGGCGGCGATCGCAGACCATGCGGAATTCCCCTTCGGGCGGGTCGAGCACGAAAGCGATTCCGGTGTGAGCCACCTCGTGCAGGAACAGCGCCTGGCGCGCGATCTCGTGGACGTTCTCGTCGCGAAATATCGGCTTGGGCATGCGTGCGAAGTTGGAAAATTCGTCGACCATCCGCCGTAAGTCGCCGACCTGCCGCACGATGGTTGCGGTCAGCCGCTCGAACGTCGCCTTGTCGGAGCTGATCTCCTGCCCGAAGCGGCGCTGCAGCCGCTCGGCCGCGAGCTGGATCGGTGTCAGCGGGTTCTTGATCTCGTGCGCGATGCGGCGGGCAATGTCGGACCAGGCGGCGCGACGCTGGTCGGTGAGCTGGTCGGTGATGTCGTCGAAGGTCAGCACCGAGCCGTCTTGGTAGCGCACGCGCTTGACCGCCAGCGTCCGCTGCGCGGTGTCGGCGACCACGATTACGTTCGCCTCGGACTGGTCGCCGCGCATGAATTCGTCGAGGTCGGGCGAGACGATGCCGAGGCCCTTTCCTTCTACCTCTTCCTGCTTGTCCTGAAGCAGCGTTTCCGCCGAGCGGTTGACGAGCAGGATGCGGTTGCGGGAATCGAGAGCGATTACGCCCGCCCTGACGCTGGACAGCACCGCTTCCATGAACGCGCGCCGGGCGTCGAGCTGAGTGTTGGCGGAGCGTAACTCGGTTGTCTGCTCGTCGAGCCGGCCGGCCATCCGGTTGAACGCCGTCGACAGCGTCTGGACCTCGTCCTCGGTCTCCGCGACCGGCACCCGCGCGGTGAAATCGCCTTGCTCGATGCGTCCGGCGGCCGTCACGAGTTCGCCCACCGGTCGGACCAGCCGGTCGGCGATCCTGAGCGCGGTGAGGATCGACAAGCCGACGATGACCAGCGAGCCCAGCAGGAGCGCGGCATTGAAGCGCAGCTGGTTAACCCGGGAGCGCTTCAGCAGCGAACGGTAGTCGCGCAACACGTCGCCGGAACGCTGGATCTGGGTTCGGAAGCGCGGATCGAAGACCCGAGCCGCATAAAGGTACGCGTTCGGCCCGTAATCGAGCCGAGTCAGCGCTCCAATCCGGTCGGACGAGTTGACGGGCACCACCGGCTTCTTGCCGAGCTGTGCGATCCGTTCCGGCGTGATGATCTTGTCGAGGGGCCGGTCATAGGGATTCACCAATGCCAGCGACCGCGGGATGCTGTCGCGGCCGACGTTGACGATGATGGCTTCGGAAAGATTGCGGTTCAGCACCTGACGCCCAAAGCCGACGACGAAACGAGGATCGTCTCTCGGAACCAGGCGAAGGTACACAGCGAGATCGCCGCTCATGGTGGTCGTCTCGCTCGCCACACGCTCGACTTCCGCCTCATAGCTTCCGCGTGCGATCTGGACGGTGTTTTCGAGCATGTTGCGGGCGCGGTTGGAGAACCAGAATTCGAGCCCGCTCTGGAACAACACCGAGGCAAAGATCGCGACCAGGACCGTCGGCACGGCGGCGATCGCCGTGAACAGCGCCACCAGGCGAACGTGCAGCCGGCCGCTGCCCAAGCCGCCCTGCTCGGCGCGGCGAACCGCGACCTTGCGTGCGTAAAGCGCCATCAGCGCGATCGCCGGCAGCAAAATCGCGATCAGAAGCACGGCAATCAGCGGCGGCGAAAGCAAGGTGCCCGGCTCGACGTTCCGCTTTAGCATCCAGCCGCTCAACCCCAGCATCGCAACCAGGAAAAGGCCGACCAACGCGGCCATGCGATCGTAGAATCGCCCGCTGGCCCGCTCCCGCTGGAGCCAGCTCTGTTGGTGGGAGATGACGGGTGATTCGGCCGTACGCGCGTCCATTTCGCCCGGCTCTAGCATGGTCGCCGTAGCCGTTGCATCAAAAACACACGTGTGGGCAAATAATCCGCTTATGCCGCCGAGCGCCTTAGCCAGGGCGAATAAAATTCCTGCAGCATGCGCACCACAATCGCGGGATCGTCCTGCTGGTTGACGCTGTTGCGCAGTTCCGCGGAGGCGGGCAGCCCCTTGGTGTACCAGCCGATGTGCTTGCGCGCGAGATTGACGCCCGTCTGTCGCCCGTAGAGCGCCAGCATGTCTTCATATTGCTCGAGCATCGTGTCGAGCTGCTCGTCGAGGCTCGGGTCGGGCCTGACCCCTCCCCCACCGAGCTCGGCCATCACCTGGGCGATCAGCCACGGGCGGCCGTAGGCGCCGCGGCCGATCATCACTCCGTCCGCGCCCGACTGGCGCAAAGCCTCCCGCGAATCCGCGATCGAGCAGATGTCGCCGTTAACAATGATCGGGATGCGGACCGCATCCTTGACCTTGTGCACAAACGCCCAGTCGGCTTCGCCCTTGTACAGCTGGCAGCGGGTGCGGCCGTGGACGGTGATCATCTGGATGCCGAGGTCCTCGGCGATCCGGGCGAGTTCCGGCGCGTTGAGGCTCGAATGATCCCAGCCCATGCGCATCTTCAGCGTGACCGGGACCTTCACCGCCTTCACCGTCGCCTCGATCAGCCGGGCGGCGAGCGGCAGATCGCGCATCAGCGCCGATCCCGCCTCGCCATTGACCACCTTCTTCACCGGACAGCCCATGTTGATGTCGATGATGGCGGCGCCGCGCTGCTCGTTAAGCCGCGCCGCTTCGGCCATCACCCGCGGCTCACAGCCGGCGAGCTGGAGCGACACCGGGTCCTCCGCCGAATCCCACAGCGACTTCTGCAGCGACTGGCGGGTCTCGCGGATCAT
>JBDTXI010000142.1:0-54030 GCA_040006255.1 Sphingomicrobium sp.
GCATGAGCCCCAAGGAGATCAAGAAGTACATCCGCTACATCGCCGACTGGCGGCTCGGGCAGCTCGGTTTCGCGCCGATCTACATGGTCGACGAGCACCCGCTGCCGTGGCTCGCGCCGATGCTCAACGGAGTCGAGCACGCCAACTTCTTCGAAACCCGCGCGACGGAATATTCGAAGGCGGCGACGCGCGGGAACTGGGGCGAGGTGTGGGACAGCTTCGACCGCCGGCAGAAGGCGAAGGGGGCGGCCGAAGCGGCGAATGACCCGGCGCAGTCGGCGGAGGCTTCAGCGCAGCCCGATGGCGATATGTTCAGCGCTGCTGGGGTGGCGGCGGAGTGACAGCAACGCAAAATGCGCTGCCTGTCGGAGCGACCGCAGAATAGTATGTTATCGCCATTTGACCGTTTTCGACCGAAGCGAAAGAGCAACGGCCTAGCAAAATACCTGTACCTGACCGATAAGCAGCTCATTTATAGACATATTTCCAATTTGGAGAACGCGCCCGTCGAAAGCAGGCTGAACGTATTCTACAAGCAACTAGAAGCGCTTCGGCCAGAGCGGAACTCGGCATATTTCCAGTATGCAATTGCCTTCGGTGCGTCAGACCGCCGGAGTAGTATCACAGCCGATGGCCGGCGCGCGCATCGTCGATCACGGCGCAACTCGTGAAGTCTTCGTTGGTGCTCTGCACACTGGAGGATGGAGGGAAAAAGTTAGCGCTCGAGTTCAACGGTGCATCTAATTCAGGATGAATTGGCACCAACTCCGCCGCCCGCTCCCACATTGCCGCCCACACCCGCACCAACCATCGCTACCCCCCCTCCACCATGTACCATGCCCCCTCCAACCGCAGGGGGCCTGCCATGTCGAAGAAAGCGCGCGCAGTGATCGGGATCGGCTTGGCCGAGTTGCTGCTCGCCGGACCGTGGTTCTATCTCGCCAACTCCGGCGCGAACCATCCCGAGCGCGTCGCGCCCGGGTTCCAGCGCACCGTCGGCTCGACCATGGGCGCCGCCATGGGCGCCCTCCTCGGCCTCGGCCTGGTGCTCTTCCTCATCGCCGCGAGGAGAGATCGTCAGGGTTAGCTGTTCGCGCCTCGCGCCTTCGCGTGAACCAATTCTCTTCATCGCTTCCTGATCTTCGTGCCTTCGTGTGAAAGCAAAACGTCCGCGCTTCGCCGTCTCTACGTGCTGGCTCCCGATTGCTTGCGCAATCGCTCACCTACGCTCGGCGGCTCAGCTGCACCAATCCTGCGGCGTACCCTCGGACGTGCGCACGACGCCCGCGTCCACCATCGCATCGCCGACATCCGCCCCGCCGACCTGCACCTTGCGCACCTCGCGCCCTGACCCGTCGCGGAACGCCCCGCCGACCGTCACCCGGCCGCCGTTGAGCATTTCGGACAGCCGCACGGCGGCGTCGATGCCGCGGCTGCGCTCGGCTTCGCAGCGCGCGTCCTGGATCGAGGGGGCGTCGACGCCGGCGATCGCGAGCTTGCGCCCACCGACGCGCATGGTCCCGCCGTCGATCACGCAATTGGGCCCGCTGTTGTAGCATTGGCCGAAGCGCGCGGCGCGCGCCGCCGCCGCCGGATCGTCGTGGAAGATCGTCGCCGCGCTGATGCCGACCGCCAGCACAACCAGCGCGCCGGCGAACACCAACACGCCGGCGACCCCGCCCCACACTTCGCGCTCGCTCGAAATGGCGGCGACTTTGGCGAGGCTGACTTGGGGCTCGATGCGCACCGGATCGCGCCTGATGCGCGAGGGGCGCGGCGCGACGCGCTTGCGCGGAGGTTGAAAAAGCTTGCTCACGCGGCAACACTAACGCGCAGGCCTTACCGCCGAGTTAGCAGCCATGAACCACCGAATCGCGGGCACGCCCACGCCAAGCGTCGCCAGAGCAGCGCGTAGCGATGGCGAGCGCCAATCGTCATGGAGCGAAGATGTCGCGCGGGCCGGCCACCTGGTAGATGACGACCGCCGCTCCGACGCAGCAGGCCGCGATCAGCACCACGCCAGCCGTCGCCCCGGCCGGCCACGGCGCGCGCCGGGTCGGCTCCGCTGGCACATTGCGATCGATCTCGCCGCGCGGGTTCCAGTGTCTGCTCACCGGGCGGAAGACGGTGCAGGAATCAGCACCACGGCCTGCGCCCGCCGGCATAGTCCCGGGCGACTCCGGCGCCGACCATCGCCTCGCCGACGTCCGCGCCGTTGACCGCGACATTGCGCAGCAGCCGGCCGTAGACGTCGCGGTCGCGGTCGATGGCGGTCATCGTCACCGCGCCGCTGTTGAGCAGCGCATGCAGCCGCTGCGTCGCGGCATTGCCGAGCCGCGCTTCGCTGGCGCAGCGCGAGGGATGCGTTTCGGGGGCGTCGATGCCGGCGATGCGCACCTTTTCGCCCCGGATCCAGAAGGTGTCGCCGTCGACCACGCAATTGCTCCCGCCGCCGGCGTAGCAATAGCCGAAGCTGGCCCGCATCCCCTCGGCATCGCCAGCCGCCGAAGGCGCCGATCCGGCCCCATCGAACGCTCGAGCCCGCTGCTCCCACGCAACGTCCTCGGGGTCCGGCGTGCGCGTCGGCACCGCTTGCACCGCATTCCATTCGATTCCGCTCGCCGCGCCAACGTCGCCCGCGTTGCGGCCCGACCAGCCGAGCATCATCCCCGCTGTCAGCCCGACCAACACCGCGCCGATCACCACCGGCAGCGCACTCGGCGCCGAAGCGGATCGCGTGCGGAAACTGTCGTCGGGGGGCCAATGCTTGCTCATGACGCGCAAGACTAACGCGACGGGCTTACCGCCCGGTTACCGGTTTACCGTCCGGCAACTGTCGGCGTGCAACAAGGAGGCCGTCATGCGCGCGAAAGATATCCTTCTGCCGGCGGCTATATTGGGCGGACTGGCGAGTTACGCCTGGGCGTCGCTCCCGCGCGCGGTCTTCATATCGCCCACGGACCGCATGAAGATCGAGCAGAGCGTCTATTATTCAGGCTGCGACGAGGCGCGCGCCGCTGGAAAGGCGCCGATCCAGGCCGGCCAGCCCGGCTATCGCGAGGGCCTCGACGGCGACGGAGACGGCATCGCCTGCGAACCCATCCGCACCTACTGATTTGGTTGCGATTTCGGGCAGGCGCGGCTGGTGGAGCTGAGGTCCGCCGAACAAGTCGACGTATTATATTGATCTTATTGCATTCTACGCGATCATGATACTGCTGTCCCAACATACGTCCCAACAGTTCGTGCCTGCGCGACCGCCCTTCGCGTGGCGGCGCTAATGTCTGCTTTCGACCCAAAGCGGACATTAGCGCTGTATCCGCCGGCGGCGAGGCAGCAACGTATCTGTACCGCAGCCGGCGACTGTACCCGCACCGGCGACCTGGGCCATGATGCTCGTCGGTATTGGAGCCGTTGGCTATTCCATGCGCTTCGCCCAGGGGAAGCGCAGGGCGCCCCGCGCGACGGCCTAGTTTGCGTTCCGCCGCCGACCGAAACGACATCGGCGGCGCCTCAGGTCTGCTTTCGATCCAAAAGCAGACATTGCTTAGGATCGACGGGCCCGAAAGGAGGGTCAAGCCGCTTCCGCACGCCGATCCGAGGCTTGCGGGCACGGACCATAACTCGCGGCCCGCGCCGGCGGGTCGACATGGCGGTGAACCGGCACGCGCTTGATGCTCAAGCGCCCGGCTTCCCACAAAATTCCCGCCACGACCTTCCAGCTCATCAGGGGGTACGCAAGCATTGCGCGCACGAGCGTCGCGTCGCTCAATGCTCGGCGTGTGCCGGTCTGCAGGGCGACAAGGATCGGGCCGTTGGCGTCGACGACATTTATGGCGATCAACAGATTCTCGGCCGGCGGCCGCACCCGAAAGCTGTAGTGCAGCCTCATTGGCAGGAAGGGCGAGACGTGGAAGCGCTTCGCGCAATTCTGGCGCACATCCGTCCCTTCACCCGCGACCGGCATGACATACGTGTGGCGCTCGCCGAAGGTGTTGCTGACTTCGTAAAGGATGGCGATTAGCCTCCCGTCGCGTCCGCGGCAGAAATAGAGGCTGATGGGGTTGAACACAAAGCCCAACACGCGCGGCATCGCCAGCAGCTCGATCGCGCCAACAGCGTTCGTCAGTCCGGCGGCCCGCACATGGCCTTCGACTTGCGTACGCAGCGGCTCGCGCGAGCCATCGCCATGGTCGCGATCATGAAAGGCAATCAGGTTGAAGCGGTTGCGCGAAAACAGGCGCAGGCTGCGGGCGAGCCCATCGATCTCGTCGAGATCAAGCAGAAGAGAGAACAGCCGATAGCGCAGCTGATGCAGCCTCGGCCGCAGGCGGCGGTGCATGACCTTGCCGATATAAAGTGCGGAGCGGGTCATGCCGCTCGTTGCACTTCCGGCGGACTCAGGAAATGAATGCGCGCGGATTCGTTGGGGACATCCCACGGCCGCCGCACGCTGCCGAGTTGCTCGGCCACGGCCAAGCCGGCCTGCAGTCCGTCCTCGTGAAAGCCCGCGCCGAAATACGCGCCGCAAAACCAGGTCTGACGAACGCCCTGAAGTGCCCACAATTGATGCTGGGCGGCGCTCGCAGCGGAATCGAACATCGGATGATCGTACACGTTGCGGCAAAGGACCAGGTCCGGGGCAGGCGACCGGATAGGGTTTAGGGTCAGGAAGATCGGACGATCATCCACAATGCCCTGCAACTGGTTCATCCAGTATGTAACCGACAGCAGCGCAGACTGTTCGCTCGGTTCCGAGGCATAATTCCAGCTCGACCAGACCCGCCGGCGACGGGGCATCAGGGTCGGGTCCGAATGAAGCACTGCCTCGTTTCGCCGGTAACGAAATGCGCCCAGCAGCCGGCGCTCTTGGGCGTCCGGATCGGCGAGCATGCGCAAGGCCTGGTCGGCATGGGCGGCAATAACGACATGATCGAATCGTTCGATGCCGCTCTCACTCGTTAGTTCGACGCCGCCGTTGCTCCGGCGGATGGCATGAACCGGACAGCCGGTCCGGATTCGGTCCGCGAACGGGCGCGACAGCTTCTTGACATACTCACGGCTGCCTCCTTCGACCGTGCGCCATAGCGGGCGGCGAACGAATTTCAGCAAACCGTGATTCTGACAGAACCGGATGAACGCGGCAGCCGGATATTCGGAAATCTTGTGGACTGGTGTCGACCAGATTGCAGCGGCCATCGGATAAAGATGGTCATCTCGGAATGCGTGCCCGCAGCCTATTCCGTCGAGATAGTCACCAAGGCTGGTCGATCCAATGGCCGACAAATCGCGCGGTGCGCGGTGATAGAATCGGGCAAGATCGCGCAGCATCGACCAGAAACGCGGCGAGGCGACGTTACGCCCCTGCGCAAACAACCCGGCAAGACTGCCGGAATATTCGAGACGCCCGCGATCAAGCGAAACCGAAAAGCTCATTTTCGAGGGTTTTGTCGCGACTCCAAGATGGTCGAACAGGGCGGTCAAATTGGGATAGGTACACTCATTGTAGACGATGAAGCCGGTATCGACGGCATTTCCGCCGGCCTGAACGGTGTTGCTGTGCCCCCCGATCCGCCGGTCCATCTCGAACACAGTGACGCGATGGCGCCGGGACAACAGCCACGCCGCCGAAAGCCCTGAAATTCCTGTGCCGACGATGGCAATGTTAAGCTGCTGGTCAGCGCGCAATTTTGTCTCCCGTCGGGCCGGCGCCCTTATCTGTTCGATCGTGTTGGCCTAGATACGGATTGATTTGTTCATCGGATGAGTCCGCCGCCCTATGGTCCGGAAGCGACATGCAAAGGTAGACGGCCAATGGGCCTAGTCAGTCTCCTTGCCGCCTTGGCGCTGGCGCTCTCTGCAGCGATGGCGCTCGCATGGGCAATCGTGCGCCAGCCTGGACGTTCGGGCTGGACCGATGTCAGTTGGTCCTACGCCGTCGGGTTTGCCGGGGTGGTTGGCGCGCTCGCTCCGGTTGGAGGAGGGGTTGACCTTCGCCGCTGGCTCGTCGCCTTGCTAGTGGGCATTTGGTCGCTGCGGCTTGGCACTCACATTCTGCAGCGCACACTCAAGGGCGGCGACGACCCGCGCTATGCGGAGTTGAAGCGAGAATGGGGCGATAATTTCTCCCGCCGCTTGCTATGGTTCCTGCAGATACAGGCCGCCGCCGGGTTCCTGCTCATTCTTTCGATCGTCGTCGCCGCCCGCAACCCGGCCTCATTCCCAGCGTGGTCAGATTGGGCGGGGCTTTCAATCATGGTCCTCGCCACTGTTGGCGAGACCATTGCCGACCGACAGTTACGTTCGTTCGCGGCTCGGGCACAGGACAGACAGGCGGTTGCGGACCGCGGTCTGTGGGGCTGGTCCCGCCATCCCAATTATTTCTTCGAATGGCTAGGCTGGTTCGCTTATGCACTCATCGCCATCGGTCCGGACGGACGCTTTGCATGGGGCTGCCTCGCGCTTAGCGGCCCGGCGTTCATTTACTGGCTCCTCGTACACGTCTCTGGGATACCGCCTACCGAGGCGCATATGCTGCGATCGCGCGGGGAAAAGTTCCGGGACTACCAGCGGCGCGTCAACGCCTTTTTCCTTTGGCCAGGCCGTCGCTGATCTGCGCTCGCTCGATGACCATTACGCTGCCCCCCAGCGTGACGCATAATATCCGGCGGTTGCCGCGGCACCGGTGAGGATGGTCCCCCAGCACATGTCCGCGATCGTGACGAGTCCCGACCATTGTCTAAGCGTGGCCTGGTTAGTGAGGTCATAGGTCCCGTATGCGATCAGCCCCAGCACGAGTCCGCGGACAAGCGCAATGGTCCACTTCCCGGCAGCAAGACCGGGTACGACTGCGAGGACGACAATTCCAGCGACGTAGAGGAAATAGAACAACGCTGCCGGCGCCAGGCGGAAGCCGTCCGCAAGCATGCCGCCGAGCAACGGCCGGTAAAGCCGCTTAGCCGCGAACGAAAGCCAGGCGCCGTCGAGCACGAGCATGGCCGCTGCGGCGCCCAAATAAGCAAAGATCCAGTTGCGCATCACGTTTCCCGGCCGATGGCTCCAAACTCTTGCGGTCACCTTTAGACTAACGCTTGGACCCGACAATGGCCGCTTCTGATATTCGGTCAGTTGATCGAGTCTCTTCCGATGACAAGATTTGATATCGCTCGCAGGCTCGAATTCGCGACATGACCTAAAGGCCATATGTAATCAGATCGTTAGCTCTGATAATCCTTAGAATCTGCGACGAACCTAACTTTCATACAGTGTGAAAAGAGGACTGGTTTCATGTCTATTGTCCTCATCCTCCTCCTGCTCGTCGCAATGTCGGCAACGGCTTACGTCCTCGTTCGCGGCGTTGTCGCAATGGCAACAGGCGGGGCCGCGCTCGCCAGCGCGCAGCAGCAACAGAACTGGATGCGCAAGCGTGTCTTGTATCAGGCGGTTGCAATAGTGCTGGTAACCCTGATCTTGGCGGTCGTCGGCGGTGCGGGCCACTAGGCAATCGGCGGTCGCGCTGAACCGGCTCCCACTGCACTCGGCGTTGAACTCGAACACCTGTGAGTTCGGGGTTGGCTATTTATAGGGGACGAACGGATCGCGCGGATCGTCGATTTGGCCCTAAGTCCAAAGTCCGCTTTCGACCCATTTCAGAGATCAGCGAATCCTGCCTTGCCAGCGTCAGCCCGCCTTCGTCCAACCTGGTCTGGCCCCCGCGTGATTGATGAGCGGGGCAGCGGGCCGAGCTTACGAATGCTCCGCGCCTCGGCGCCCGCAATCTCCGTTCGCTCGGCCCGGCGACCACCGGCCAGCCGTGGCGCCATTCGATGCGGTCAATGAGCATCACTCGCCGACTGTTCAATTCGTCGACCGGCTTCTCGCGGGGACGGCGCTGGTCGACCGCGTGATAGACGATCCAGTCGTGCCCGGCGGCGTCGGTGACGATCGAATTGTGGCCCGGAGCAATCCATTTCCCGCGCTTTTGCAGAATGATGCTGTGCGGTTTGTCCGTCGCATGCTCGAGCGTTTCGAACGGGCCCAGAGCGCTTTTCGATCGCGCCACCATCACCGCGTAATCGGCCTTGGGGCCGCAGCAATTGTCGCCCGAATAGAAGAGATAATAATAAGCGCCGCGGCGGATCAACCACGATCCCTCGACCAGCACCGGAAACGCGCCCTTCGCCGGGTTGGGCCAGACCAGATTCCTGGGCGCCGAGCCGGGGGCGAACGCGAGCCTGTCGCGCGCCAGTTCCTGTACCTTCAGCGGGGCGAAGCCCGAACCCCAGTAGAGCAGGCGTTTGTGCGTCGCCGGATCGTCGAACGCCATCGGGTCGATGTTGATGAACCCCTCACCGCATTGCAGCGGGTGACCGATGTCGATGAACGGCCCCCGGGGCGACGCCGCCGTGGCGACCCCCAGGCAGAGTCCATGGCGCTCGTCCGCGGTGTCCGGCTTGGCCGAGAAATACATCACGTAGCGCGCGCCGTCGCGCTGCACGTGGGGCGCCCAGAAATCCTGCGTCGTGACGGCCCATGCCGGCTTGGCGGACAGCGCGTCCCCGAGGTACTTCCAGTGCGCGAGGTCGGGCGAGCGCGCGACCTGGATGTTGACCCAATGCCCGTCGCGCTGCGTCTGCGTCGCATAGCCGTAATAGAATCCGTCGGGCGCGCGGATGACTGTCGGGTCGGGGAAATCCGCATCGATGACCGGATTGGCGTAAGTCGCCTTGGCCGCCGCGCCGACAGCCGCCGTCGTTCCGCTCGTAAGAGCGAGTGAGACGAGCCCAAGGGTGACGAACGCGCGCATGTTTGAAGCATAGTTTGCGCAAGACCGTTGCGGAAGCGCGTTCGTTCGTTAGGCTGCGCGCAGGAGAGGAAGGCGCCCGTGGCATTTCGCGCTATCGTTCGACGTCTGGGATTGGCCGCGGCGGCGTTGCTCTGCCTCGGCGCGGCGGCGCCCGACGCTTCGTTCGTCCCGGTGTTCACCGAGAATTTCCCCGACCCGTTCGTTCTACTTCACGACGGCCAGTTCATCGCTTACTCGACCAACGACGGTCCGAACGTGCCGGTGGCGACCTCGCGCGACCTCATCCACTGGAGCTTCGCGACGGACGCGCAGGGCAGAAAACGCGACGCGCTGCCGCGGTTGGGGAGCTGGGCGAAACCGGGCTTCACCTGGGCGCCGGAAGTGCTTGAGCTGAACGGCCGCTTCCTACTGTATTATACCGCCAGCGATACGAAGAAGAACTCGCAATGTATCGGGGTCGCCGTGGCCGCCGATCCGCTCGGGCCGTTCGTCGATTCCTCGCCCGAGCCGCTGGTGTGCCAGACCGACCTTGGCGGAAGCATCGACGCCGATGCGTTTCGCGACTCCGACGGCAGGCTCTTTCTCTACTTCAAGAACGACGGCAACCGCGTCGGCAAGCATAGCGCCATCTGGGCGCAGCAACTCGCGGCCGACGGGCTTTCCGTGTCCGGCCAGCCGGTCGAGCTGATTCACGACGACAAGGGGTGGGAGCAGCGCCTGGTGGAAGCGCCGACCATGGTCCATTCGCCGGCCGGCTATGAACTGTTTTTCTCCGCCGCCTTTTTCGGCTGGAACGAAGGCCAGGATCTGTCGCCCTACGCGATGGGCTATGCCGACTGCTCGGGCCCCCTTGGCCCGTGCACCAAGTCGCCGGCAAACCCGCTCCTGCACAGCTTCTACGACCGCCAGGCGGGATGCCTAAGCGGCCCCGGGCACCAGAGCATCTTCCAGGTCGGCGCGCGCAGTTTCATGAGCTTCCACGCGTGGCAGGCGTCGAGCGGCTGCCACAAGGTCGACGACAAGCGCTTCCTCTACATCGCGCCGATTTTCTGGAAGGACGGCAAGCCGCAGATCGGCGTCGGGCTAAGGCCGACTGGACCTTAGCACGTCTACTTCCGCCGCACCTCAGCACGGCAGACCTGGGCGATGAAGTCCCCATGCGACGGCATCTGCTCGGCCATCCGGCGGTAGCTGACCCGCATCTTGTCGAGCGCGTCGGCGGCGACAGCCCGATCGATCGCCATGGCCGCCGGCTCCGGCTCCTGCGGAACGACTCCCTGCCCGAGCAGGACAGCAACCCAGCTCGGCGCCCCAAACAGCTCTTGGCCGTCGCGGAACAACCGCCCTTTGGATCGCCACAGGTCGAGCTTCGACGCGAGCTTGTCCGGCAGGTCCATCGTCCGGCAGTAATTCCAGAATTCGGAATCGTCGCGGCGGGTGGCCTTGTAGTGGAGGATAATGAAGTCGCGGACGTCCTCGAACACGTCCTGCATCTGCCGGTTATATTCGTCGCGCTCGGCCGGATCGAAACGCCGGTCTGGGAATAGCGCGAGCAGCTTGCCGATCCCGCTCTGGACGAGGTGGATGCTGGTCGATTCGAGCGGTTCGACGAAACCGCTCGAAAGGCCACGCGACACGACATTGGCGTTCCAAGCGAGCCGCCGCCGGCCAGCCGCAAAGGAAAGGTGCCGCGCGGGCGCCAGCGGTTCCCCGTCGAGATTGGCGAGCAGCAGCGCCTCGGCCTCGTCGCGGCCGAGATGGGCGCCCGAATAGACCAGCCCGTTGCCCATCCGGTGCTGGAGCGGGATGCGCCATTGCCAGCCGCTCGTGCGCGCGGTCGAGCGGGTGAAGGGGTCGGGCGGACCGGGGAGCTGGCAGGGCACGGCCACCGCGCGGTCGCACGGCAACCATTTGCCCCAATCGACCCAGCCGGTGCCCAGTTTCTCCTCGATCAGTAGGCCGCGAAAGCCGGAGCAGTCGATGAACAACTCGCCCTCGATGGTCTGGCCGCCGGCGAGCGTGACCGACCGCACATGACCAGTTCCGCTATCTAGGCTCGCCTCGACGATCTTGCCCTCGACGCGGCGCACGCTTTTGCCCTCGGCGTGGCGGCGCAGGAACTGCGCATAGAGCCCCGCATCCAGGTGGAATGCGTAGATCAGCTGGGACAGCGGCAGGCGCGCGCCCGGACCCGGGCGCGCAAAGCGCCCGAGCTCGGCGGCGACGGCGCTCATCGACCATTCGCGGATGTCCGGGAGGTCGCGGTGCTTCACCTCGCGCAAATAGAGCTGGTGAAAATGCACGCCGCTCAAGTCCGCTCCGTGAGCGCCAAAGGGGTGGAAATATCGCTCGCCGAGCGCGCCCCAATCGACGAATTCGATGCCGAGCTTGAACGTACCCTGGGTCGCCGCGAGGAACTCGTCCTCGTTCAGGCCGAGCATGTCGTTGAAGGCGATGAGCGGGGGGATTGTCGCTTCGCCCACGCCGACCGTCCCGATCTCATCGGATTCGACGAGCACGATTTCGACCGACCCACTCGGGAGTGAAGCGGACAACGCGGCGGCGGCCATCCACCCAGCCGTGCCCCCGCCGACGATGACAATTTTGCGGATCGCGTGTTCGCTCATGCAGCCATCCTGCACGGGCTACCGGTCGAGGCAAGCCTAGCCATGGAGGCAAGCGCCAAGGCCGAGGCACCAGTCCCCGGCCTTCTCGCATTCAGACGGCGCTTAACCGCGCTCCGGAGCCGCGGCTGGCGGCGGCGGTGGCGGAGGAGCGGCCGGCGAAGGCGCTTCCACGACCGGTGGCGGTGGTGGCGGCAGAGGAGCCGGCGGCGGTGGCGGAGCAGCCGTCGGAGCGCCACCCCCGAACCGGAACCGCACGCCAAGCGACAGGATGCGCTCGGTGTAGCGGGCGCGCCACGCGAACTTGACGCGCGAACTCGTGCCAGGATCGAGCGACGTGCCGGTTGGATCCATGCGGACCAGATCGACCTTCTGCGGCTTGTCGAGAATGTTCGTCCAGTCACCAAAGACCGTGAAGCGGTCGCGGAAGTTGTAACTTGCCGAAAGATCAAGCCGGCCGGGCTCATGGATTTTCTGCCGCAGCACATAGGGATTATAAATGACCGCGCCCGCCTCGGGGCCAGTGGTGATGCTTGTGCAGCAGCTCGAGAAATCCGCGCGCTCCGACCAGTCTCCCCAGTATGGACTGCGCTTGTTGTAGGCGAGTCGAATTGAAATCGGGCCGTGCTCGAACATTCCGATGAGGTTGTACGAGAATCGCGATACGTTGAGCAGCGGCCGCGTGATCTGATCCGCGGGATCATTCGTCAGACGGGTGCACGCATCGGGATTGTTGAAATTGCAGGTTGGAATTGTGAATGGCCGCGGGAATTTCGCCCCGTGGTTCAAGTAAGTGGCATTTGCCTGGATACCGAACGAGCGCAGCCAGGTCGGCGCCCCCTGGAAATCGAAAAAGGTGCTGATCTGGCCTTCAAATCCTTTGACGTGCCCCTTCCCCGAGTTGATCGGAGCATTGATGCGCAAGGGGAATCCGCCCTGCGTGCCTGCGGTGAAGGAAGACGGCGTCACGAACCCTTCGAACTCGTGGTCGAACGCCGCAAAGGCCGCGAAGCCCGTTGATGAGAAATAATATTCCAGGCTCGCGTCGTAATTGTTCGATTTGAGGTCTTTGAGGTCCGGATTACCCCCATTGGCGATCGTTTCGCAGAGGGCGTTCAAGCTGCTGCAGCCGGTCGGCGGCTGGCCGATGCTGATCGATGGACTGAGGTCGCCGAACTGCGGACGGGTGCGCGTCTTTGTTGCGGCGAGTCGCAATTGCAGCTCGCGCGTAAACTGGATTCGCGCATTGAAATTCGGCAGCCAGAATGTCTCTTTCTGGTTGGCGCTAACCGGATCCAGCGCGAAAGTGCCGCCCCCGAGATTCGTTCGCTGGGTACCGTTGATCTTGCGGTTGGCGTGCACGCCACGAAGTCCGAGTTGGCCATCGACGGCGATGCCGCCGAGGTTGAATGCCCAGTCGGCCTGGACATAAGCGGCAAGGCTCTTCTCGTTCGCGCGGAAGCCTGCGCTCGGGTCATAAGGCACGGGCGTTGTCGTCAGGAACCCGACGAACTGCCGCAACTCCGTCAGACTGTTGCGGATGCTCGAATAGGTCGGCGTGAGCCAGCTGGTGGGGAACGGCGCGATGTCGGCGCCCCTGAACCCCGGACTGAACAGCTGATAATCGAGCGGCACGGCGGTGATCGGCGTGCCATACACATCGGGGAAGCCTGGGAGGCGCGTCGGCGCGTCGCGGCTATAGCGACTGCCGTAAGAGCGGCTGGCGTCGCGATTGACGTAACGCACACCCCACCGGAGCTTCGGCAGGAAGTTCAGGCCTGTCTGGTAATTGAAGTCGACGCGACCCTGCCAGTCCTTGCCTGTCGCCCTCTGATTCTCCTCGAACAGCCCGCGGAAGGCGTAATTGTTCGGATCGGACGGGTTGAAGCCAACCAGCTCGAAGCTCGGGATGTCTCCCGGTGCGCCAATCGTGAAATTGACGGTCTGGCCGCAATTGAACGGATCATTATTGCCGGGAACGCTCGGGCACAGCCGGTAGTCCACGCTCTCGGTCGAGCCCGTGAACGTGCTGTTGGTCCGCGCAAGGTCGGCCGTAATCTGCAGCGGGCCCGCATCGTAACGGCCGCCGGCGGCAATCTGATAAGTGTTCGTTTTGTTGTAGGTGCCGCCCTGCCAGCCTTCGCCGCGCCGCGGATTGAAAACGGTGCCGCTCTCGATCAGATTGGTTCCCGGCTGAAATTCCAGATTTGTGTACGATGCTCCGCCCCACAACGGTTGTTGGAATTGCCGGTCCTGGATCTCATGCCGGAAGCCCTGCCACAGCCCTTCGACGTAGAATTCGAGGTTGGGATTGGGTCGCCACTGAATGGCGCCGTTGAGCGACGGACGGGTGCGCGTCGCCTCGTCATATTCGATGTACGGCCAGTCGGGGAAACGCCCGGCGTTCGGGCCTGGCGCCACGAAATAAGCGTTGGAGCTGATGGAATCGAGATAGTGCAGTCTGGTGTATGAGAAATTGAGCAAGGCGCCCATTTCCCCGTCGCCGACCCGCCACCGGTCCGTGATCATGATGTTGCCGTTCGGGTTCCAGCCACCTGCCTGGCGCGGGTGAAGCTCCCAGAACGAGCCGTTGAGCTCGAAGCCCTTGAAGTCGAACGGGCGCCGTGAACGGACGTTGATGAGGCCCGTGATTCCGGGCTCGATCAGGTTCGCTGTCGACGTCTTGAACGCCTCGAGCGCCGCGATTGCGCCGGATGGGAAATCCTGCAGCGCGACCGAGCGCGTCTCCGCCGTGAAAATCTCGCGGCTATTGTACGTGGTCGTATAGAACGCCCGGTCGAGGCCGCGTAGCAGTACGCGGTCGGCTTCGCCGCGCTCGCGCGTGACTTGGATGCCAGGGATGCGCGCAGCCGTATCCGACACCGCGATGTCGGGCAGCTTGCCGATGTCCGACGCGACGATCGCATCGACGATCTGGTCGCTGTTGCGCTTGACGTTGCGCGCCGACTGCAGCGAGCGGCGCATGCCGGTCACGACGATCGTCGAATTGTCGCTTCCGCCGGCAGCCGCGGGGCTCTGCGGAGCGTCGGCATTTTGCGCCGGTGTCGCGGGACTTTCTTGCGCCGTCGCGCCGGGGTCGAGAGCACCCGGCTGACCTTGCGCCAGAGCCGGATTGGCGCCGGCGAAAACCGCAACAAGCGCAGTCGTTGACATGAGCAGAGTTGTTACGCGCCGCATGATGAGCCCCCTCTGGCGACAATCAGCCATTTCCCGTGGCTTACGACAATCCTACGACGGCGGTTGATAAACTTTCAAGCGGCAATCGAGCCACACTGAGCCAAGTTATTTTACTTCCGCGAGCAGCGCGTCGACACGGCGTTCAGCCTCCGCCAGCGCGCGCGGAACCGTCTTCTGCCCGGTGAACGCCGCGGCGGCTTCTTCGCCGACGATTCCTTCGATTGCATTTTGCCTTTGCACATAGCTCGGAAGCGGCCGTCCAATCGAAGCCAGCGGGGCAATGTCGGCGCGATGCGGAAGCGCCTTGAACCGCGGATCGTCGAGCACCGCTTTGAACGCGGGGATATGCCCGGTCCGCGCCCAGTCGAAATTGTGCGCGGCCATGAAACGGAAGAAGCGCGCGATCGCCTCGCGTTGCTTTGCGCTGCGCTTGCGCGCGGGGACGATCCAGCTGTGTCCGCTGACGAATTCGACATGATTTCCCCACAGCCGCGGGTAGGGGAACACCGCATAGCTTTTGTACAGCGGCCGGCCCGGAGTTTCGGCTTCCTTTTGGAACGAGCCGATCATCCAAGTGCCCGTCGGATAAATGCCGCCCTCGCCACTCACGAACGCGGCGATCGCGCCCGGCGTGTCCATGTTCAGCGTGCCCAAGCGCTCGGCGTTGATGTGCGCAAAAAGGGTCGCGACCTGCACCCCCACCGGCGTGTTCAGGCGGATGTGCCTGGGGTCGGGGAACAGCACCGCGCCTTGCGCCATCATGTAGGTGTAGAGATTGCGCGCGGCGAACGCGGTGTCGCCGACGTTACTTTGAATGAGATAAGGCTTGCCGGTGCGCGCCTCGAATTGCCGCGCTTGGGCGATCAGCTCGTCCGCCGTGTTGGGCAGGATCGGCGTGCCGCCGCGCATCAATCCGGCCTTCGCGAACAACGCCGTATTGACGTGGAACAAGCCGCCGTGCGTGTCCCAGGGCAGGCCGTAAATGTGGCCGCCGATGGTCACACCTTGGCGCGCCGCCGGCGTGAAACTGTCGGGCGTGATTCCGGCCGCTGCGAGATAGGGATCGACCGCTTCAACCAGGCCCTTCGCGGCGTAATCGGAAATCACGCCTTCGTGCATGGTGACGAGATCGGGCGGATCGCGCGCAGCCATTTGCGCCGTCAGCTGCGGATAGCCGGGCCAGGCGACGACGTTGACGTCGACATGTACGTCCGGGTTCTCGGCGTTGAAGCGAGCGATCATCGTAGTGATGATCCCGCATTCGCCTTCGGCTGCGGCAATGTCGGTGTTGCCGCCATATTCGGCGCCGCATTCACCGAAGAATCGCTGCAGGTAGAGGTGCGTTTTGTGGTCGGGCCGGGCACAACTCGCGAGCGCAACCGCGAGCAGCAATAGGCAAGCCGAGCGGATCATCGCACCGCGGTTCCCGCCATCGCTCGCACGATCTGCTTCTGGAACACGATGTAGACGATGAAGATCGGGACCGACGCGAAGACCGCCTGCGCCATCAGGAACCCGAGCCCGCTGGTCTGCGCGTAATTCATCTGCGACGCGGCAAGGCCGACGGTCAACGTGTACATTTCGCTGCGCGTGGCGGAGATTAGCGGCCACCAATAATCGTTCCAGCTGCCGAGGAAGGTGAACACGGCAAGCGTCGATTGGGCGGGCTTGGTCAGCGGGAGGATAATCTTCCAGAAGATCGTCCAGTGCGACGCCCCGTCAAGCATCGCCGCTTCATCCAGCTCGCGCGGAATGCCACGCATATAGGTGGTCATGAAGAACACGCCGAACGGGGCAATCAGCCCGGGCAGCATCAGCCCCGGATAGGTGTTGTGCAAATGCGCCCAGGCGAACAGCTGGTGCTGGGGCAGGATCACCGCCTGGCTGGGCACGGCAAGGCCGAGCACGACGATGACGAACAGCGTGCGACGAAAGGGAAAGTCGAGGCGCGCGAAACCGAAACCGGCGAGGCTTGCGAGAATGAGCACGCCGGCGGTCGTTCCCAAAGCCACGATCGCGCTGTTCAACAGCCAGCGCATGGTCGAGCTGTTGCCGAAGATCGCTGCATAGTTCTGCAACGTGTAGGGCGGGTGCAGCGCGGCGCCGCTGTGCCCGACGAGCTCGCCGTTGTCTTTGAGCGAAAGCGCCAGAGTCCACAGCAAAGGCGCGACCATGATCAGCGCGCCGATCGCTAGCGCGGCCCAACCCGCCGGCGTCAGTCGACCACGCTGGAGGCTAACGGCCATTGTGCGCCGGATTGGTTCGGCCGGTCGCCCAATATTGGGTGATCGTGACGGCGAGGATGATCAGGAACAGCACCTCCGCCGCTGCACTGGCATAGCCCATCTCCCATTGCCCGAACGCCGTTTCGAACAGGAACAGGACGGCGGTTCGCGAAGCGCCGCTCGGCCCGCCCGCGGTCAACAGCTGCGATTGTCCGAACAGCTGCAGTTGCGCCGCGGTCTGGAGCATGACGACCAGGACCATGGTGCGCTTGAGCGACGGCAGGGTGATCCGCCAGAAGCTCGTCCACCGGCTCGCGTTGTCGAGCGCCGCCGCTTCGTACATGTCTTCGGGAATCTGCTGCAATCCGGCAAGGAACAGCAGCATTGGAAAACCGAGCGACCACCAGATCGTGGTGATCGCGATGGCCGGAAGAACGAGGTGCGAGTCGCTGAGGAACGGCAAGGGATCGCGTCCGAGCCATTTCCATGTTTCACCTAGCAGCCCCGCGTCCGGCGCCAGGACGAACCGCCAGATCAACGTCACGATCGTCACCGACAACACCGCCGACGAGAAGAACAGCCCGCGGATGAGCGCCGCGCCCTTGCCGGCGGAGTTCAGCGCCAACGCCAGCAGCAAGGCGAGCACGGTGAGCGGCGGCACGATCATCAACGCGAGTTCGAACGTGTTGACCAGCGACGTCGCGAAAATGGGGTCCTGCGCCAGCCGCGCATAATTGGCGGCACCGACGAAATGCCCGGCGCCGAACAAATCGACCTGGTTGAGACTGAGCCACAGGCCGCGGAAGACGGGAAAGATGAGGATGACCGCGTACAGCAGCAGGAACGGAGCGACGAACAACAGGCCGCGCCAGCTCCGGTCGCTGGTCATGCTTCCGCCCGGTGATAGCCGGTGCCGTCACTGTCGAACACGTGGGCCGCGGCTCCGTCGATTTTGAGCGGGACTTCGTCGCCGATCCTGGTGCCGCTATCTCCCTCGTCTTCGGCGGTGACCGGCTGCCCGTCGGCGAGGCGCGCATAGATCAAAGTGCGCTCGCCGAGCCGCTCGACCAGCTCGACCTTGGCCATCGAGGCTGCCTTGCCGCGTTTCCCCACGCGCACCGCCTCGGGACGCAGACCGAGCTTCAGATTGGCCCATTGCGGCAGTGCATTACGCGGGACTCGGGTTTCGACGATTGTGCCGTCGCCAAGCTTGAGGGTGGCAAATTCGGCGGTGTCCACAAGTTGCGCATGGGCCAGGGTCATCGCCGGCGATCCGACGAATTGCGCGACGAAGACGTTCGCCGGCCGCGTGTAGATTTCCATCGGGTGCCCGACTTGCTGAATCCGGCGGTCGTTCATCACCACGATGCGGTCGGCGAGAGTCATCGCCTCGGCCTGATCGTGCGTGACCATGATCACCGCGGCATCGACTTTCTGCTTCAATTGCGCGAGCTCGACCCGCGTGCGCAGCCGCAGCGCGGCGTCGAGATTCGACAGCGGTTCGTCGAGCAGGAACAGCTTGGGCTCCTTGACCAGGGCGCGGCCGATGGCGACGCGCTGCTGCTGCCCGCCGGAAAGCTGGGCCGGCTTGCGCTCGAGCAGCGGCTCGATTTCGAGCACCCGCGCGGCATCGCCGATACGGCGCTCGATATCGTTCTTGGCGACGCGCGCGTTGCGCAGCCCGAAGGCCATGTTCTCGCGCACGCTCATGTGCGGATAGAGCGCGTAATGCTGGAATACCATTGCCACTCCGCGCTCGCCCGGCGGCAGCTGGTCGATACGCCGGCCCTCGAGCCAGACTTCGCCGGAATCGGCGCTCTCGAGCCCGGCGATGATGCGCAGCAAAGTCGATTTCCCCGATCCGGAAGGGCCGAGGAACGCGATGAACTCGCGCGCTTCCACGGCGAGGCTGACATCGTCAAGCACCGGCGTCGCGCCAAAGCTCTTTCGTACGCCGTTCAGTTGCAGGCTCGCCACGCGTCACTCCACTATTGGGCGCGAGACTTTACAGGAGCCCGTGCCCACCGCAACGGCGCACTGTCGTGCAGGGCATTGTTCAGAGCAAATGCACGACCGTGTAAGGATGTGAGGGTAGGAGCGCTGCTATGCCCCGTTCTCGCGTACCCACCAGTCCGTCGCGTTACTTCAACGGTAAACCCGAGGTGACGTTAGCGCTTGTTACCCGTCTCCGTCCCCCCGCCATCGGCGGCGACTCGCAGCCCGCAGGATGCCCGCTAGCCGGGTTGAGCGGTCGGTTCATGGATCGCCCCTAGCTAAGAGCAGCGATCAAACGGCTGATGGCAGCTTTCCAGCCATTGCGGACATTAACATCCTGGCGGTTTCTTTGCAGGGCGGCCGCGGTGCAAGTGCGCTATCCAACATCCGGACGTTAGCTTATCCGCTAGCCTTTGCGTCGCGTTGTTGACGGCTATCGCAAAGGGGCACATTCTGATTGCCCGCGGCGGGTTGCGGCCCGCCGTCCAAAGCCGGAGGGCCCGCCGCCATTGGGGTTTCTGTTTGGAGCTTGGGCGACTTTCTCACCCGCGTTCACCTTCGATGACTTTGATGACCATGGGAATCCGACGAAAGTTGGCGCCTATGCGGACAGAGAGCCGTTCACCCTTTACATGAAGGCCGGAACTGATGGTCCTACCATCCAGATGTTCATAGGGAGCTACGGGTTCCAAGACGTCACCCTGGGAGAGCGTTGCTAGCGGCAGCTTTCGACCCAAAGTAGACACTAGCTTTCGCCGGACGATGACCTAGGCTGTCGCGGGGGGCCTGGAGGGTGAAGAGTGCGCTCGGTCTACATCTACTGGCGATGACGGTGGCCTGTATCGGCTTGGCCGCATACCTGCTGACAAGACATTTCGGGTCGTTCCTGTATTTCGTCAGCGTGTTTGCGGCAATCGGCTTCGGGGGCAGAGCCTTTCACACGTGGTTGCGCATTCGTGCCTAGCTGCGACCTAAATGTCTGCTTTCCACCCATTGCGGACACTTGCGCGAAGGTGGCCCCTGGGGCACACCCTTTTCGTCGCTAGTCAGACTTTTGCGATATTCACGCAGCAGGAACACCGCGTAGGCGATCGTGACGGCGCCCGCGATCCCAAGGATCAGGCTCAGCCAGAAATTTCGCACGATGATCGCGACGATGAACAGTGCGAAGGCAACGATAACGGCGACAGCGACAGCGACATTGGAACGGGGAACCGGTTTGCGGGTCATGAAGGGGCTTGTCGACCCGATCAGCCTTAGCCGCAAGCAGGAGCGCCGTCTTGTTCGAAGGTCGTGGCTGTCGAGTCAGCTCATCCCTCGTCCACCAAGCGCAGACATTAAAGTTTACGTCCGCTTTCGACCCATTGCGGACATAACCTTAGCTTTGCAACTTGGGGCATACTGGTTCGGGCCGGCTGCGACAGAAGTCGGGCAGCTTCCCGCCGCGCCAGTATGACAAGAGACCAACGCGCTGCGCCAATGCCGCATATCGCGGGTCGAGCCGAAGCTGGCCAGCCGCCCGCGACGTGATGAAGTTGAGCGGCGTGGAGTCGGGGTCATCAAGCCAACGCAGCTCTTCCTCAGACGCCGTTGCTGCTATGCGGGCGGGATAGATCTGGTCGGCAACCGCATAGGCCCGGTCGAGGTCGCCAAGCTGGGCGAAGGCGAGCATGCACTCTTCCTTTTGGAGCCACCCCGCCTTTTCGCTTTCGCAGCTGCGATTGAGCTCACTTAGGGACTTAGCCCTCACGGCCTGGGCAACGGTGGCGATCCCCGCATAATCCGAAAAGTCCTTTGGTCCGAGCTGATCGCGCAGCTGCATGATCGCTTTGAAATCCCCGCGTTCGACCAGCCCCCACACGCGTGAGAAAAGCAGTCCTGAGTCTGGCCACCAGCCGATCGCGCGTTGGTACAGCCGGTCCGCCTCGGTATCTTTTCCTGTGACCGTCAGCATACGAATCATAAAGCCAATTTTCTCAGGCATATAGGGATCGTGCACATAGGATTGGCGCGCCATCTCGAAGGATTCACCGGTCCGGCCGCCATTATCCAGCAGCCGCGCGAGGAATGCATTGGCGAAGGGCGCGTCCGGGTCTGTGCGCATACCCGCGCGAAGGCGATCTTCGCACTGGGCGATGCGGACTTCGGGCTGAAGGATGCACGAAGGGATGTAGGTGTCCCCGAACTCGGGCATCAGCGCTTGGGCGCGCTCGGCCGCCTGGCGGGCGGCGGCAACTGCCGCGGGGCGCTCGGCACGGGGAATCTCGCCAAGCGCGAAGGCGGTGTAAAAGGCCACCCCGAGCTGCGCCATTGCCGAGTTCGGCCATTTGGCGAGCAGGCCCTTGGAAAGTTGATAGGACTGGAGGGGATCGCCCGTGAGATCCATCTGCCGCATCAGGTCCGCGATAAGATTCGGATCCGCGACTTGCCCGCGGTCGAGGGTGCGCAGCGCTCCCGCCCAGCCAAGCGTGCCAGCGACCTGAGCGCCGATCTGGTCGGGCAGGTCAGAAACCTTCTTGCCCTCCGCCTCGAACCTTCTCGACCAGACGGTGACATGCTGTCGCGCTTCTTCCAGCCTGACAGTCGCGACCACCTTGCCGCCGCTGCCGCCAAGCTCGCCGAACAACAGGTAATCTGCCGTAGGCGAGCTGTCGGGCGTGACGGACTCGACCAGCCGGACCGGAATCCCGCTGTCCGACAAGTCATGCGCGGTGGAATCGCGGGCCTGCGACGCCAGGCTTTTCAGCGCCGGGTCCGGCGATGTCGCCGTGAAGGGCATGATGGCCAGCGTCGGCCGCGACGTTCCCCTGCTGCGGGCTTCGCGGGACTTCAAAAAATAGGCCGCGCCGGCAACGACGAGCAACAGGAGCGCCGCCCCGATTACCCAGACCGGCCGTCCAAGCGGCCACGCGAAACCACGCTGGCGCGGCGGCGGCGGAGCATCCGCGATCGCCGCCTTCCCCTGCAGACGGCGCTCGACCGAGCGGACGAGTTCGCGGGTGCGTTCATCGCCGCCCGCGCCCTTCCAGCCCGCCAGGTCTAGCGTGTGGAATTGACGAAAGCCCATGGGGGGCCGGGCACCGTCGATCGTTACCGGCACGAGCCTGCCGCGGTCGCCGCCCGATGCTGCTTCATCGCGGACCCAGCGCGACGTGATCGAACGTGCCGACCAGGCGACGACCACGACATCGGCGTTGTCGAGCGCGGCCTCGATTTCCGTCGAGAACTCTTCCCCGCCGTCGATACGCCGGTCCCACCAGACTTCGTGACCGTTCTTTTCGAGGACGCAGGCCAGCCGCTCCGCAAAGGGGCGGTCTTCGCGTGCGTAGCTAAGGAAGATGCGCCCCATTGAACCCCGTCGGTGGAAGGCTGGGCGTGGGTCAGGCGTGAGTCAATGCAAGCTTCCCGCTCTAGTTGCGCGTCAGAGAAAACTTGGATCTGCTGCCAGCTTGGGGCTCCTACGAAGGTGCGGCCGGAAGGAGTCTCGCGACATAGCTGCGAACCGGGCCCCAGGGCATCGCGCCGGTTGTCCAAGCCAGGCGCTAATGGCAGTGTTCTAGTGCCCGCTTTCCACCCAAAGCAGACATTCGGCGCCCTATCTGACTGATGGTAGAAATAGCGCACTCAGAAAGAGCAGGGTGGCTACCAGCAGAACAACCAGGCTGACTATCAGCACCAAGAGAGCGCTATCGTCGGTTTCGGTTTCATATCGGCCGCCACTTTCCAAGAGATCCCTTGGCGGCGACAGGTCGCCGTCTCCCTCGATCGTGCGCTCACTCGGTGCGCGCAACAGCGTCGCGCTCACAAGTTTCTTTGTCAATGGAAACGGGAACTCACATCCAAAGAGATCCCCGCGTCGCCACACCACGACCGCGGCCCGAATTCCGGCTTCAGGAAGCTCGACATACAAGCGATCCCCGAGCGCTAGATCAACCGCCGTCTCGACGAGGAGGCCGTATTCCGAAAGGTCGCGGATGACGGCTTCGAACGCGCCATACCCCAATTGGCTATCTACACTGAGCTGGAGTGTTCGACGAACCGCACCGCGCCGGTCGGCACTCTGGGTCTCTCGTATCTCGGCCGGTAACGCCACAACATCGTCCCTCAGGGACGCAGTGCGCTTTTTATGGTTAAAATTTCATTATGGTCAGACGTTTAATACCGCTCGCGTCAGGAATCTTCTGGGATGCGCCGCAGCTACGGTGAGCGCTGTTCCTGCTAGTAGCCTAACGTCCGCTTTCCACCCAAACGGACATTAGCTCACAATTCGAGGGCCTCTGAGAGCTCCAAAGCGTCATCAACTTCAACTCCCAGGTATCTGACGGTGCTTTCCAGCTTCGTGTGCCCCAGCAAGAGCTGCTTGCGCATGTTGCACTGCAACATCTCAAAAATGCACCGCACTCCGGACGGGAAGATTTCCCATCGCAGCCGCTTCCCCAAGCCGCTGCATTGCGCGCGTTGCACTGCAATTTTTCAAAGTGCAACGCGGATGCGCGCGCCCTCCTACTGGTGCGTGGAAGCCTCCACAGGCGTGAACAGCAGGTCCTGATAATCCCAACTGAAGTCGGCAGTCGGCGAGACAGCGCTCATCGTCACGCGATCGACCGTGCCGTCCGCGCCAATCGAGAAAGTCACGTACGCCGGCTCGACCCAGTCGAGCTTAGGGTTCGTCTTGAACGTATCGTATTGATAGTGCGTCAGCGGCCCTTCCATTCCACTTGAATGCGGAAAATCGATGGTGAGGCCCTTGCCCGAGCGACGGACCTTGATCGTCCCGTACCAGGGGTCGGCGTAGTCGCCCGCATAGCGGTCCAGCGGAAGAGACGGCCCGATGGCTGGCGGTTTTGCCGTCGCCGTTTTCAACTGCTGGGCGGCCTTGTCGAGCCTGCCGATCTTGAACTGGTGAAACCTCTCCGGCCATTGGTTCCGAGGCGCGCCGAGATAGTGGTCAAGCAATTCGTCGCGCAGGCCGAGGATGATCTCGCCGTCCTCGCTATTCGCGGCGACGAAGATGCCGACATTCTTCCCGGGCAAAAGCGCGATCGTCGCCTGTGAGCCGAGGACCGCGCCGTCGTGCCCGACGACCTTCGCGCCGCGATAGTCCGAAACGTCCCATCCCAAAGCGTAGAGGTTGAAGTTCGGCTCGGTGGTCGCGAACTCGGCCGGGAAACGCCGAATGGGCGTGGGTACCACGCCGGTCCACATCTCGTTGGACTGCTGCTCGGTGAAGAGCCGCTTCTCGCCACCGGGGATCTTGCCGCGACCCAGCTGTGTCAGCAGCCATCGGCCCATGTCGTTGGCGCTGATTGCAAGGCCGCCCGCCGGCGCAGCATTTTGGGCGATGGTCGCGTTTTCATTGAGGGGTGTTTGGGCGCCCAGACCGTGAATGGCGCCATTGTTGCGGCTGTGCTGACGAGCGTGGTTCGGACTGGCCTGAAACTCGGCGTCCGTGTCGGTGGAATGTTTCATGTCCAGCGGACCGAAGACATGGTCCTGGATGTACTTCTCCCAGCTCTCGCCGCTGACCACTTCGATCAACTGGCCGGCAGCCATGTAGAGGATGTTGTCGTAGGCGTAGCCGCTGCGAAAGCTGGTCGCCGGCTTCAAATAGCGGATACGGCGCACCGTTTCCTTCCGTGATAGCGTGCTGTTGGGGAGGAAGAGGAGGTCGCCTTCGCCGAGACCGAGGCCACTACGGTGGACGAGCAGGTCGCGGATCGTCATCTCGCGCGTGACCCACGGGTCCCACATGCGAAAGTCGAGCATGTGGTCGATCACCTTGTCGTCCCAACTGATTTTGCCTGCGTCGACCAGCGTTGCGAGCGCCGCGTTGGTGAAAGCCTTGCCAGTCGAGCCGGTGAAGAAGATGGTGTCTGCATCCACCGGCTTGTTTGTGCCGATGTCGCGAACGCCCCAGCCGTGCGCGAGTGTGACTTTGCCATCCTCTACGATGGTGATGGAAACGCCGGGCACGCCGAATTGCTTGCGGAGCTGCTCGACGCGCTGCTCGAAGCCGGCCGGCGGGGCCGCGCCGACCGAAGTTGCAAAGAACGCTGAAGCGACGGCTCCGGCGCAAAGACGTGCGGCAAGCTTCATGCGGTCACTCCTGGGGCTCGATTGTGCGGGAGAAAGGCAGCTCGCGCTCAGCCGCCGGGCGCTCCGCGCGCCACAGCTTCCAGACGCCGATGGTGAGCAGCGGCAGGATGTAGGTGGCGAGCAAGATGTAGGCGAGCGCTCGGTAACCGTTGGCGATCAGCGCGACGAGACCGAAGCGGCTGGCGAGGAACATGCAGCCAACGAGAAGCACCAGCGCGATGCCAAGGCGCGCGCGGTGCGACAGCGTTCCGCCGGTGCGCGCTTTCCACGCCTGGTCGATCCGCTCGTTAATCGCATGCACCGAGCTTGTTCCGCTCTCGAGCAAGGCCGAAAAGATCATCGCCTGGAAGAGCAAGTGGAACACGGAAATGCCGATGCGCTGGAGCATGAAATCGGACGGCAAAGTGGCGCTCTGAACTTCGGGATAGAAGGCGACCATCGGAATGAAGAACAGCAAGGCCGGAAGCATTGTCAGCGGCCCCGCGATGACGCCCGACATGACCGCGTCGCGGTCGCTGGTGAGGTGCCGTAGCACGGGCAGGATCACGACTGCGCCGATGATATTGTAGCCGAAATAAGTGAGGCCGGAGAGCGCCCAGCCCGTGGTTTGCCGATGATCCGCGAAGCCGCCGGGAACGCGCCCACCAAACTTCCACAGCGCCAGGACGACGAAGACGGCGTAGATGCCGTAAAGATAATAAGAGACGTCACGAAACAAGCGCTCGACCGCTTTGTTGCCGAAGGCAACGACGCCCGCGATCCCGGCCATGAGCGCGACCGTTCCAACCCATTCCGGCACGCCGAACACCGCCGCTCCGATCGCTCCCGCCGCCGCTCCGTAGACGGCAAGGATCAGCACAACGAAAAGGAGGTAGGCGAGCTCGAACAGCGGCCACGCCGGTCCGAGCAGCCGCTTGAAGAAACTGCGGTAATCGTAGGTGCCAAAGCGCCGAGCTACGACGAAGGTCAGCGGACAGAAGATGCTGAAGAGCAGGGTCGCGAACAGGATCGCCAGAAGCCCGCCCCACGGACCTCGCGAGAGGAAGAATTCTGCTAGCTCGCGCCCGGTCGCATAACCGCCGCCGATCACGACCGCTTTGACTCCAAGGCCCGGAAGCAAGAAGCGCTTGAACCAGCTGTTGGGGTTGTCGCTCGCGCCGTCTTTCATTGCGGCGCTTCGAACAGGTAATAATCGTAGAGCGCGCGGCTGATGTCGGCGATGACGCGCTCGCGGTCTTCGACCGGCTTGCCGCTCTTCTTGATGAAAACGGCGACGATCAACTTGCCGGCGTTGTCGGGCAGCGTGATCACTCCGACGTTGTTGACGGAGCCCCCGATCGTGCCCGTCTTTTCGGCAACGACGGTGCCCGCAGGCAGGCGAGCGCGGATGCGCGCCTTGCCGGTCGTGTTGCGCTCCTGAATCTCGCGGAGAAGGGTAGTGCTCGCAGCGCTGAGGACATTGCCGGTGTAGATCCGCTCCAGGAGCTGAGCCATTGCGACCGGCGTGGACGTGTCGCGCGGGTTATTGTCGAATGCCGGATCGGGTTTGTCGCCTTTGTCTTCGAGTTTGGGGTTAGCTTTCAGCCCGGCTTCAAGCGACGCAGGGAATGAGGGACCCGGCGGCAGTCGATAGAAGTCGCGGATCAGACCTGCCGTGTCGCGGTCGACGCGCAGGCCCGCAACGCCCTGATCGCGGACCCACTGAGTGACCACGGCCGGGCCGCCCACCAGCTTGACCAGCGTGTCGGTCGCAGTGTTGTCGCTCACAGTCAGCATCAGCTCGAGCAGGTTTTCGACGGACACGCTGACGCCAGGATGATGGAAGGTTTCCGCAAGTCCTTCGGATTCGACCATCATGTTGGGATCGACCGGGACCAGCTGGTCGAGCTTCAGCCGGCCCTTGTCGACCAGCGACAGGACAGTGCCGGCGATGGGCACCTTGAACGTGCTGGCCATCGGGAATGGCTGGTCGGCGTTGACCAGAACGTGGGGGCCGCGGCCGTCTAGCCGCCATGCGGCAACGCCCACGATCCCGTCGATGCCCTCCGAAATATGCGCGATTTCCGTCTGAACGGCCGTCGGTGGCGCCGCTGCAGCAGGACATGCAATCGCCACCAGGGCAAGTCCGGCAAGCGCAACTAGGCGAGACATGAATCCACCAGCGTTTCAAATTCCGCACCGCCGCGCACGGGATCAGCGACGGGCAGCCCAATGCGAGCGCTTTCGCGTACCATGAGCTGCCGGGCGTCGTCCTCACCGAGCGAGGAAGTGTTGAAGCTGAGCCCGCCGCAGCGGATCGCCGGATTGGTGCGTGCGCCTAGCTTCAGAGTCAGGTCGATAATCTCCTCGACGCTGGGGACGGCGAAGGCTTCGTCCCCGAGCAGACGTGCGCGCGTCGGGTCATGGCACACGACGAAGACGTCGGCCTGACTGCCCTGCAGCAGCGACAGCGTCACCCCGGCGAACGCAGGATGGAGAAGCGAGCCCTGCCCTTCGATGACGTCCCAGTGATCGTCCGGTGCCGAGGGGCTCAGCATCTCCGCCGCGCCTGCGGCAAAGTCGGCGACCACCGCATCCATCGGAATGCCGCGTCCGGCGATCATGATCCCGGACTGGCCCGTCGCGCGGAAATCGGCGTCGATGCCCCGTTGATGCAGCGCACGCGTGATTGCCAGCGCGGTATATTTCTTGCCAAGCGCGCAGTCGGTGCCGACGGTGAGCAGGCGCTTGCCGCTCCGCTTGAGGCCCGTTGCGATCGGAATGTTCGGCGGCGGCTCGCGGACATCGATCAGACGTCGCCCGAGCCGTTCCGCCGCCTCGCGGATCGCGCCGACGTCGCGCAGGCGCGCATGCATCCCGCTGATGATGTGCAATCCGGATTCGAGCGCCTCGACGAGTGCCGGCACCCAGCTGTCGGCGATGAATCCGCCCGAGTTCGCGACTCCGATGACCACTGAACGCGCGCCTTTCTCCCGCGCCTCGTTCGGCGAGAGCTTCGGCAGTCCAGTGCTGACGCTTGCACCCGGAAGCGCAAATTCGCCGACACACCGCTCGCGCGCCCAGTCGCGCAGTCCGAATGCCGTCTTGGCGTAACCCGGCTCGATCGTGTCGCCGAGAAACAGGAGGTAGGGCTGCGGCAGCGTTAGCTGCAGCGGATCGCCCGCGGCCGGCTCCACCTCCTGTTTCTGACTCAGCACCAGACCTGCGCCTTTCTCAGGAACCAAACTTCCCGGTGAGAGCGAGACCTATCGTGCGCGGTCGAATCGCCGACACGGCGGCAGCGCCGTTCGGGAACGTAGTTCCGTCGAAGCCGAACGCGTCGGTGATGCCGCGTTTGTCGAACAGGTTGCGGGCGAAAGCTTCGACCGTGAAACGGCCGACGTTCACTCCGGCACGAAGGTCGACTTCGGTGTAGCCGGGGATCCGGACCAACGAGCCATTGGACAGTCGCTGGTTGAACTCCGTCGTCCGCTTGCCGACGTAGCTTACGCTCGCGCCAACGAATCCGTCAGTGACTGAGCTCACCGGGAACTGGTAGTCGGCGTGGAGGGCCCCGCTCCATTTCGGCACCCACGGGAGCGGATCGCCCGCAAAACCCCCGGTCAGTGGCGGCGTATCGTCTTTGAGCTTCCCGCTCGTGTATGCCCCGTTGGCGGCGAGGGTCAGTCCCGGGACCGGCCTAAGAGCACCTGAGAATTCAAGGCCGTTTACCCTGGCCCTGCCGCCGTTGGCGTTGATCCCAGTCTGATTGACTATTTCGAACAACTGAATGTCCTTCCAGTCGATGTGGTACGCCGCGAGCTCCAATGACCAGAGATGCGCGTCGGGCGCCTCGGCCTTGATCCCCAGTTCCCAGTTCGTCAGCCGGTCGGCACCGTAGGTCGTCGGGACGCCAGGCGGTGAGCCTACCGGGATCACGTTCGGGCCCCCCGGGCGATAGCCGCTGGCAACGCGCGCGTAGATCGACGCATGCTTGCTGAGCTCGTATCGCGGTGCGACCGAGTAGGTGAACACCGTCTCCGACGAGTTAAGGTTGGTTCCTTCGGAGTTGCCGATGACGGCGGAACTGATCTGCAGGTCCGCCCGCTGCTTATTGTGAGCGAGGCGTCCGCCGAGCGTCAGGTCAGCCCGCGGAGTGATGTGCCAGGTCGCATTGGCGAAGCCGGCATATTCCTCATATTTGGAACGCAGGAAGATGAGTGCAATCGGAATGATATCCGGCGCGACCCGGTCTGTCCCGAACTCGGTGGCAAGAAGGTTTTGCGGGTCGATTGCCGACTTCTCGTGCGTGTAGAATGCGCCGACCAGCCACTCCAGCGTGTCGTTGTTCGGCGAGGAGAGGCGGAACTCCTGCGTGAACTTGTTGGTGCTCGTCGTCTGGAAAAGCTGAAGGCCGAGCGGACGCGTCACGGGCAAGCCAGTGGTGGTGATCAGTCCCAGGTTAGCGAGAAAGTTGATCGTCCCTCCGAGCGCAAACGTGTCGTCCGTCTCGAGATTTTCTTTGAAGGTCGAATAGCTGGTCGACGAGAACAGGTTGGCGAAGCCGAGATTCCAATCCGCCGTGCCGGAGTATACGCGATATTTGATATGCGTCGGCTGCGGCTGATAGGTTGACTGGACAAAGCGCCCATAGAGCGACTTCAAGGTGGCGGGATCGACGTCGAAGTAGTTGTCCCCACCGGAATTGAGGTTCTGGGCGAAGGCGGTCAGCCTGATCGATAGATTTTCTGTGGGATCGAAGAGCAGCGACGCGCGACCGCCATAGCTCTTCCGGTCGTTGATATCCTTGGCAATGAGCGTTTCGGTACCGGTATCCGGACCCAGAAGCGGATTGTTGCCGATCGAATCGACGTATCCGTGATCATTCCGGAAAAAACCGTCGACCCGAACAGCCGCCTTTTTGCCGAGCGGCACGTTCAGGACAGCCGCGGCGCTATACCCGAGACCTCCGTGGGCGGTATCTTCAATCCCTGCTTGCCCGCGTACCTCGAACCGGCCCAGCTTCGGTGCGTTGGTGATATACCGCAGGACGCCGCCGAATGAGCTTGCGCCGTAGAGGGTGCCCTGCGGCCCGCGCAGCACCTCGATCCGGTTGAGATCGAACGGGTCGAAATCGCTGGATAGTATCGAGCCGTTCGCCAGGCCCGTGCTTGAGCCGAACGGCACGTCGTCCATGAAGATCGCGACAGTCGAAGCCACGCCGCCTGTGTTCGCACCGCGCAAGGTGATGCGCGTGACGCCTGACGTGCTGCCGTTCACACTGAAGCCCGGAACCAGCGAAAGATAGTCCTGGAAGCTCTTCGCCTGCTGTCGATCGAGCGTGTCGCCGCCAATCACCGTGACCGACGACGGGACGTCGAGCAGCACCTGCGGACGCTTTTGAGCGGTGATCACGATGGACTCGGAGTTTTGCTGCGCGAGACTGTCCGTCTGCTGTGGCGCAGATTGCTCGGGCGCTTGCTGCGGCGCCGGGTCCTGCGCCGCGGCTGGGCTGGCGAACGACAGTGCGAAGATCGCGGCCGAAGACAACAGAGCGGCACGTCCCCTGTCATGCATCCTGTTCATTTCTCTCTCCCATCAAATGTGTCCATGTTTCGAGCGGTCACGCGCATGCAGCGCACGGCTGCCCGCGGAAATTTCAGGCCGACGGTACTGCGGGTGCGGATCACGCATTGCTTGGCCTCGCATATCCCTCGGAAACGTCGGTCAGATCATCGACTCGCGCAGGGCCGGCGGCACGCGCGAGGATCCTGCGCGTCGGAGCGTCGAGCAGGTAAAGAAGGCCCGCCGACACTGTGGCGATTCCCGCAAGGATCATGAAGAAAGGAACGTGCCCGGTGCGGCTCCACAGGCGCCCGACCTGGCCAGCGGCTAGGCTTCCGCTGAAAATAGCCAAATACCAGGCGGCGACCGTACTTGCGCCCAGCTTTGGCGGCGCAAGCCGGGCAAAGATCCCAAGGCCGTTCGGCAGGATATAGAGCTCGCCGAGGGTGAATACTAAGAAGTAGCTGAGCAGCCACCCCCAGTGGACACGGCCGCCGCCCGCCAGCGCCTCGGCAGTGGCCACCAGCAGATAAGACGCAGCGACCAGCAACGCGCCGACGGCCATTTTCTCGATCACCGAAAGCTCGCGCCCGCGGTCGGCCTGACGGCGCCAGCGGGCGAGGAGCAACGGGGTCAGGACCATGACCAGCAGCGGGTTAAGCGAGAAGAACATCGCTGCGCCGATCTCGTGCCCGCCAATCACCCGGTTCACGTCGTCGCGCATCCACAGTGCGATCGTGTTGCCGATCTGCTCGTAGGCACCGCGGAAGACCGTGACGGCCAGACCGATTCCGAGCAGCAGCAGGAAGGTGTCACGGCCGCGCTGCGAGTGCGACACGGCTGCAGTCGCGGGAGCCGCGATGATCCGTTCGGGCGGCAGATGGCGCTGCCCGTAGAGGTAGATTGCCAAGCCAGAGAGCATGCCCACTCCGGCCGCTGCAAAGCCGTAATGCCACCCGTAAGTCTCGCCGAGAAATCCGCACACGAGCGGTGCGAGGAAGGCCCCGACGTTCACCCCGACATAATAGACGTTGTAGGCCCACGGGCGGCGCGGATCGTCGGCGGTATAGAGGTCGTTGATTTGGCTCGGCAGCGTTGGGAGGAACAGGCCGTTGCCGACTGCGATCGTCGCGAGGGCCACGTAGAACAAGGGCTGGGACGCCATCATGAAATGGCCCGCGGCCATAACGAGAGCACCGATGATCACGGCGCGGCGCTTACCCAGCCAGCGGTCCGCGATGGTACCGCCAATGATCGGCGTGAAGTAGGCGAACGCCGTGTAAAAGCCGTAGATGCTCGAGGATTTTTCCTGGCCGAACAGCAGCTGCGTGGTCATGTAATAGACCAGCAGCGCGCGCATCCCGTAGTAGGAGAATTGCTCCCACATGTTGGTCAGGAACAGGATCGTCAGACCCCGCGGTTGACCGAACCAATTCGAGGGCGCAGTCGCCTGGGTCACGCGGCGAGCCTCGATCCCCACACTTCGTCCGGGCACCAGATGGTGCCGTCGCGATATTCGCAGGATGGTGTGCGGTCCTCGCGAAGGAACGTCGGTCCGTCGAGATCGACGATGTCGCATTGCTGGCCGACGATGAACGCCGGCGCCATTGCCAGGCTGGTGCCAACCATGTTGCCGACCATGACGCCGAGGCCGCGGCGGCGGGCTTCCTCGGCAATCAGCAGCGCCTCGGTCAGACCCCCGCACTTGTCGAGCTTGATGTTGATCACGTCGAAGCGCCCCACCAGGCCCGGCACGTCGTCGAGCCCGATTGCACTCTCATCGGCGGCGATCGGGATCGGGCACCGATAACCGTCGAGGTCCGCTTCCTTGCCCCGCGCAAGCGGCTGCTCGAGCAAGGCGACGCGATTCTGCGCCAGTGAGTCGACCAGCGCATCGAGCTGCTCGCGCGAATAGCCCTGATTGGCGTCGACGCCGAGCCAGACGTCTGGGCGCGCCGAGCGAATGGCGCGCACCCGTTCAATGTCGAGCTCGAGCTGGCCGGTCAGCTTGACCTTGATCGCTTGTGCCGATGCATAGCACCGCGCACCCTCGGCCATGATGCCCGGATCGTCGGCGCCGAGCGTAAAAGTGGTGATCAACGGCCGAGGGTCGCTTACCCCGGCCAATTGCCGCGCCTGCGTACCTGAGCGCTTCGCCTCCAGGTCCCACATCGCGCAATCGACGGCATTGCGCGCGCCGCCGCGCGGCATGGTCTCGCGCAGCTCCGCTCGGCCCGCGCCGTGTTCGATGACCTCGCGATGGGTTTCGAGCTCGGCGACGATGTGCGCGGAATCGTCACCGAGATAATAAACTCCGGCCGCCTCGCCGCGCCCGACCTTGTCGTCGTCGGCGAGCTCGACCACGACCATGTCCGACTGCTCGAACACAAAGCCCGAGATCCGGAACGGCGCCGAGAGAGCGCGCGTCTCCACGCGGTAGTCGAGCCGGAGCGCCCCCATCAGTAGTTGGTCGCCAGCCCGACGAGCTTGAAGACGAGACCGATGTAGAGGATCGTGCCGGACGCGATGACCAGCAGGACGCTCCATACCTTGCCGGTCCAGCGCCATTTGTTGCGCCACGCGTTGTATGCGTACCAGCACATCACCGCGAAGCCGCCGATGAACACCACAATGCTGAGCAGTTCGAGAATCAGCAGAATCGCGTTGAGGCTCGCTTCATTGCCGAGGTCGGCGAACAGCATCGACATCGCCCAGATCCAGCCGCCGAGGATCAGCAGGATGGCCAGAGCGGCAATCCTGCTTGAACGATATGTCCAGAGCTGCCGTCCGGTAAGACCTAGCTCGGCTTTGTATTTGCGGCGCACCAGAAGCCGCGTGGGCCACAGCACCACGGTCAGGAAAAGGATCGCCAGTGAACAATAGAGCAAAGGCAGGATCCAGGCCGACGAGCGGAAGCCTGGCGTGCGGTCGTAGTCGATGATGGGCGCCAGCTCGCCGTAGCTGAAGCGCGTCGCCTTTCCGTCCGCGACAGTCGCGCTGAGCAGATCGTGCCCATCAGCGTCCCTCCACAGCATTGGACCGATGTGGTTCCATTTGCGCGGCTGACCATTCAGTCCCTTCGCATCGGCGATGAGCGGGTTGCCGTCCTTGTCGACGCCGACCTTCGCCTGGCCGATCAGATCGACGACGGCGAGGAAGTTGGACCGCGTTCCGCGCGTGGTCGAATAGACCCCGGCCAGCTTCTTGGCGTCGGCTTTGGCGCCGTTCGGATCGGCCTTCTGGATCGCCGTCGGCGCTTCCGGGAAGTAGCGGTCGGCGAAGTTTTCGAAAAGCGCGTTGCGCAGTGGCCCCGCAGCGCCTTCCTTGCCGGCGCTGTTGAAAGACACGAAAATTCCGACGTTCTTGTCGAGGAAGAGGTGGAGGTCGCTGTGGAACGCGACCGTGTCGCCACCGTGTGCGATGACGCGCATCCCGTTGATGTTCGTCTCGTAGAAGCCGTGCGCCATCCCGTCGCCCGCCGGGAACGGCGTGTTGGCGCGCGAATGCATCAGTTGCGCGGTAGCCGGCTGCAGGATGCTCTGCCCGTTGTACGTCCCGTTCTGGAGGTGGGCGATCATGAACCGACCCATGTCATCGCCGCTCGCCGCAAGTGCGCCAGCGGGCGCCGCATTGACGAACTCATAACCGTACGGCTTGTCCTTTCCGGAAACGTAGCCCTCGGCCATCAGGGGCTTGAGGTTGGCCGGAAGCGGCTGGCGGAATGTCGAGTGCGCCATCCCCAGCGGCCCGAAAATATGATGCTCCAGATAAGCGTCGAACGGTTCGCCGGACGTGCGCTGCACAATGTAGCCGGCAAGACTTGCGCCATAATTGGAGTAGGCCGGCGTCGTACCCGGTGCGTAAATGCGCCTTGGCGTCCAGCGCTTGAGCAGAGTGTCGAACGGCACCTGCGTTTTCTCGCCAAGGCTGATGAGGTCCTTGACCTGTTCCTCGAAGCCCGGCGTGTGCGTCATCAGATTGAGGACGGTCACCGGTTTGCCATCGTAGGGAGGGATCTTGAAATCGATATATTTATTGACGTCGGCGTTCAGATCGACCTTTCCTTGCTCGACTTGCTGCATCAGCGCGGTCCACGTGAAGAGCTTCGAGATGGAGCCTGGCCGAAAGAGCGTGGTCTTGGGGTCGACCTTGGTCTTCTTCGCCAGGTCGCCATAGCCGAACCCGCGTTCGGTCAGCACCTGCCCGTCCTTGACGACCACGACGACCGCGCCGGGAATATCGCCCTTGGCGATCGCGTAAGGCATGTAGCCGTCGAGCCACGTAGTGACGTCGTCACCGGTCAGCTGAGGCGCAACCGTCTGCTGTTGAGTCGTCGTGGGCGCGCTGGGCAAAGTCGCGCTGCTGAACTTCGCCGTCGGAACAAGCGTCGGTTGAGTTGTTTGCGCAACCGCTCCAGACAGGACCGCAGCGCCAAGAATCGCAGCGAGAATTGCAGCCGCCTTTCGCATGTTTATCTCCCCGTTTTTCCTGCAGATTTGCCCATTCGGGCGATCTGGCCTTATCATGCTATTACGTGCCTATCGGGGACATAATGATCCTGATTAGAGAATTGTCAAATCTAGTACGGGAGCGCTCCCGGTGAGCGAGCACCCGACTCTTGGTCGCATTCTGAAAGAGCTTCGGAATCACCGCGGCTGGACGCTCAAGGAGATGAGCGCGCGCAGTGGCATTCCCGTCTCGACGCTGTCGAAAGTCGAGCACGACCGGCTCACCTTGACCTACGACAAGCTCCTTCAACTCAGTCAGAAGCTCCACATCCGGATCTCGGAGCTGTTCGCCGAAAGCGAGCCGGCGGACGAGAGTGTCACCGCTCGGCGCAGCATCGGCCGGATTGACGACTCGGTCCGAGTCACGACGCCCAACTACGATTATTATTACTTGTGCACGGAACTGAGACGGAAGCGTATGGTCCCGATCCTAACCAGGATCCGCGCCAAGTCACTCGGCGAGTTTGGCGACCTCGTCCGCCACTCCGGCGAGGAATATATCCATGTGCTCGAGGGAAGCATCGTGGTGCACACCGAATTCTACGATCCGGTGACCTTGCACACGGGCGAAGGCATCTACATCGATTCCAACATGGGCCATGGCTATGTCGCGGACGAGGGGTGCGACGAGGCGTTGGTTCTCGGAGTGTGTTCGAGCGCAGACGAAGGCCTGATGAGCTCACTCATGAACATTCACGAGCCCATCGCCGCCGATCAACCTGCGCAGGACCTTCTGGTCACCCCCGTTCGAGTTCGCCGGCTTGACCGGCCTGCTGCGTAGCCGGGCGAGATCTCTTGCGCCCGCAGCGGCTTCCCCAAGCCGCTGCATTGTGCGCGTTGCGCTGCAACATCTCAAAAAATGCACCGCTCTCCGGACGGGACGTGTCCGCCATTCAGTGCCCTTCCAGTAGCCCGCTGCAATCCGCTTGCCTCGGCTGTGTGACTGTGTCCGAACTCCTCAAGGAACGATCGCACTGATCCACGCTCCGATCTGAGCTCATGACAAAAGTGGCAAAATGTCGTGAGTGCGGCGGACCTTCTAGTACGCCGGCAAAGGCTCCACCCCGGCCGTCCCTTGGCCGACGAACACAATGATTCTTGGACCCGTTTTTCGGCAACGTCAGTTCCCGGCCATTGTGAACATACAGGGGCGGTGCGAGTAGGCAGGAGGCGATCCGCTCGAAAAGTAAGGGCTTCAGACGGTGCCGCCACGGAGTGGGAATGACCGAAGACGAAGCGCGTCATGTCGAACTGGTGCGAGCGGTCGAACTGGAGGACCGCCAAGCCACTCTGCTCACGCGAGAAGATCGAGCTCAGGCGGAAGCCCATGCCCGAAGCAAAAGTGCCCAAATCAAGGGCCCCCGTGCTGACGATACTTATATCGCCGCTCGCGCCGTCTTCGCTTCGGCTCGCCTTACAACGCGCCATCCCGGCGCTGCCCGGCTGCTCCGGCGCGGTCAGTGGCCACGCTGGCTCGGCGTCGGCTTACCGTCGGTCGCGCTATTCGCGGGGCTCCTCGCGAATGAATTCGGGACCGGCAAGCGGCTCAACCTCCTAGCCGTCCCATTGCTAGTGACAATCGTGTGGAATCTCCTGATCTATGTGTTGCTGTTGGTTGCTGTGATCCGCCGAAGCAAGGACGACGACGGTAACCCGCTCTATCGAGCATTGCTCAGGGTTCAGGGACTCGGACGCGGTAATGCCGAGCACGGTCCCGCACTTCAGCGAGCTGGCTCGTCGTTCAGGGATCACTGGATGGTGGCGTCCGCACCGCTGACGCTCGCGCGCATCGAGCGGACGTTGCACTTCGGTGCTGCATTGTTCGCCTGTGGCCTAATCGGCGGCATCTATTTCCGCGGACTGATTATCGAATACCGCGCTGGGTGGGAGAGCACTTTTCTTGGTCCGCAAGCGGTCCATACCTTGTTGTCGATCGTGCTCGGTCCGGCCAGCTGGGTGACGGACATAGCGCTTCCGTCGACGGGGGGCATTGCGGCCATGCGCTGGACGGGTCCGGAAACGGGCGGAGTCAACGCCGCGCCCTGGATAACGCTTTACGCCGTGACGGTGCTGGGACTGGTGATCGTGCCGAGACTGATGCTCGGCTCGTGGCAGGCGGCTCGCGCCTTTCATCTTGAGCGCCGCTTCCCGACATCGGGCCGGGGAGACTTCTACATCCGTCGTTTGCTTCGCAATGCTGGCGGTCGCCCTGGGCGGGCGCGGATCACGCCTTACGGCTATCACCCGGGGGATGAGACGCGACGGCGCCTGTCCGAAGTTTTGCGCAGTGCGCTCGGTGACGGCGCGGAAGTACGGTTTGATGAGCCTATCGATTACGGAGAGGAAGATAGTTGGGTAGCCGAGCACGTCGGTGCTCCGGACGATGATTATCACATACTGCTTTTCACCCTGTCGGCGACGCCTGAAGAGGAGAATCACGGTGCGCTTGCAGTCGCGCTGGCCCAGCGCATCGCGACCGAACGGCGGGGAACTGTCCTTGCCGCAGTTGTGGACGAGACTCCTTTTCGGGCCCGTTTCGCGGGGGATACCGGGCTCGAAGAGCGGATCACAGGCCGCCTCGCCGCCTGGGGACAGGCCCTTACGAATGCCGCGATTGTGCCGCTTGGCGTGGACCTGTCGCAGGAGGAGAATCGAAGTCTCGCTCAGCGCCTTGAGAGCCGTCTAATGCCTGACGGGGCGATGCGAGGGTGACTGATAGCGCTGCCTCAGCTGGTTCCGGCACGACCATTAACTTGAGCCTGATTTCCCACACCAATGCGGGAAAAACGACGCTCGCGCGGACTCTGCTCGGGCGGGACATTGGGGAGGTGCGCGATGCTGCCCACGTCACGGATCTTTCGTCCGGCCATGTTCTCGTTCAAAGCGGCGACGACACTCTCATGCTGTGGGACACCCCCGGCTTTGGCGATACTGCTCGATTGCTGTCGCGCCTGCGGATATCCAAAAACCCAATTGGCTGGTTCCTGTCACAAGTGTGGGATCGCTGGCGTGAGCGGCCACTCTGGTCAAGCCAGCAAGCCATCAAGAATGCGCGGGAAGAAGCTGACGTCATTCTGTATTTGGTCAATGCCGCTGAAGACCCGGCGTCTGCTTCCTACGTCCATTTGGAAATGGAAGTGCTCGCCTGGATCGGCAAGCCCGTCGTTTTCCTGCTCAACCAGATGGGCCCGCCGCGCGAGGGCGTGTCAAACGAGATTGCGCGCTGGCGGGGCATTGGCGCACCCGGGCAGGTTCGTGCAATCCTCCCTCTCGACGCTTTCGCGCGATGTTGGGTACAGGAAATCGGCTTACTGGATACCCTTAAGCCGCTGCTCCCCCCGAGCAAGGCGAGCGCGATGGCGAGCCTCAGCCGCAAGTGGGAGGAGTTGAACCGTGCTCGGTTCGAGGCATCAATGGCCGTCTTAGCCCGTTATGTGCATCGCGCGGCACGCGATCGTGAGACGGTGGAGGAAGCGAACTGGCAGGGCAAAGTGGCGGCTGCGATCACGGGGCGGTCAAAAGGTGATCGTGCCGCCCGGAAGGCAATGGGCGTGCTCGCCACCCGCTTGGCCGACTCGACCGCCAAGTCGACGGACGAACTCATCCAGTTACATGGTCTCTCGGGTAAAGCGGCGTACAAGGTGCTCGAGCGAGTAAGCGACGATTACGCGCATCAGGCGAAAGCTCCGGAGGGCGCTAGTGCGGCGCTCGGCGGGCTCTTCTCCGGAGCCGTGGGTGGCCTCGCAGCGGACTTGGCGGCAGGAGGCCTGACGCTCGGAGGCGGAATGATCATAGGTGCGATCCTTGGTGCGCTTGGCGGAACCGGTGTCGCGAAGGGCTTCAACTTGGCGAGGGGCGACGAAAAGTCGAGCGTACGCTGGTCTGCCGAGCTGCTCGAGCGGCTGACTGTCACCGCCCTTCTTCGTTATCTTGCGGTGGCGCATTTCGGTCGCGGACGCGGGGAATGGGCAGAAGGCGAACATCCAAACTTCTGGCAGTCCGTGGTCGCCGAGGCGGTGACGGAGCGAAGAAGCGAGCTTGCCCGATTGTTGAAGACCTCAAGCGCACCGGGCGAGGGCGATGAAGCATCGCCGGCCGATTTGTCTGCTCTTGTGCGGCAGCTCGGGTCAACCATCCTCGCACACCTTTATCCCGAGGCGACACGAGCCTGAAGAGCGATCCTGGGACTCGGCGACACCGGCGCAAACCCCATCCGCTCAGATCTCGGTAACGGGGAAGCAGGGATTCCGGGGCTGCATCCCGCATGTTGCACTGCAACATTTCAAAAATGCACCGCGCTCCGGACGTGAAATTCCCTGCTCGATTTTGAAAATACGACCGTCATCGTGGTGTTCAACGGGCCAGAACACTACGTCCGAAAGTACTTGCCCGCGTCATTCGAGAGCCAACGATCATTGTCTCCAAATCAGATACGTGAAGCAGATGGAATGGTCCGCGACAACGAGCGCTTGAGCGCCGTCCTGCAATTCGAAACCACCACTCATGACAAAACCGTGTTTTTGTCATGAGTGCTGACCCGGTGCTTACGGGCGAGTGCTTCGGCCCTCGCTTGCGGTGTGCCGGCGCGATGATTGGATGTTAGCAGCCCCTCGGGATGCACGCCTAGGGCTGCCTTGCTGTGGTTGTGAAACTCCGAAAGTGATCTCGCGCCTTGCGCAAATACTCCAACGTCGCCGCCCGCTCGCGTGAATTGCGGTAATCGTTGCGCGCTGACGCGTCGGCGATCACGCGATCGAGCCACGCGACGAAATATGCGGCGTCCCCCGGGTCAGGGGCCGGCGCGCTAGGCAGCTCCAGATAGATCGGGCTGGTGGTGGCATAGGGATAGATGTCGAGCACTTCAGGATCGGCGGCGTCATTCCATGCGCGCAACAGCAGCCAGCCGGCGGTATCCACGTCTAGGTCACCCTCGGCGTCGAACCTGCGCCGGTCACCCGTCAGCGCGAAGGCCTTCACAACTTTCCCATTCTCCACCATCTCGAGATGCTTCATTGCGACGGGTGAGCGCAGCGCAACGCGGTAGTGAAGCCTGCCCGGGCTACCGCGCGAGATCACGTCGCCGGGGTGCTTGCCCTCGATGTCCAGGCCGAGCAGCGGACCGTTGCTCGCAAACGTCCGGCCAGCTTTCAGTGCGGCAAGCAGAGCCGCAGGGCTCATCTCGCCGCCCGTCTCTAGGAACACCCGGTTCATTCCGACGGGCCCGCGCAAGTCGGCATAATTGGCCATCGCGTCGGTCCCGGCGCCGGCGGGGATCCGGTAACCGAGGTTGAGTAAGCGGTACCAAACGTGCGCGGTCGATTTGTGATCGGAGAAGCCGACAATCTCCATGTAATCGACCTTGCCGTTGGCGACGTCCGCGGGAAGCTCGTTGGTGAGCGACTTCTCATTCGGCGGATCGATGTCGGTGTCGAAAGGATGCACGTAGCCGACCAGTGCGCCTTGCGAGTGCGCCAGGTCGGCAATCGCGCCGTTATCCGGATAGGAGCTGGGCAGAGGGCTGTTCCGATAGGCCGAGAAACCGGGCGTGAGATAATGGTCGGAAAGGCCCAGAAGTCCGAGGTGCCCCCAATAACTGGTGTGATATTCCTGCGAGTGCAGGATCAATACATCGCTGCCGCTCGCCGGATCCGGGCCAGGCCGAAAGTACGCGATGTCGGGGACCCGCTCTTCCTTGTTGACGATGAGGTCATAAACGACATCGAGATCCTCTGCGCGAGCCTGCCGCGCCAAATTCTCGGGCGTGTTTCGGTAATGCCCACCGTAGTTCATGTGCACGTGCAAATCGGCGCTGCGCCACCTCCCAAATGAAGCCGGCAGATCGTTCGACTGAAGGTTCACTGGCACCGTCTGATTGGCGCCGGCGACCAGCCTCACCGTCTGCCGCCACGGCAGGTAGCGAAAGCCCCGCTGCACCCATATGGCAGTGTCGCCCGCGGGTGCCTCGAGCGTGCAGCGCGACGGGCAATGGAAGTAATGCGTTTCGGTTGACTGAAGCGCTCGGTCGAACCCGTCATCGCCGTGCATCCAGGCAGCTTCGGGAGCAGCCGCCCGCCCGTCACTGTCGAGAACAGCGACGCGCGCAGGGATGCTTCGGCCTTGATCGTCGCGGATGTCGAGGGTGAGCTGTGCCTCCGGCAGCTTATATCGCCGCTTGCTCGCAATCACCGGCGTTTCGGCGCCACCCACAAAGTCGTGAAGCGTCAGGCTCGTATTGCCTTGCTCGTTGCTGATGAAAGCGAGGCGTTGGCCATCCGGAGACCAGCGGGCATTCCAGCGGTCGAAATCGCCGAATGTCAGCGGCAGCGGCGCAGCGCCTGGCGTGGTCACCCACAACTGCCGCCACTGTCTGCCGTGATAGCTGGCGAAGAGCACCTGATGCCCGTCAGGCGAGGTCTCGGGCCTCGCGCTCCAGCTCGTTTCCTCGCTCAGCATTTTGCGGCGGTCTTTTGGATTATCGACGGTGATCGACCAGATGTCGCCGGTGCCCCAGGCGACCTCCCGGTTCGAGACGTACAGGATGCGCTTGCCGTCGGGACTCCATGACGGGTTCAGCACATGGTCCCACCGGGAATAGTAATAACGCGCGATCCTGCTCTGCCTGCCACCAATCAAGGGTCGCGGTTTGCGCAAGCCATCGGCATGGACGTCGGCAATGAAGAGGTTGAAATGACCGGTGCCTTGCGTCGACACCCAAGCGATGCGCTTGCCGTCGGGCGACAGCCGTGGCTCCACGTTAACCGCACCACCAGAGGTCAAGGCCTGCTCGCGACCGGTGCCGAGATCAAGACGCCAAAGCTCGATCGCCTTCCCGTCGTAGCGGCTGAACACGACGCCTTCGCCGTCGGCGGATACATCCGGCTGATAATCATAGGCGGCGCGCGGATGCGTCAGCTCCACCGCTTCCTCCGAACCGATCGACTGGCGCCATAGCGATCCACCCATGCTGTAGATCAGCGCACGGCCGTCCGGCGTGAAGCTCACGCTTGAGGGACCGGTTGTCAGCTGAGGAATGTAGAGCTCGCGCCAATAGTAGCTGTGCGGCAGATCGACCTGCTTGAGCACCGGCTCCCGTCCGGCCGCTGCGGCGCCTCCCGCAGCCAAAAGGAACCCTGCGGACAGCGCACGTCGCAGCTTGCCTGTCATGCTTCCGCCCCCGCCGCTTGATGGCGCGTCCGCACGGTTAAATTCTCGATCCGCTTCTGGTTGATCGTGCTCTTCACAATTCGATCGACGTAGATGCCGGGCGTGTGCACGCAGTCGGGATCGATCGTGCCGGCGGCGACCAGCTCCTCGGCCTCGACGACCGTCACTTCGCTCGCCGTCGCCATAACGGGATTGAAGTTTCGAGCGGTTTTGCGGAACTGGAGGTTGCCGTGCGGGTCCGCGCGCCACGCCTTGATGATCGCGAGGTCCGCTCGAAGCCAGGTCTCGCGGACATAGACCTGCCCGTGAAATGACTCCTGCGGCTTGCCCTCCGCGACCACCGTTCCGACACCCGTCCGCGTGTAGAAAGCGGGGATGCCTGCGCCGCCGGCGCGAATCCGCTCCGCCAGTGTGCCCTGAGGGTTGAATTCGATCTCGAGCTCGCCGGCGAGAAATTGCTGCTCGAAGAGCTTATTCTCGCCGACGTAAGACGAGATCATCCTGCGGATCTGCCGTGTCTCGAGGAGCTCCCACAGCCCAAAGCCGTCCGCACCCGCGTTGTTTGAAATGACCGTGAGGTCCTTCACACGGGACGCCCTAATCTCGGGGATGAGGCTTTCGGGATTGCCGACGAGCCCGAACCCGCCCGACATGATCGTCATCCCGTCCCAAAGCAGGCCCTGAAGAGCCTCGTTCGGGGAAGCGAAGATCTTGTTCACAGCGCGCCGAAGATCGTATGGCTCTGTTCGCGCATGAATTGCGGGACGTACCAACTGCCGAGACCGCCCTTGCCAGTCGTGCCGGAGCCCTTCCAGCCGCAGAATGTCTGGTAACCCGGCCACGCGCCCGTCGTCGCCCCGCTCGCCCGGTTGGCATAGAGGACTCCCGCCTCGATCCCGGTCAGAAAGCGATCGAGCTCTTCTTGCTCCTGCGAGTAAAGGCCGGCAGTCAGGCCGAAGGCGCTTCGGTTCGCGTCCGCCATCGCGTCGTCGAGGTCATCGAACGGCAGCACGCTGACAAACGGCACAAACAGCTCGTCGCGGTTGACGCGGTGATCGTTAGGCAGACCGGTGACAATCGTGGGCTCGACATATGGACCGTGGTCGCACCCCCCGCCTGAAAGCCGGCGGCCTCCGCGGATGACGGAACCAGCAGCAGCCGCGCTCGAGAAGCGGTCAACCGCAGCCTCGTTGATCACGGGACCCATGAACACGTCGCGCCGACGAGGGTCGCCGACCACTAGCCGATCGGTCGCATCGACCAGCGCAGCGATGAAGTCGTCAAAAATCCCGAGCGCGACATAGGCTTTCGAAGCAGCGCTGCATTTCTGCCCGGACAGACCGAATGCCGACCGCGCTACGCCCGTTGCGGCTACGACTAGGTCGGCGCTCTCCGCGACAAATGTCGGGTTCTTGCCGCCCATTTCCGCGAGCACAGGGCGCATAGCTGTTGCCGATGCTGCGTGGCGGAGGATCGTCATGCCGGCCGCATTGGACCCGGTGAAAGCGACACCGTCTACACGCGGGTGCCGCACCAGCGCCTCGCCAGTCTCGGACGCGCCGTAGACGAGGTTGAGAACGCCGTCGGGCAAGCCGCCCTGAACCAGCGCCTCAACGACGAGCCGGCCGGTGAGACCGGCAGCATCGCTTGGCTTGAACACCACCGTGTTGCCGGCGACGAGGGCCGCGGAAATCATTCCGAGCGACAGCGCGACCGGGAAGTTGAACGGCGCGATCACGGCGAACACGCCATAAGGGCGCAGCACGACGCTGCACCGTTCGGCGGAAGTCGCGCCCGGCCGCTCCTCGCCAAAGCCGCCGTTGCGCTCCATCTCGGCGCAATAATGGCGAATGAGGTCGATCGCTTCCTCGACCTCGCCGACGGCTTCGAGCCGCGATTTGCCCACCTCAACAAGACAGGCGACCGACACGTCCCACTTGCGCTCCTCGAGGACGTCCGCACCCGCGCGGAGCAGCACCACGCGTCTTTCCCAGCCGATGTCTCGCCAGGCCGGAAACGCGGCGCGAGCTGCGGCCACGGCTTCGTTCACTACCGCGGCGTCAGCCTGCGGAAACTCGCCAAGCACGATGTCGCGGTCGATCGGACTTCGCGCGGCAACGACATGGCCTTCCGTCCGGTCACGGCCGCCAATTAGAGCCGGCCGGCTCTTGCCCAGCAGCCGCGCCTGGGCCGCGGGAATGAGCTCGTCGAGATGCGCGTGGATTCCGGAGAAATCCTCGCCGGTGTTCGAGTAAGTGACTCGAGGCAGGCTTGTTTGCACTGCCGTCATGGCGCTACTCTCAAGCGGCCGGACTCGATCATCGGCAGTTCGCGGGGCGTCAGGCCTTCGGGCGCTTCGTCAAGCTCGCGAGCCCATTTATGGCCGGAGTAAACCGCTTGTTGAATGGTGCTCGGCGCGAGACAATCGCCGATCCGCGCAAGCGATATCATGCCAATCCCCTCCCATTGATCGCGTAATTGTTCATAGAGGCTGTCGACAGGCAAGCGCGCCGTCACCGTGATCAGCGCGGCAGCAGAAAGCTCCGTCTCGGCACCCGTCAGGGCATTCACCAGCTGCACCGCACCGTTCCGGAAGCCCACAACATTCGTGTACGGAATTACGTCGATCCCAAGGCGCGCAAGACGTTTCGCGATCGGCAGCGCCTCGAGCGTGTTCACGGTCCACGCCGAAACGATCGGCGCGGCGGTAACGACCGTGACCTCCAGGCCGGCATTGCGGCACAGCTCGGCGAGCACTCCGCCGAAGTAATAATGGTCGTCGTCCCACACGACCACCGGACCTGCATTAGGGACACGGCCGGACATGAGATCGTCGGGCGTGTAGACCGACGGGCCGTCGAAGCCCGGCACTGGAAAGCCGGACTCCCGGCCGACGCCGTCGCCGCGCCAGAGGGCGCCAGTGGCGATGGCGACGTGGCGCGCGCCGAACTCGATCACATGCCCCGCCTCGAGTTTGCTGCCACGATAGATCGAGACGTTCGCCATCCGCTCCAGCTGCGTCACTCGCCAGTCGCGCACGCGCGCCCATTCGGACAGTCCCGGCAGTCGGCTTTCGCGGCTGACTCGGCCGCCCAGCTCGTCGCCGGCTTCGGCGAGGTGTACCTCATAACCGCGCCGCGCGGCGGACAGTGCCGCCTCAAGTCCCGCTGGACCTGCGCCAACCACCAGCACCGACCCTTCCGATTTCTTCGGCGGGATGATTTCGGGATGCCAGCCGCGTCGCCATTCCTCGCCCATCGTCGGGTTCTGCGTGCAGCGCAGGTTGGTCGACGTGTAATCGCTCGACACGCACATGTTGCAGCCGATGCACTCGCGGATCTCGTCGATCCGCCCCTCTTCGATCTTCTTGGGCAGAAAGGGGTCGGCGATCGATGGCCGCGCCGCGCCGATGAAGTCCATGACGCCCCGCCTGATCTGCGAGACCATCGTGTCCGGCGAGGTAAAGCGGCCGACGCCCACCACCGGCTTGCTCGTCACCTGTTTGACGAAGCGCGTATATTCCTCCTGAAATCCTTCCTTGGCGAAGCGCGACGTCTGGCTGTCGTTCGGCCAGTTGGAAATGTTCACGTCCCAGAGGTCGGGCAACTCGGCGAGCATTTCGATCACGTCGCGCGCCTCGCCGTCATGGGTGAGCCCGGCGTCGCCAATCAGCTCGTCAGCCGCGAAGCGGACAGCAACAGCGCAGCGGTCACCCACGGCGTCCTTGGTGTCCTCGATCAGCTCGCGCAGGAGACGCGCGCGGTTCTCGAGGCTTCCGCCATATTCGTCGGTGCGGTCGTTCCTGCGGCGCTGAAGGAACTGGTGCGCGATCGACAGGTCGTGGGTCGCATAGACGTAGACCACGTCGAACCCGGCCTTCTTCGACCGCAGGGCGGCATCGCGGTGCCACCTACGCAAGTCGCGGATGTCCTGCTTGTCCACGGCCCGCGCCTGCACCGGGGAATAATATATGATCGGCCGATGCGAGGGTCCGATGGGCGCCATGCGCGTGCCCCAGTTCGCGACCGACGCGCCGTGATGCATGATCTCGATAGCCGCTAACGCGCCGTGCTCGTGCACCGCGTCGGCCATCAAAGCGAAAGCGGGAATGTCGCGATCGTCCCACAAGCGCCCCTCGTGAAAGGGCTCGCAATCGGCGCTCGGATGGATCTCGGTCTCCTCCGTCGCGACGACTGCCCATCCACCCTCAGCCTTGATTCCGCGCAGCCGCGCGAGCGTCTCGGGTTGAGTCCAGCCGATGCCGGTGCAGTGCGGCACCTGATAGAAGCGATTGCGCGCGGTCACGGGGCCGATTCGAACCGGTTCAAACAGAATGTCGTAGCCGGGATCGCGAGTCATGACGGCAGGACCGCGTCCAACGTGTCGGCGAGCAAGTCGATGATCATCTCGAGTTCGTCATCACTGACATTGTACGGCGGCGCCACGAGGATATGATCGCCTTGGCAGCCATCGATGGTACCGCCGCCCGGATAGATCAGCAGCCCCCGACCGAAAGCTGCGGCCTTTACCCGCTGATGCATAGCCAGCGCCGGGTCGAACGGCGTCTTCAGCGTGCGATCGGCAACCAGCTCGATCGCCTGGAGCAGTCCGCGGCCGCGGATGTCACCGACATTGGGATGATCCCCGAAGCGCTCCGCAAGCAATCGCCTTAACCTCGCTCCGCTGGACTGGACGCGATCGAGCAGTCCATCCTCGCGGATGATACTTTGCACGGCGAGCGCCGCGGCGCAGCCGATCGGATGCGCGTTGTAGGTTTGTCCATGCTTGAGCGCGGCGGAATTGTCCGCGACAGCATTGTAAACCTCAGTCGTGCACACCACCGCTCCGATGGGCTGGTAGCCCCCGCCTAGGCCTTTCCCCAACGTGACGATGTCCGGGAAGACCTGGTCCTGCTCGCATGACAGGAATGTACCGGTCCTGCCGGAGCCGCACATCACCTCGTCGAGAATCAGAAGCACGCCGTACCGGTCGCAGATCTCGCGCACCCGGCGGAGGTATCCGGGGACTGGCGGCACTGCGCCGGCGGTTGCCCCGACCACGGTTTCGGCGACGAAGGCGATGACGGTTTCCGGACCGAGACGCAGGATTTCCTGCTCGAGCGAGTCAGCTGCCCTGCGCCCGTATGCCTCCGGACTCTCGCCCGGCTCGGCAAAGCGGTACTCGAAACATGGATCGACCAGCGAGACGTCGAAGAGCAGCGGCTGATAGGGAGCTCGGCGCGAGGCGCTTCCACCCGCGGCGAGCGCGCCGAGTGTGTTTCCATGATAGCTCTGACGTCGGGCGATTAGTCGGCTGCGTCCCGCGTCTCCCCGCTCGAGATGATATTGCCGGGCCAGTTTCAGGGCAGCCTCGATCGCCTCCGAACCGCTGCTTGTGAACCACACCCGATCAAGCGCGCCCGGCGACATGTCCGCAATGACGGCCCCCAGCTCTTCGGCTGCCTTGGTCGTGAAGAATCCTGTGTGGACATACTCCAAGTCAACGGCTTGGTCCGCCATCGCCGCAATGACACGAGGGTGAGCGTGGCCGAGGCACGACACGGCAGCTCCGCCGCACGCGTCGATATAGCGGCGCCCGCCGTCATCGATCAGGAATATCCCTTCTCCCCGAACAGCAACGGGAGACTGGGCTGACGTGGACCGTTGGAAAACGTGTTCGGCGGTCATTGTCGCACACTAACGGTTGCAGCGGCGGCATCAACGTTGCTGCTGTTCTTCTTTCGGCAGCCATCCTACGCTCTTCTCGAGGCACGAGAGGGGACATGCGAATAGCAGCTGTTATTCTTGCAGCGGCAATGGCGACCGCAGCGCCGGTAAATGCCGAGCTCAGCCTCAATCGCGCCGGAATCAGCCATCTTCCGAATGGCCTGACCGTGATCATGCTGGAGGACCATAGTTTTCCGATCGTCAGCGTGCAGATGCTCTACAAGAGCGGTTCGGCCGCCGAGACTACCGGAAAGACCGGTCTCGCCCATTTCCTCGAACATCTCGCCTTCCGGGCAAGCAAGAATTTTCCCAGCGAACGGGCAACCGAGCTGATCTACGACGCCGGCGGGGAATGGCATGGCTACACCGCGATGGATCAGACGACCTATTTCGCGACCATGCCCAGTGACGGCCTCGATCTGTTGCTCAAGATCGAAGCGGACAGGATGGCGCGGACGGTGATCAATCCCGCCTCGATCACGGCCGAGAAGGGCGCGGTGATTACCGAGCTGCACAGTTACGAGAACGACCCGGCATCCGTCCTTCAGGACGCGGTCACAAGAACCGCGATCCAGGCGCATCCGTACGGGAGTCCGATGGCGGGTTACGTCAGCGATGTGCTGGACCTGACCGCGGAAGACGCGCGCGCATATTATGCAGGTCACTACGCGCCGGGGAATGCCGTCCTCGCGATCGTCGGTGACTTCGTCCCTGCGCGCGCGCGCGCGTTGGTTTCGCAAGATTTCGCCGATGTGCCGGCTAGGCCGGTCGCGGAGCCGAGCTTTACCGTCGAGCTGCCGCAACGTGGGCAACGGAAGATCCAATTGTCCGGCCCCGTGGACCGGCAATATTTCCTGCTCGCCTTTCCGTCCTGCGCTGCGTCCAGTCCGGACTTCCCGGCGTTTCTCGTACTTCAGGAAATTCTGTCCGGCGGCTCAGGCGTCAACCTGCACCAGAGCGGCTGGTCAGCGACTCAATCGCTTAAAGGCTCAATGCTGTTTGGAGCGGCTGGCGACATCGCGACCTGGCTGCCACCTACGCATGAGCCGTTCCTTTTCACCATCGGCGGGTCGATCGGCTTGAACGCGGATCGCAGCGCGCTCGAGCGCGACCTTCAACAGCGCATCTCGAGGATCGCGGAACGCCCAACGGCGGAGCGGCGCCTTCAGCAGGCCAAGGCCGCGGTGGTTCGCGCGATCTCCGAGGATGTGCAGACAACCGAGGATGCCGCTCACCAGCTCGCCTTTTTCGAGGGCGTTGACGCGCTTGATGCGCTGCTCGGCATGCCGCAGCACATAAGGGCCGTCAGCGCCGCGGACGTTCAACGCGTCGCTCGGGCATACCTGCGAACGGAAAGCTCTACCGTCGGTTGGATGGTTCCGGGGAGATTACCTTCCACACGGCCGGGTGCGGGCGACCCGCAGCCGGCAGCTGACCGGCTCGGAGCCGTCCCGGTCACTGTCGCGGCGGGCGAGCCGCAGCTGCGCCATCTTTCACGCGGGCTGCCGGCCATCGTTCAGTCAAACCCCCTTTCCGAAACGGCCACCGTCGAGTTGCTCTTGTCTGGAGCGATTGAAGCCGGGGCACATCCCGCGGAACTGCCGGGGCTCGATGCGGTCGTTCGCTCCGGCACGCCAGAACATCTCGACGCCCTGATCGTCCAATCCATTGCTGCGGCGCGTCAGCCGCAAACACGCTCAGAACAGGCGAGCAAAGATCCTGTAACGCGCCTGCAGGAGCTAATCTTCGCGCACACCGGTACTCACGCGACCACCGCACCGAAGCCGCTGGCCGTGATCGTCAGCGGGAAGGTTGAACCGGGGCAAGCCTTCGCTGTCCTCGAGCGGGCGCTTGGCCCGACTGCGCCGGGCAAGCTGGCCGGCAAAGCGCCGCCTGCCGCTTCCCCTACCCTGCGCCTGGTTCGCGAACGAATCTCCAAGCCGCTGTCGCAAGGCGCAATGGGCTATGTCGTCGAGGGTCCGCCGCTCGGCACTCGCCAGGCGCTGGCGTGGCAAATGCTGCTTTATGTCCTGACTCACGATTATTCGGGCCGGCTTGGCCGTTCGGCCATAACTGACAAGGGGATTGTCTATCACATCCACAGTGATTTTCGGACGGACGGCGGACGCACGTGGGCGACAATCTCGACCGGCGTGGACCCCGACAAGGCGGATGCGATGGAAGCTGAGCTCAGAACTGAGCTCGCAAGACTCGCCAGCGACCCGCCCTCGCCTGGCGAAGTCGCCGCCGCACGAGATCACCTCCTCGGCCGAGATCTGACGGCCGCTCAAAGCAACGACGAATTGACTAGCAAGCTCGGTCGCGAATTCATCGAAGTCGGCGCCTTGCGCTCACATGAGCAGCTCCGCGCTGAACTGATGAGCATCTCACCCGCTGATCTTGCGGTGGCGACGCAAGCATTCGCCCGCGGAACGATCATCCGCGTCGACGTGCTTTCCCGGGACTGACTGAGATGTAAGCCGAGCGGACCCTCTGTAATTTTCGGGTGCTATGTTGGAGCGGCTTTCTCCGCCGAGATCGCTACGCGCGAATTGAGGCGGCGCATGACGGTGCGAATGGCCAATCCCGCGGCGAGCAGTACCAAACACCAAAGGCTGGCTTCGAGGCCGACCCCGTAGATGGCAAAAGCAATGAACGTAACGGCGATCGCGATGATCGCGCGCGGGCCGAGCGTCGGGCTGAGCTTCCAGGCCGCTAATGCGCTGGCGAAATAAAGGACGATGATCGCCGCCGTCGACAGCAGGATGATGAAAGTGAACAAATTGGCTGTGGCGCGGCTGCTGTTGGCGAGCAGGAGGAGGACGGTGAGCCCGGATCCGACGAGTTGCGCCACGACCGGAGTGTTGACGCCGCGCGTTTTTGCCATGACGGCCGGCAGGTCGCCGCGCAGGGCCATGGCATAGCCGAGCTCGCCGGTGGCCAGTATCAGCCCATTCAGGCAACCGAACGCACTGATTGCGATTGTCAAAGCTGCGAGTGATGCGACGCCGTGTCCCCAGTTGGAGACCAGGGCATCAGCGTATGGCGCGGCCGAAGCCGCGACAACGTTAGCGGGCAAGAGCAGCTGGATGCCAGTCCCCGCGAGCAGGTACAGGATCACGACGAATGTCGTGCCGACAAACAATGCGCGCGGGATGGTGCGTGCGGGATGGGCGACTTTGCCGACGGGGGTCGTGGCGCCTTCGAAGCCCGTCAGTGCAAAGAAGGTCAATGCAGTGGCCGTGGCCACATTGGCGAAAGTGATCGCGAGTGGCGGCAGCGGCTCGTAGCTGGCGCCACTCGCACCGCGTTGAACGAACAGCCAGATGACGGCCAGCAGCGGTAGGAGCTTAATGACTACGGTCACCACCGAAAGTCCGCCGGCCGCACGCACCCCAATCGCATTGACGGCGGTGAGCAGAAGAACGCAGCCGATGGAGACGGGAACGATGAGTCCCGGCCCGCCGAACTGCGATCCAGCGAATGACAGGGCCGATGCCGCACCGATGGCGACCGACGCCTGCGCCGTCCAGTTGGAAACCCAGAACGCCCACGCGACGACGAACGCGATAGTCGGCCCGAATTCGCGCTCCATGTTGGCTTGGATGCCGTCGCCGCCAAGGCGCGACAATTGTGCCATAGCGAAGACGATGCACACCACACCAACGCCGCTGACCAACCAGCCGACCAAGACATTACGCCCAAGCGGCGCAAGGCTAACCGGGAGCATGAAAATTCCCGATCCGATAATCGTCCCGACCACCAGTGCAGTGGTCATCCAGATCCCGATCGTCTGCGGCTTTTCGCCATGTTTTGTCATGCGCCCCCCAAGCAGCCTTGGTAGCCCCCTGGATCCGCCTAGTCGCTTCTTTCTCCGTATTGTAGCCTTGGCCTAGGACTGCTTTCTCACTCAATGGCAGGAATGGGTCGAAACCGGACGTTTCCTTATGTCGCGATTGGTGGAGAGCAGACAGGGCGCTCTATCCGCGCAAAGTCAATTCACGCAACCATTGCCCCGAGTGATCCGCGTCGAAATCGCTTCTGTAGGGTTTCACACCGACCGCATTGAATGCCGCTTCACGCACCGGCTCCGGACGGGAAGTTTTCTCATCGCATCCACTTCCCCGAGCCGCTGCATTGCGCGCGTTGCACCGCAACATTCTCAAAAATGCACCGCACTCCGGACGAGAAGTTTTCTCATCGCAGCCGCTTCCCCAAGCCGCTGCATTGCGCGCGTTACACTGCAACAAATCGAGAGCTACCGCCTTGCTCATTCCTTCCAGACCCCACTTCAACGCGCAGTAAAGTGAACTGTTCGCTCACCATTCTGCGGATATTGACCACAATGGACTGCTGGCGCAGCAAGCCCGCCTAGGTCTGGAACTAAGCGCTGTGGATTCAGATCGGAAGTCGGCCGCTCATATAGGGGTCGGCCGGAGGCGCATCGGGCACGTGCAGCGTGGGCCGCGGCCTCGATGCAGCCGAACGTAACCACTCAGGTCCGCCCGGTCGTTGGCGAATCGATCGGTCATTGCGGGTTTGCACGAGGCCAAAGATCGGACTGACGCGGTAGCCTGGTGCAGCGTCGCCAAATGCCCAAGCCAGATTGCCATAAGTTGAGGGATCACGCCCGTCGAGACTTAGCCGATCGTTGAGGTAGCACGCCGTCGCCCAACCAGTCCGAGGATCAGGCGTCATCGCGATGATCCGCTTCGCCCAGTACATCCGCAAATTGTTATGCATCCATCCGTCGATCAAATATTGCTTCTGGCAGGCGTTCCACGTTTCGTCGGCGGTTTCGCCATGGACGAGCGCCCAGAGCGTTTCCTTCTCCGGCCGCGGGTCACCGGCGTGCTCCGCCAGCTGCGCGCGCGCCCAGTTCGGAACGCGATCATATGCTTCGGGCACGCGCATCGTTCGGGCCTTGTAATGGAACCACTCGCGCCAAGTGAGGAGTTCATCGGCAAACTTGTCCTGGCTGATCGGGGAAGCGATGGAAGCCTTGATCGCGGCCATGATCTCGCGCGGTCCGACGACCCCGAAGTGCAAATAAGGCGACAACGTGCTCGCGCCCTCCGGTCGCGCGGCATTGCCGCGAGCGGCCGCATACGCGGGCAGAACCTCCCGGGTGAGCCTCGCCAAGCGAAGGAGCACCTCGTCCCGCGATCCGGGAAGCATGATACTAGGCGGCAGGTCATGATCAATTTCTAGCGAGGCGACGAGCGTGTCGAGTTCCTCGTCCGTCAGCGTGCCGAGGCGATCGGGCTCATACGGTAGCGGCCCGTCATAGGCCGCAACGGACCGCTTCTCGTCCACCCAGTATCGCCACTGCTCACGCGCCGCCACGTGCCGACGACGAAAAGCGGCGGTCGTGCCCACTCCCTGGTCAAGCGCGGCAGGAGGGACAAGGCAGGCAGCGTTGACCGCGATCACTGCAGCCTCACCCTTACTGGCAACTAGACTCGCTTGCCACTGCGCCACGAAGGCGGGCTGATCTTCGAGGATGATCGCGGCTGCGTCGCTCGCGAGCCGGTAGACCAAGCCCTTCTCGCGCTTCGCTGCTCGATCGACAAACTGGATGCAGGCAAGGCCGCGTTGCTCGCACCCCCGCGCCAGGTCCTTGCTGGCGCCCATGATGAACCGATGAAGACGAGCGGAGGCGAACGGATAGTCTTCACGCAGCCCGTGATAAACGAGGACCGGCAGACTGAGCTCATTGCCAAGCCGAACCGCAGCATCGATGACAGGGTTGTCGTGGGATCGAAGCGCCTGCTGAAGCCAGCAGAGGACGTACCGTTTATCGGGACGCACATCATGCTCGTTCAGACGACGGCAACGGGGGAAGTCGGACCAGCTCGTGAGGCTCTTGGGAAATTCACTTTGCATTGTGCCTCAACCCTTGTGATGAATGCTTGCTCCCGAGGGCGGAGCGGACGCCTGCGCATTATCGAGCCGCTAACGGTCGCGCGCGCTACTCTAGCGAGCCCAGCCTTTCGCGGCGGGTTCAAGCGTTTCCAGAAAAGCCCCGGCACTCACGCGATATGCGTCGCGCACCGCCGCATCCATTCGATCCCAACTCGCATACATCTTGGTCATTCGGCGATTGCGGCGGAAACGACGCTCGTGCCGTGCAAGGAAATCCCA
>JBDTXI010000143.1:0-4749 GCA_040006255.1 Sphingomicrobium sp.
ACATCATCAGGCTCGGCCACCACCAGCGGTTCAAGGCATCCTGCGCCATGCGCTTTTGCTCAGCCGTGCCACCGGCCATCGCGATCATGATCTCGTAGCCCTGGCGCTGGTGGAAGCTTTCTTCCTTGCACACCCGGACCATCGCCCGCGCATACGGCCCGTAACTGGTTCGCTGCAGCGGCACCTGGTTCATGATCGCGGCGCCATCGACCAGCCAGCCGATCGCGCCGATATCCGCCCAGGTCGACGTCGGATAATTGAAGATCGTCGAATATTTGGCCTTCCCCGAATGCAGCGCCTCGATCATCTCCTCGCGGCTCGTGCCCAGCGTTTCCGCCGCGCAATAGAGATACAGGCCGTGCCCCGCCTCGTCCTGGACCTTGGCCAGCAGGATCGCCTTGCGCCGAAGCGACGGCGCGCGCGTGATCCAATTGCCCTCGGGAAGCATGCCGACGATCTCTGAATGCGCATGCTGGCTGATCTGGCGGGTCAGCGTTCGCCGGTAGGCTTCGGGCATCCATTCCTTGGGCTCGATGAAATCGTCCGCCGCGACCCGCGCCTCGAAGGCCTCGAGGAGCCGAGGGTCCTCGAGATTCTCAATCTTGGCCGTCTTCTGAAGTTCGGTCGTGTACATGGTGCGCGATGTAGCCTCTGGACGATCAAGGTTCAAATTGGGTGCGCAGGATAGGATGCGCTTGAGCATGCCAATCAGATCGGCAACAGTGGCTTTATGCTGCCCCTCTTTGCATTGCTCCAAGTAGCCGCCGCCCCGCCGGCGACACCCGCGCCTCCTGCGCAGCAGGGTGTCGTAATGGCAGACGACTATCCTCGAGAGGCGCTTGACAACAACTGGCAGGGGGATGTGCATGTCGACTTGACGATTGGCACGAACGGGCGTGCGATTGACGTGCCAGGTGACCAAGACGAGCCACCACAAGGTGCTCGACAACCGGACATGCGAAATTTTCATCGAACGAGCGCGCTTCGAACCAGCCACAGATTCAGCCGGAAATCCGATTGAGAGCCATTACCAGACGCATCTAAACTGGCGGATCAGTTTGTGATTACTCGACAACTGTTCCGCCGATCATCCGCGAATACCCACTAAACTCTGCGATTGGCCGGCCTTCGCTCGTGCGGACCGAAACACGCGTGACTCCGCTCCGGCCCGCAGTTGCGACCTCCTGCCCTTCGGCGATCAGCTTGTCCCCCTCCCCCGCACTGCCGAGAAAAACGATCGACGCCTGCGCCGCGACAGTCTTTTCATTCCGTCCATTGCACACATAAGCGAAGGCCGTGTCGGCAAGTGCGAACACCATGCCGCCGTGGACGATCCGGTGGCCAGTTATCATGTCGGCGCGCACCTGCATTGACAGCCGAGCATAGCCCGCACGCGCTTCCTCGATCACGATGCCCCACGCCGGGCCGGTGCCCTCGGCGGCGAGCATCGCGTGCGCGACCCGGCTGGCGAGTTCGTTTGCGTCCACGGCCCCTCCTTGGCTAGGCGGCGGCATGGCTTACGAGACCATCGACTTCAAGGCGGACGGTGCGATCGCGCGGATCACGCTCAATCGGCCCGACCGGCTCAACAGCTTCACCGCGCCGATGCACGAGGAGCTGCGCGACGCGCTGGCCAACCTCGGCGATGCGCGCGTGGTCATCCTGACCGGCGCCGGGCGCGGCTTTTGCGCGGGTCAGGATCTCAACGACCGCGCGGTGGCGCCGGGTGAAGCGGTCGATCTCGGCGCGACCGTGGAGCAATGCTGGAACCCGCTGATCCGCACGCTCACCTCGCTGCCCCAGCCGGTGATTGCGCGAGTCAATGGAGTTGCCGCCGGCGCCGGCGCCAATGTAGCGCTCGCCTGCGACATCGTCGTTGCGGCCAAATCCGCCAAGTTCATCCAGAGCTTCTCGGCGATCGGGCTGATCCCGGACAGCGGCGGCACCTGGGTTCTTCCGCGCCTCGTCGGCCAGGCGCGCGCGCTTGGCCTCACGCTCACCGGCGAGCCGCTGCCGGCGGCGAAGGCCGAGGAGTGGGGTCTCATCTGGAAGGCGGTCGACGACGACGCTTTGGACGCCGAAGTCGATGCGCTTGCCGACAAGATCGCGTCGCTGCCGCCGCTCGGGCTCGCCGCGATCAAGGACATGATCCGCTCCAGCTGGCAATACAGCCTCGGCGAGGAGCTCGATCGCCAGGCGGGGACGATGCGCCGCCTCGGCTTCACCGCGGACTATCGCGAAGGCGTCGCCGCTTTCCTCGAAAAGAGAGCTGCGAAGTTCACCGGGCAATGATTGTCTCCGCACTGCACAAGTTCATTTTCGCCGCCATTCCCAAGACCGGCACCCACGCCGTCCGTCAGGCGCTGCGCAAGCACATGGGCCCGCAGGATATCGAGCAGGTCGGCCTGTTCGTGCAAAAGCAATTCCCGATCCCCGAGCTGGCCCGGCTGCAGCATGGCCACCTGAGCCTCGAGCAGGTGCGCCCCTATCTGCGCCCGGAAGCGTGGACGTCCTGCTTCAAGTTCGCTTTCGTTCGCAACCCGTTTGATCGGTTCATCTCCTATTGCGCCTTTGTCACTCGCGACGATGGCGAGTTCGAGCGCGATCCGCAGCAAGTGATGCGCGAAATCGTCCGCGGGCCGCCAAACGACCACATCCTCTTTCAACCGCAGCACACCTTCGTGACTGACCCCGCCGGCGCCCTGCTCAGCGACTACATCGGCAGGGTCGAGGACATGCAGAAGTCGTATGACGAAATCTGCGCCCGCATCGGCATTCCGACTGCGGCGCTGGAGAAAGTAAACCCGTCCAAACGGGGCGGATATCGCGAATACTTCGATAAGGAATTGATCGACGGGGTGGCGAGGCTCTACGCTCGCGACCTCGAACTGTTCGATTACGAGTTTTGACCCCGATGCACCCAAACGAACGCAAGACCACCACCATTCGCCGCTTGGGGACGGTCGATGTCACGCGACTGCGCGAGGCGGCGCTGGCGCTTCCCGAAGCGGTTTGGGACGCGGAGAATGCCGGCAAACCCAACCAGTTCGGAGCCCTGGGCACGACCCGGCACATCGTTTTCCGCTTCGTTTCGAACTTCCTCGACTGGCGGGAATCCTATGACCGGCCGCTGTGGAACGAGTGGAAAGACGTGCTCGAGCCGGTGCTTTCGGCGGCAACAACCCCCTACGAATACGAACGCGGCGCATTCCCGCGCGTGATGCTCGCGCGAATGGCGCCGGGCGGCGTGATCCATCCCCACCGCGACGAAAATCCAGCCGCCAAATGGCCGCACAAGGTCCATGTGCCGCTGCAAACCAACGCGCACGTAGATTTCTATGTTGACGGCGTCCGCTATCACTTTGCGGAAGGCGAAGTGGTCGAGGTCAACAACATGGGGGTCCACGCTGTCGAGAACCGCGGCGCGACCGACCGCATCCACCTGATCTTCGAGTATTACGACCTCGACCAGCCCGAGCCCGCGTGGCTGGCGCAGGTACAATCCGACGCGGGATAGGTTCCGCTCGGTCGGCTTTAAGCGAACGCCCCCGACTTCTTCGCGAAGCTCCACGCGGCCTGCGCGAGCATCGGCACGCGCTTGGCCATATCCTCGGCCTGGGCGTGGCTGGCCGTGCCGTCGAGCACGCGCTTCTTGATGCCCTGGACGATGCCGGCGAGGCGGAAGAGATTGTAGGCGAAATACCAGTCGAGCTTCGCCGCCACGGGCACGCCTGAGCGCTCCGCATAACGGGCGGTGATCTGCGCCAGCCGCGGAATGCCGAGCCCTTCCAGCTCCAGCCCGCCCACCGCCGCGCCGCCATCGGCCGGGAGCATCCACTGCATCGCCAAATAGGAGAAATCCGCGAGGGGGTCGCCGAGCGTCGCCAGCTCCCAGTCGAGCACCGCCGTCAACGTCCCGTCGCCGTCGAACAGGACATTGTCGATGCGATAGTCGCCGTGCACGATGGCGCTGCGCGATTGCTCGGGGAGCGTTTGCGGAAGGTAAGCGATCAGCCGCTCCATCTCGGGAATGTAATCGGTCTGCGAGTCGCGGTATTGCCGCGTCCAGCGCGCGACCTGCCGTTCGAAATAATTGCCCGGCCTGCCGAAATCCTCGAGCCCGGCGCTCTCCGGGGCGATGTTGTGAAGATCGGCGAGGGTGTCGATCAATTGCTCGTACATTCGCCGGCGCGCCCCTGCATCGAAGTCGGGCAAGGCGCCGTTGGCGTAGGCGCGGCCCTTGGCCAGCTCCATGACGTAGAAGATCGCGCCAATCACGCCCGGGTCGTTGCAACAGGCGAGCGGCGCCGGCACCGGGAAATCGAGGGGGTGAAGGGCCGAAAGCAAGCGGTACTCGCGATCGACGGCATGCGCCGAAGGCAGCAGTTTTCCGAAAGGCTTGCGGCGCATCACATAATCGCCCGAGGCCGCGCGGATGCGGTAAGTCGGGTTCGACTGCCCGGCAGGAAATTTGGTCAGATCGAACGGGCCCTGAAAGCCCTCGACATTCGCGCTCAGCCAATCGCCGAGGGCTCGCTCGTCCAGCTGCTGTTCGCTCATCGATGCTTCTTGAATTCGAGGCGGGCGATGGCGCGGCGATGGACCTCGTCCGGCCCGTCCGCCAGCCGCAGCGTGCGGATCGAGGCGTAAGCGCGCGCCAGCCCGAAATCGTCCGAGACGCCGGCCGCGCCAAATGCCTGGATTGCATCGTCGATGATCTTGAGCGCCATCGTGGGTGCCTGAACCTTG
>JBDTXI010000144.1:0-6425 GCA_040006255.1 Sphingomicrobium sp.
CTGGTTCAATCGGTCGGCATAATAAATGTAGGAGATCGAGCCCGGATCGAGCAGCGCCCCGGCGAGCGCGGTCGAGATCGCGAGGTTCACCTGGACGGCGCCGGCGCCGATTGCCGCCGGCAGAATCAGCTTCAGCAGCTGGCGCAAATCGTCGTCGATCCGCGGTCGCCGGATGGCGAGGCCGACGCCGGCCTGCTTGCAAGCCAGGATCAGCCAGCCGAGCTGCAGGACGCCGCCGACGGAGACCGAAATCGCCTGCGCGCGCGCGGTTTCGTAGGCATCGTGGCCGTGGAAGAACCACAAGGCGCCGACCATGGCGATATTGAGCAGGATCGGGGCCGCCGCGTTCACCCAGAAGCGGTTGAGCGAATTGAGGATCCCGCCGAGCAGCGAGGCGAGGCTGATCAGCATCAGATAAGGGATCGTGATCCGCGACAAAGTGACGGCGAAGGCAAACTGCTCATGCGTTGGATTCTTGAACCCGCCCGACAGGCCCCAGGTGATCGGCCAGGCCGCGATGAGCATGATGACGGTGAACATGAACAGCACCGGCAGGAGCACCGCCAGCGTCTGCTCGGCGAAGCGCAGCCCGGCGTTGAGGTCGTCCGCTTCGCCGACCTTGCGGTTGAACATCGGGATGAACGCGGCCGAAAACGCCCCTTCGGCGAAAAGCGCGCGAAACATGTTGGGCAGGCGGAAGGCGACGAAGAATGCGTCGGAGGCAAAGCTCGCCCCGACGTAGCTCGCCTGCAGCGTGTCGCGGACGAGCGCAAGGATTCGGCTGACCAGGGTGAGCCCGCCGACCGATCCCAACGAACGGGCGAGGTTCATGCGCCCCCCGGCCGCGCCGGCGTCAGGTTTCGGATGATGGGTCGGGCGGCGTCTGCTCGCCCGCGCCGTTGCCGGCGACGGCGCCTTCCGGCTGCTGCGCCTGCATCTGCTGGAGATAGGCTCCGGCAAAATCGATCGGGTCGAGCAGCAGGGGCGGGAAGCCGCTGTTGCTGACAGCTTCGGCAACGATCTGGCGGGCGAAGGGGAAGATCAGGCGCGGCGCTTCGATCAGCAGGAACGGCTGCAGCGCGTCGGCCGGCACGTTGCGGATTCCGAACAGTCCGCCGTAGCTGAGGTCAACGACGAAATGGACGCCGTTGTCCGAGCGCGCGTTGACCTCGATCTTGAGCACGACCTCATGGACCTCGTCGGCGATGATCTCGACGTTGATGTTGAACTGGACGTCGAGGTTGGGCTGGACCTGCCATTGGAAAACCTGCGGCGCGCTCGGATTCTCGACCGACAGATCCTTGATATATTGCGCGAGAATGCTGATCGCGGGGTCGGAGGCGAGCTCGCCCGAGCCATTGCCACCGCCATTGCCACCGGTTGCCGGTACCTGGTCCGCCATTGTTGTGCTGTTCCTTGCAAATCGTTGAGCTATGCCGGGAGCCGCGAGGGCAGCGGCGCGTTGCGGCTGGCGACTAGCAGGGCATGAAATGGGGCGCAACGCCGCCTCGCGCGTTGCAACGGCACGTTCGTGCGCCGAGAGTGTTGGAATATTAAGGCTCGGCGCACTATGTTGACGTTTGGACACAAAGAGGATCTTCAAGCTTGACCGTGATCGTCATCCTCGCCCTCGTCGCAATTTTCATCGGCCTGCGCCTTTACAGCGTGTTGGGCGAGCGGACCGGTCACGAGCAGCAGCCGATCCTCAAGCCCGCCGAATCCGACGCACGCGTTGGACCGCAGGTGAGCCAGCCTTCGCCGCCGCCGTCAGCGCCGGCCGATGCCGGCGACATGGCATTCGTCCCCACCGCCGGTCCCGGCGTTCGGGCGATCCTCGCGGCCGATCCGGCGTTCGACGTCGCCAAATTCCTCGAAGGCGCGAAAGCGGCCTACCGGTTGATTCTCGAGTCCTTCTGGAAGGGCGACCTCGATTCGGTGCGGTCGCACATCGACGATCACGTCTATGAGACGTTCGCGGCCGCGGTCGAACAGCGCAAGACAGACGGCCTGACGCTCGACAATCGCCTGGTCACCATCGAGCAAGCGGTGATCGCCGAGGCTTTGGCCGAACGCGGAGTCGCCACGCTGACCGTCCGCTTCGAAGCCGACATCGCCGCGGTCACCCGCAATGCGACGGGCGAGGTCGTCGCCGGTTCGCTAAGCGACGCCGTGCAGACGCGCGACCGCTGGACATTCCGCCGTGACGTCAATTCGCCCAATCCGAACTGGGTGTTGATCGAGACCGACGAGGACGAGTGACCTTCGTCGCTCGCGCGTTCGCGCTCGCTTCGCTCATTGTTCTGGCCGCCTGCGCCACCAAGCCGCTCCCGCCGCCCGAAGCTCCGCCGCCGGCCGCTCCGGCGCCGTTACCAGTGGTCCCCGCGCCAACTCCTCCGCCGCCAAGTCCGGTTTGGCCAACTGCGGCTGCCACAGGCGTCGCGCTCGAACAGCCGCGCGTGCTCAAGAGCGAAGACGCGCAGCGGGCGCTGACGGCTTTTCGCGCGAGTTGTCCGTCCGTAAGCCGGCGGCAGGACCAGTCGGGGCTGACCCAGCCCGGCGACTGGAGCGCGCTGTGCAGCCAGGCTGCCTCGCTCGCTCCCGAATATGCGCCGGGCTTCTTCTATTACGGCTTCGACTGGGTTCGGGTCGGCGACGGCAAGGCGTTCGCCACCGGCTATTACGAACCCGAAATCGAGGGCTCGCCGGTGCCGCTGCCGGGTTATGTTCCGCTCTACCGGGTTCCGGCCGACCTCGTCCGCTGCACCAAGGCGGACGGGACTACGGGCCGCGGCCGAGTCGATGCGACCGGCAGCTGCGTCCTTTATTACACCCGCGCCGAAATTGAGGACGGAGCGCTCGGCGGCAAGGGGCTTGAGCTCGCCTGGGCGAAGGACCCGGTCGATCTCTTCTTTCTCGAAATTCAGGGCTCGGGGCGGATCCGCTTTCCCGACGGGACGGTGGTGCGCGTCGGCTATGCCGGCCAGAACGGCCGCGATTATGTCGCCATCGGCCGGCTTCTGCGTGACCGCGGAGTGCTTCCGCCGGGAGGGGCTAACATGGACGCCATCAAGGGCTGGATCCGCGCCGATGCCGAGCAGGGCCGCGCGTTGATGCGCGAGAACATGTCCTACGTCTTCTTCAAGGCGCTGACGGAGCCGGGGCCGTTGGGGGCGCTGAACGTGCCGGTTACTCCGCACGGGACCGTCGCCGCCGATCCCAATTACGTGCCGCTCGGCGCGCCGGTGTTCCTCAAGGCCGACCGCCGTGAGGCCGATGGCTTGTGGATCGCGCAGGACACCGGCGGGGCAATCAAGGGCCCCAACCGCTTCGACACCTTCTGGGGGGCGGGACCCGAAGCGGTTGCCATCGCCGGTGGAATGTCGGCGTCGGGCGAGGCGTTGATCCTGGTGCCGAAAGGCACCGCCGCGCGTGCGCCAGCTCAGCCCTGACGAAGCCGCGCTGTGGGCGCGCGTGACAGCCACGATAGAACCTCTGTCGCGGCAAAAGATCGAATCGCAAACGGTTGAAAAAAAACAAGAAATGCCGTCTCCAACGGCGCCACCCAAGCCGCCCCGCCCACGTCCCGCTGCACCTACGCCGCCGCCTCGGCCGCGTCTCGGGACGACGCTGGACGGCAGTTGGGACAAGCGGCTGCGTTCGGGCGCGGTGGATGTTGACCGAGTTCTCGACCTACACGGGATGAACCTCGAAAGCGCCTGGCGCGCAATCGACCGCGCGCTCGAGAACGCCATCGGCTGCGGCGACCGCGTGCTCCTGCTGATCACCGGGCACCACCGCCCGGGGGAGCCGCCGGTGGCCCGGGGCCGGATCCGCGCGGCGGTCAACGACTGGCTTGCCGCCTCGCGCCACGCCTCGGCGATCGCCGCAGTTCGCGGGGCTCATCGGCGTCATGGCGGCGGGGGCAGTTTGTACATAATCCTCAGGCGAAAATGACTTTTTCTTAACTCTCCTTCTTTAACTCGGCTTCCAAGCGGGCATGCCGTCGCGCGAGGCGCACGAACCGATGAAAGCAGGCACGGCCCAGAAGGTCAGCAACGCGATCCTGTCGTGTGCTGCCGGCATTGCGTCCTTTCTCTTCTCGCTAGGCGCACTGCTCTACCTAACCGCATTCGACCAGAAGATCCTCGCTTCGCTGGCCGCTGGGGCATTCTGCCTGCTGGTCAGCTATGTCGCTTCCGAACGGCCCAACAGCGAAAGCGCGCGGGCGTTGTCGGCCCTCAGCGAGCGCCTGCTCGCGGTCGAGGACGGCGACCTCGTTTCCCCGGCCCCGGCGAGCGTGCGAAGGGCGATGCCCAAGGTCGCCGCGGCGGTCGATTCGCTTTTCGCCGAAGTGCGCGCCTCGATCGAGAACGCGCATGCGCTCGGCATGTACGACCCCGTCACCTCGCTTCCGAACCGCCTCCATTTCCGTTCCGAGGCCGACAAGCTCCTCGGCGAAGCGCCCGTAGGACGGCGCTCGGCGATGCTGTTCGTCGACCTCGACCGCTTCAAGTCGGTCAACGACAGCCTCGGCCATGCCCGCGGCGACCAGCTGCTGATCATGGTGGCGAACCGTCTCCGGGTCGTGGTGAACGCAGAATATGCGGGCAGCGCATGCACCCGTCCGCTGCTTGCCCGGCTCGCCGGCGACGAGTTCACCATGTTCTTTCCCGAAATTGAATCGGCCGACGAGATCGAACGCATCGCGCGCCGCGTGGTGGTCGGCATCGCCGAGCCGTTCGAGCTGTGCTCGCACAGTGTGGACATCGGCGCATCGATCGGAATCGCGCTTTCGCCCGACCATGGCACCAGCATCGAAGCTTTGATGCGCGCCGCCGATATCGCCATGTACCGGGCCAAATCGTCGGGCGGGGGACGCCATTGTTTGTTCGACGAGGCGCTGGCCGCGGAGCACCAGGTCAAGGTCGAAACCGAGCGCGCGTTGACCGAAGCGGTCGAGCGCGGCGATTTCCTCCTCGCCTTCCAGCCCCAAATGAGCCTGGTTACCGGCGAAATCTGCGGCGCTGAAGCCTTGCTCCGCTGGAACCACCCCCGCGACGGGATGCGGCTTCCCGGCACGTTCATCCCGATCGCCGAGAAAACGGGCGTGATCGCCGAGGTTGGCGACTGGGTGACGGGCGAAGTCGCGTCGCTTCTCAGCAATTGGTCGCGCGACGGTTTTCATGGCCGCGTCGCCTTCAACGTCAGTCCTCGCCAGATCGACCGCGCCGATTTCTTCTCCAAGCTGCGTCAAACCTTCACCGATGCCGAAGTGCCGCTGTCGATGATCGAGCTCGAATTTACCGAAAGCGCGGCGATGGAAGCGAGCGAGCAGGTGATGTACGAAATCCGAGCGCTGCGTGCCGAGGGGGCACAAATCGCTATGGACGATTTCGGAACGGGGTACTCGAATCTCGCCCGGCTCCGCTCGATGCCGCTCGACCGGGTCAAGCTTGATCCATCGCTGATCCTCGACATCGACACTTCGGAAAAGGCGCGCGTCGTCGTCCAGGCGGTGATCCAGCTGATCAAGGGCGTCGGTTGCGAGGTCGTTGCCGAGGCCGTGGAGACCGTCGCCCAGGCCGACATCCTGCGCGCGATGGGCTGCGACTCGGTCCAAGGCTATGTCTTTGCCGCGCCGATGTTCGAAGGCGAGTTCCTGGCCTGGGTGGGCAATGCCGAGCGCGGCGCGAAGTCGGTGGCCTGACGCGCGACCGAAGTCGCCGACACACGACTTACCTGGAGTGATTGGAAATGGCATTGCGTAAATTGCTTCCACTGGTCGGCGCCGTCATGGCCGCTTCAGGCTGTGACCAACACCCTGCATCCCTCCGCGACGCGCTCGATTCACGCTACGCGGCATTGCAGACGGCCATGTCGAGCAAGGACGAGGGCGCGATTCGCGCGGTGCTCGCGGACGGGTTCGTCAGCGTTGGCGTCCGGGGTAATTCGGAAGGCGCGGCGGACGTGATCAAGGAGGTCCTCGCGCTTCCGGCCAATCCCACGCGGCATTCGAAAACGACGATCGTGTCGGTCAAAGGCGACGACCGATCTGCAACCGTAGAACAGAACTCTGCAATGACCCAGCAAACGGCGGGCGACGATGGAGTTGCGCATTCGGTGCGCGTCTCGACGCTCTCACGTGACCGGTGGGTCAACGATCACGGCACATGGCGAATCGCTCGAACCGCCACCGAAAAGTTCGACTACGCCATGGACGGTGTGACCGTGGACCACCGTGAGAATTCCGCGGTGCGATGAGGCTTTAGCCGAGCACTTTGCGCACGACGCGCTCGTAGATCCGCGAAAGCGCATGGATGTCGTCGACCGCGGCGCATTCGCCGACCTTGTGCATGGTCGGGTTGGGCAAGCCGAAATCGACCACCGGGCAGAGCTGGATGAGAAAACGCCCGTCGGACGTCCCG
>JBDTXI010000145.1:0-12153 GCA_040006255.1 Sphingomicrobium sp.
GCATGACGCGCCGCACATGGCTCGGCATCAGCAGCTTCATGAAGCCGCGCGCCGCCTTATACCCTTCCTCGCCCTCGACGATCACTTCGTCGATCTCGCGGTGATAGAGGTCGCGGATGGCGCGCTTGATGAGGTCGCTGTCGCGGTAGATCAGCGCCGGCGCGGTGCTTCCCAGCGTGCGCTCGCGGATCTCGTCCCACAGCCGCGCGAGATAATCGAAGTCGCGCTTGATCTCGACCTTGGTGCGGGAGAGGCCGGCGGTGCGCACGATCAGGCCCATGCTTTGCGGCAGCTTGAGGTCGCTCATGATCGACTTCAGCCGCTTGCGGTCGGCGCCGTTCGAAATCTTGCGCGAGATGCCGCCGCCGTGGCTGGTGTTCGGCATCAGCACGCAATAGCGCCCGGCGAGCGACAGATAGGTGGTCAGCGCCGCGCCCTTGTTGCCGCGCTCCTCCTTGACGACCTGAACGAGCAGCACCTGGCGGCGCTGGATGACGTCCTGAATCTTGTACCGGCGGCGCAGCGCCTGGCGCTTTTTCCTTAGCTCGTCGGCGGCTGATTCATCCACCGGCGAGCGGTCGGATCCCGTTCCCTCCTCGGATGCGTCGACAGCCTCTTCAGCGTCGCCCCCCCTGTGGTCGGCTTCGTGATCGTTGTCGTAGTGATCGTTGTCGTGCTCGTCATAGCGGTCGTCGCCGTCGTCATCGTGGCCGTCGCCGTTGTCGTCGCTGTCGAGCTCGGCGGCGCGCAGCCGCTCTTCCTCGGCGGCGTGCTCGGCCTCCTCACGCAACAGCGCTTCGCGGTCGGCCTTCGGGATCTGGTAATAATCCGGATGGATTTCCGAGAAAGCGAGGAAGCCGTGGCGATTGCCGCCGTAATCGATGAACGCCGCCTGCAGCGACGGTTCGACCCGCGTGACCTTGGCTAAATAGATGTTACCTTTGAGCTGCTTGTGCTCGGCGGACTCGAAGTCAAATTCCTCGATCCGGTTTCCCTTGACGACTGCGACCCGGGTCTCCTCCGGGTGGCGCGCGTCGATCAGCATGCGCATGGACATTGAAAATTCTCCGGGCGCGCGGGTGCATCCGGCTGAGCCGGCGGCGCGCGATGATTATGGCTAGGCCAGGCGGCAACGGGCCGGAGGCGGTAGCGCGATTGTTTGAAAACGCTTCTGCTGCCTTCGCCATCCCGAGCCTCGGCACGGGGAACGCGCCAGCTGTCTCTTCGGAGAGCGGCTGAAAAGCGTTCTGTAGCATCATGACAGCGTCAACCTCGTCAAGCCGCGGACACTTGCACTGGTCGCGGCCATGAATTCTCCGGAAGGAACCGGAGGTCGGATTCGGGTTAGCACCCCCGGTTAAGCCCCGCAACCGTTGCGCTGGAGCCGGGTAATGATGCAAAGAATGGATTGTGAGCGCTACCAAGCGGGACGCCGGGGACCAGGATTGATTAGCACGAGCACTCTCTCGGGCCGTCGCGGCGTGTGGGCTTTTGTCATCGGGGTAATCGCGGTCACCTGCGGAGTGCTGCTCCACGCGCCGATGTTCTGGATGGGACGGCACAACCATTTCGCCCTGTACGGAATGCCGATCGGAGGCGACATGGTTTTCGGGATGGCGCTGATCGTGGGCGGCGTCGCGGTTGCCGCTTACGGGCTGCTGCCAAAGGACGTCTCGAGCCTTTTGTCCGCTTCGCAGGATATCGTCGTTTCGCCGCCGGAGGACGCGCCTCTGTCAAAGGCGCACTGGATGCTGATGGGCGTGCTGGTGATCGCGCTCATCATCGACGTCATGAAGCCGGCGAGCCTCGGCTTCACCATCCCTGGCATGGTCAAGGAATATGGCGTGCCGAAATCCAGTGCCTCGCTGGTGCCCTTCTTCGCCCTCACCGGAACGGTGGCCGGGTCGATCATCTGGGGGATCATCGCCGACATCTACGGCCGCAAGGCCTCAATCCTTCTCTCGGCGGTGATGTTCGTCGGCACGTCGATCTGCGGCGCCATGCCCTCGCTCTACTGGAACGTCGGCATGTGCTTCATGATGGGCGCTGCGGCGGGCGGGATGCTGCCCGTGACCTATGCACTCCTTGCCGAGATGATGCCGAGCAAGCATCGCGGGTGGGCGCTGGTGCTCGTCGGCGGCCTCGGCGCAGTCGGTGGTTATTTCGCGGCGGCGCGCCTGTCCGCGGTCTTGCAGCCGACCTTCGGCTGGCGCATCCTGTGGCTGCTCAACCTCCCCACCGGCCTGTCGCTGGTCCTCCTCGGAGCCTTGATTCCGGAATCAGCCAAGTTCCTCCTCGCCCGCGGCCGGCGCGAGGAAGCGCGGCGGGTGATGGAACGCTTCGGCTCGATCGCCCGGCACACCCGGCCCGCTGAAACGGTCGCGCTTGAGCGCGGCTCCTCAGTGGCGCTGACGGGCCGGGCCTTCACCGGCAAGCTGTTTGCCCTCAGCCTCGCCGCGACTTGCTTCGGACTCATCAACTTCGGCCTGCTCCTCTGGCTTCCCGCCGACCTCGTGGCGAAAGGCTATAGTGTCTCCGTTTCGAGCAAGCTTCTCGCCGAATCGGCGCTGATTGCCTTTCCGACGGTCTTTATCGTGGCGTTCGCCTACAGCGCATGGAGCAGCAAATGGTCGATCGTCGCCGCGGTCGCGGTGACCGTTGCTGGTCTGCTTGGAGTCCTGCAGCTGGAGTTTACCGGCACCGGAAGCCCGGTCTTGCCGGTGGCGCTGCTGATCGTCGGCACCAACGCGCTCATCGCCATGCTCTTGCCCTATGCGGCCGAGAGCTTTCCGCTGCGCATCCGAGGCCGCACGACTGGCACCGTTGCCGCCTGCACCAAGGCCGGGGGGATGTTCGCACAGCTCCTCGCGATCCTCGCTTTGGTCCCGCCACTGGCGCTGGTGTCGCTGATCATCATCGTTCCGACCGTCGCCGCGCTTATCCTCGTCGCCGTCTTCGGCAAGGAAACCCGCGGCCGCGACTTGCGCGACCTCGACCCCGACGGCCACACTTTCGCGACCACAGGTATCTAGGCTTCCGCGCAACCATGACTTTCTCGGCATTTGCCTGCTGGCGCGAGCGCCTCTAGTCACGCCCGCATGCCGGAGAAAGCGTCCACCCTGCTGCTGTTCGGAGCGACCGGCGATCTCTCGCGGCGCATGCTTCTGCCTTCGCTCTACGGGCTCGATTCCGACGGCCTTCTTCCGCCCGACCTGCGCATCATCGGAACGGCCCGGACGGAGCTCGACGACTACGCCTTCCGGGGACGCGCGAAGGCGGCGCTCGAAGAGCATCTGACCCCCGGCTTTTTCCAGGAGAGCGTCGGCGAGCGCTTTCTCGCGCGGCTCCACTACGTGCCGCTGGATATCAAGGATCCGGCCGGCTTCGAGCGGCTGGCTACGGCGATCGGCGATCCATGCCACGGGGTCGCCATCTTTCTCTCGACCGCGCCATCCTTGTTCAAGCCGACGATCGACGGCCTCGAAGGCGCCGGGCTGGCCTGCCCGACGGTGCGCATGGCGCTCGAAAAGCCGCTCGGCACCGACCTCGAGTCGAGCCGCGAAATCAATGATTCGGTGGCGAGCGCCTTCCCTGAGGAGCGGACGTTCCGGATCGACCATTATCTCGGCAAGGAGACGGTCCAGAACCTCCTCGCGCTGCGCTTTGCCAATCTGCTGTTCGAGCCGCTGTGGAATGCGGCTCACATCGACCACGTCCAGATCACCGTCGCCGAGACCATCGGGGTCGAGGGGCGCGGCGATTATTATGACGGTGCCGGCGCGCTGCGCGACATGGTCCAGAACCACATGCTGCAGCTGCTGTCGCTGGTGGCGATGGAGCCGCCGAGCAATTTCGACGCGACCGCGGTGCGTGACGAGAAAGTGAAGGTGCTTCGCGCCCTGCGTCCGATCACTGCGGCCGATGCCGAGGCCCACACCATTACCGGCCAGTATACGCGCGGCGCGATCGACGGTCAGCCGGTGCCCGGCTACGCCGAGGAGATCGGCCACGACAGCGGCACCGAGACCTTTGTCGCGATCAAGGCTCATGTCGACAATTGGCGGTGGAAGGGTGTTCCCTTCTACCTTCGCAGCGGTAAGCGCATGCCGCAGCGCGACACCGAGATATTCATCCAGTTCAAGGACGTGCCTTATTCGATTTTCGCCGCGCGGGGCGCGACGACGCGGCCCAACACGCTGGTGATCGGGCTCCAGCCGGAAGAGACGATCAGCCTCACTATAATGGCCAAGACCCCGGGCCTCGACCGCGAAGGCGTCCGGCTGCGCGAGGTTCCGCTCGACATCGGCCTCGCCGACGCGTTCAGCGAATATCGCCGGCGGATCGCTTACGAACGGCTTTTGCTCGACCTCATCGAGGGCGATCCGACCCTGTTCGTCCGCCGCGACGAGGTCGAGGCGCAATGGGGATGGATCGACCGGATCCGGGCTGCCTGGGCGGCAAAGGGCATTACCCCGCGCCCTTACGCGGCCGGCACCTGGGGACCGTCCGCTGCGATCGCGCTGACCGAGCGCGACGGCATCAGCTGGCACGAGTAAGCAGCGAATCGTGGCCCTCAACCCGACCGTAGCGAACGTCACCAGCCGCATTATCGAGCGGTCGAAGCCGAGCCGCCGCCGCTATCTCGAGCTGATGACCGAGCAAAAGGAGCGCGGCATCGATCGGCCGCGGCTGTCGTGCGGCAATTTCGCGCATGGCTTCGCCGCATCGGGCGAGGATAAGGATGCGATCAGCACGCTCGCCGGGCCCAATATCGGCATCGTCACCGCCTTCAACGACATGCTTTCGGCGCATCAGCCCTACGGCCGCTACCCCGAGCAAATGAAGATTTTCGCGCGTGAGGTCGGCGCGACGGCGCAGGTCGCGGGCGGCGTTCCGGCGATGTGCGACGGGGTCACCCAGGGCCAGCCGGGAATGGACCTGTCGCTGTTCAGCCGCGACGTGATCGCGATGAGCACCGCAATCGCGCTCAGTCACGGCATGTTCGACGCGGTTGCCATGCTCGGCATTTGCGACAAGATCGTTCCCGGGCTGCTGATCGGGGCCTTGAGGTTCGGCCATCTTCCGACGCTGCTCGTCCCTGGCGGGCCAATGCCGTCCGGCCTGCCCAACAAGGAAAAGCAGCGCATCCGCCAGCTCTTTGCCGAAGGGAAGGTGGGCAAGGAAGAACTGCTCAAGGCGGAGAGCCGCTCGTACCATTCGCCCGGCACCTGCACCTTCTATGGCACGGCCAATTCCAACCAGATGATGATGGAGCTGATGGGGTTGCACATCCCCAATGCCGCCTTCATCAACCCGGGCACGCCGCTCCGCCAGGCACTGACCCGCGCGGCGGTGCATCGCCTGGCGGATCTCGCGCGATCGGGCGAGCGGCCACTGGCGCTGGTGATGGACGAGAAAGCGATTGTGAATGCGATGGTCGGGCTGCTCGCGACCGGTGGCTCGACCAACCACACGATTCACCTCCCGGCGATTGCGCGGGCGGCAGGGATCCACATCAACTGGCAGGATTTCGAGGAGCTTTCGAGCGCCGTGCCGCTGCTCGCCCGGGTCTATCCCAATGGCGCCAAGGACGTGAACGATTTCCATGACGCCGGGGGCATGGCCTTTGTCACATATACCTTGAGCCGCGAGGGGCTGATTCACATCGACCATCCGACCGCCGGCGCGGATTCGATGGAGGCCTGGATCGGCAATCCGGAGCTGCACGGCGACGAGCTTGTATGGAAGCCCGCCGAGGTAAGCGCCGACCTCGACATGCTTCGCCCGGTTGCCGAGCCTTTCCGCGCCGACGGGGGAATGCGGCTGGTCAAGGGCAATCTCGGCCGGGCGGTGATCAAGACCAGCGCGGTGGACGAGGAACGCTGGACGATCGAGGCGCCGGCGCGCTGCTTTTCGGATCAAAACGAAGTGCTCGAAGCGTTCAAGGCGGGTGAGCTCAAGCGCGACGTGGCCGTAGTCGTGCGGTTCCAGGGACCGCGTGCCAACGGCATGCCCGAGCTGCACAAGCTTACGCCGACGCTGGGCGTGCTGCAGGACCGCGGCTTCAAGGTCGCGCTCATTACCGACGGCCGGATGTCCGGGGCGAGCGGCAAGGTGCCCGCCGCCATCCATGTCTCGCCCGAGGCGCTGCCCGATGGACCGCTCGCCCGGGTGCGGGACGGCGACCTCATCCGGCTCGACGCGTGCACCGGCCAGCTCGAAGCGGTCGGCGTGGACATCGCCTCGCGCCCGCCGGCCAATTCGCCGCCGCCGCCCATCGGTACCGGCCGCGAATTGTTCGCGCTGATGCGAAACCTTGCCAGCGAAGCGGAACTCGGCGCATCGGCAATGCTCGCCGCGATGGAAGACGAGCAAGCGTGAGGACGATCGCCGCAGCCGATATCGGCGGGACCCACGCCCGGTTTGCCTTGGCCGACATCGATGGCGGCCGTGTCCTTTCGCTCGACGAGCCGGTCAAACTGCACACGTCGGATCACGCGAGCTTTCAGCTGGCGTGGCAGGAGTTCGGACGGCGCAAGGGGATCGACCTTCCGGCGGAACTCGCGATCGCCTTCGCCGGCCCGATCGGCGGTGAGGTGCTCAAGCTCACCAACAACCCGTGGGTGATCCGGCCGCACCTGATGAAGGAACGGCTGGGGGTCGACCGCTTCACCATCGTCAACGACTTCGGCGCGGTTGCGCATGCGGTGGCCACGCTGCCGGACGAGGACTTTTGGAGACTTTGCGGCCCCGACCGGCCGCTCCCGGAAGAGGGCGTGATTAGCATCGTAGGTCCAGGCACGGGCCTGGGAGTGGCCGCGCTCCTCAAAAAGCCGGATTTTTACGAGGTCATCGAGACCGAAGGCGGTCACGTCGATTTCGCTCCGCTCGACAAGCTCGAAGATCGTATTCTGAGCCAGCTTCGGCGCAATTTCCGCCGCGTTTCTGTCGAGCGGGTGGCTTCAGGCCGGGGCCTTTGGAACCTCTACGAAGCGCTTGGCGCGATCGAGAAAAAGCCGCTGACTTTCCATGATGAAAAGGAATTGTGGGTGGCCGCGGCAGCGGGGACGGACAGCCTCGCCAACGCGGCGCTCGACCGGCTGTGCCTGACGCTCGGTTCGGTCGCGGGAGACATGGCCCTGGCGCAGGGCGCGGATGCGGTCGTGATCGCGGGAGGCGTCGGCTTGCGCCTCGCCGACCATTTGCCCAATTCGGGCTTCCGCGACCGGTTCATCGCCAAAGGGCGCTTTGAGCGGCGGATGGATGACATGCCGGTGAAGCTCATCACCTATCCCGAGCCGGGCCTGTTCGGCGCCGCAGCAGCTTTTGCGCGAGAATATCCATGACCATCGACGAGATCATGCGCACATCACCGGTCATCCCGGTGCTCGTGCTCGAGGGCGAAGCGGACTGGGCGAAGCTCGCCGAAACCTTTGTCGGCGCTGGGTTGCGGGTGATCGAAGTCACTTTGCGCACACCGGAAGCCTTGGGCGCCATCCGCGCGATGGCGAAGGTGCCCGGGGCGATCGTCGGCGCGGGCACGGTGCTCAACGACCGCCACCTTGGCGACGCCGTGGACGCCGGCAGCCAGTTCATTGTCACGCCAGGGCTTACCGAGCCCCTTGCCAAGGCGGTGCTTCGTTCGGGCACGGCCTATCTGCCGGGCGTGTCTACCGCGGGCGACATCATGCGCGGGATGGACCTCGGTCTCGACCGTTTCAAATTCTTCCCGGCCGAAGCGTCGGGCGGGATCGCCGCGCTGAAGGCGCTGTCGGGACCATTCGGCGCGGCCCGTTTTTGCCCGACCGGCGGAATCGGGCCCGACACCGCCGCCGATTGGCTCGCTGTGCCCGCGGTGCTGTGCGTCGGCGGGACATGGTTCTATCGCGGGCCCGAGGACAGTTTCGATGCCGTCGCCGAACGCGCCCGGACGGCTGCCGCGCTGCGCACCTAAGTTTCGCATTAACATTCCGGCGTGATAGATCGGGACGGGCGCAACGGCTTGGCGGGAGCTGCGTGAAGTTTCACTGGTCGAGGCGGACGACACTCATCGGCGTGGCCGCGACGCTGCTCGCCGCCGCGGCGATTGCCGCTGCGGTGTCTGGCGTGGGGAGCCGCACCGCTTCTCCCAATGCAGAGGCCGCAGCGCTCGGCGAGGCGCGGCAGGCGAAGCTGACGGTCGCGCTGCCGGCCGCTTATTCGGACACGATCTATGGCGCGCCGATTGCTCGCGGCCGGCCGATTGTGGTCATCGATGCCGGCCACGGCGGCCGCGATCCCGGGGCGCGCAGCGTTTCCGGCGAAATCGCCGAAAAGGATTTGACGCTCGCGCTCGCCCGCGAGGTTCGCGACGATCTTGTCAAGCGCGGCCGGGTGCGTGTGGCCATGACCCGCGACGACGACCGCTATCTTACTCTCGATGACCGCGCGGCCGTCGCCCGGCGGCTCGGAGCGGCGATGTTCGTCTCACTGCACATCGACAGCGCGCCCAACCCGCTGGCCCGCGGCGCTAGCGTCTATTCGCTGTCGGACGTCGCCTCGGACGCCGAGGCGGCGCATCTCGCTGCGACTGAGAATGGCGCAGGCGCGCCGGGCCAGGGGAGCGGCTCCGTGGAGGCCATGCTCTCGGACCTCGCGATGCGCTCGCAAATGAGCGCGTCGGCGGATCTCGCGTCGCGGCTGGTGAACAAGTCGGCAGGACGGTTCGAGCTGCGGCCGGATCCGCATCGCTTCGCGGCATTCTACGTCCTCAAGAGCGCGGGGACGCCGGCCGTGCTGTTCGAAGCCGGCTATCTCAGTAACAAGGACGATGAGGTCCTGTTGCGCGACCCTCAGCACCGCGCGGACATCGCCTTGGCGCTGGCCCAGGCAATCGAGGCCGACGTAGCCGCACGGTCGCGGCGTTAGGAACTTCCGCCCAGCTTTCGAACAGGCTAGATGCTCCCCCGAATGAAATTCGAGCGTTTCTCCGTCGCCGACTTACCTCTCCCGGACCTTGTCGCCTTCAACCGCAAGGTGCGCGGGTGGATCGACCCGTGGTGGGCGCGCCGCTGGGTGCGTTTCATCGCCTGGTCCGGGGCCGCGCTGTTCACCCTGTTCGGTGCCACGTGGCTCTATTTCGCCGGCGGATTGCCCTCTTCGGAAAGCCTGCTCGCTTATCAGCCGTCGCTGCCGACCAACATCCGCGGCTATGATGGAACGCCGGTTCAGACCTTTGCCCGCGAGCGCCGCGTGGAGCTGTCCTATGATGAATATTCGCCGCTCGTCGTGCACGCCTTCATTTCGGCGGAGGACAAGGACTTCTTCAGCCATCATGGAATCGACTTCACTGGGTTGTTGGGCGCGGTGGTCGATTACGCGGCGAAGACCGTCACTGGCGGCGGGCGCGCCAAGGGCGGGTCCACGATCACCCAGCAAGTCGCCAAATATCTGCTCAAGGACAGCAGCTACAACGTCGGCCGCAAAGTCCGCGAGGCGATCCTCGCCTTCCGCCTCGAATCGACGCTGACCAAGCAACAGATCCTCGAACTCTACCTCAATTCGATCTTCCTCGGCCGCAATGCGTACGGCGTGCAGGCCTCCGCCCGCGCGTATTTCGACAAGGACGTGAACGAGCTCACGCTGCCCGAGGCGGCTTATCTGGCCGTGCTTCCCAAGGCCCCGGCCAATTACGATCCCGTCCGCGCCACCCAGCGCGCGCTCGACCGCCGCAATTATGTTCTGCGGGAGATGGCCAAGAACGGCTTCATCACCGACGATCAGTGGAAGAGCGCGGCGATGCAGCCGCTCGGGACGATCCGCTACGGGAGCAACGAGAAGTTCGCCCAGCAAGGCGGCTATTTCATGGAGGAAGTCCGCCGCGAACTGATCAAACAATTCGGGCAGGACGCGAAGGATGGCCCCAACAGCCTTTATTCGGGCGGCCTGTGGGTCCGTTCTTCGATGGATCCGAAGCTCCAGGATGCCGCCGCCCAGTCGCTTCGCGACGGGCTTGTCCGCTTCGATGGCGGCCGCGGCTGGAAGGGTCTCGGAAAAACGATCGATGTTTCCGGGGATTGGGCCGGGCAGCTCGACCGGACTCCGGTCGGCACTGGCTATCCGGATTGGGTCAAGGCCGTGGTGCTTTCGAAGGCGGATGGCCAGGCGTCGATCGGGTTTGCCAATGGAACGACCGGCAATCTGCCTGCGTCCGCTGCAGCTTTGCCGGTGCGCGGTGTCGGCGGCGCGGCCTTCAACTCGCTGAAGCCGGGGATGGTCATTATCGTCAAGCAGACCGGCCCGGACACCTACCAGCTTCGCACCGTTCCCGAGATTTCCGGCGGGATGCTTGCCGAGGAAGTGCACACCGGCCGCGTGCTGGCGATGCAGGGCGGGTTCGACGTGATCGGATCGAGCTACAACCGCGCGATCCAGGCGTTCCGCCAACCCGGGTCCGCGTTCAAGCCGATCGTTTATGTCACCGCGCTGCAGAACGGCTTTACACCCGCTACGATCGAGCTCGATGCTCCGTTCTGCGTGTGGCAGGGCGCCGGGCTCGGCAACAAATGCTTCGTCAACTTCGACCGCCGCTCGGCCGGCCCTCACACCTTACGCTGGGGAGTCGAGCAATCGCGCAACCTGATGACCGTGCGCGCCGCTTCGACGGTGGGAATGCCGAAGATTACCGACACCGCGCGCAAGCTCGGGGTCGGCGATTACGGCAATTATCTGTCCTTCGCGCTCGGCGCCGGCGACACCACGGTGTCGCGCCTGGTCAACGCCTATGCGATCCTCGCCAACCAGGGCCGGTCGGTCAAATCGACCACGATCGATTATGTCGAGGACCGCAACGGCAAGGTCATTTATCGCACGGACAACCGTTGCGCGGTCATGGGCAATTGCGGCGGGGCCGACTGGGACGGCAAGGCGATGCCGCGCCCGCCGAGCCGCACCCGGCAGCTGGTAGATCCGATGGCGGCCTTCCAGATGGTCCACGTGATGGAAGGCGTGATCACGCGCGGCACCGCGGTAGTGCTGCGCGATCTCAAGCGTCCCCTGTTCGGGAAGACGGGTACCACCAACGGTCCGACCAACGTTTGGTTCGTCGGTGGGACGCCCGACGTCGTTGCCGGCGTCTATCTCGGTTACGATCAACCGCGTCCGATGGGCGGGTACGCGCAGGGTGGGCGAATCGCCGCCCCGGTGTTCAAGCAGTGGGCGCAGGTCGCCTTCGCCAACACGCCCAAGGTGCCGTTCACCGCCCCGCCCGGCATTCGCTGGGTGCGGATCGACCGGGCAAGCGGAAAAGCCGTCTTCGGCGTTTTCCCGATGCAGGAAGAGCCAAGTTCCCCTGTCATCTGGGAAGCGTTCCAGCCGCAAACCGAGCCCCGCCGAAGCTACACGGCGGCGGCTGGCGACCCGTACAATCAGCAGCAGCAACAGCATCGGGTTCAGCAGGCCGCGCGCCGTCAGGCCACTGCGGCCGCTCCCGAAGCGCCCGCTGAGCCGCAGACGGATGGCTTGCCAACGCAGAACGCGCTCTAGTAGTCGGCTTTCCTTACCTGCGCGGCAGTCCAAGCCACGCATTTTTTTTCCGCGGCTCATGTCAAGAAGCGGGATTGCCGCTTTGGCGGGAATGACGAGAATGGAGTTCAACAGATGCGCGCCGAAGCGCAGGCCCATATTGAGCAGATTCAAGCCGCCACCGCGCTGCTGCGCCGGTTCCTCGACTGGGACCGCGCCCACCGCCGGCTGGAAGAGCTGAACGCTAAGGTCGAGGAGCCTTCGCTGTGGGACAATCCCAAGGCGGCGCAGGAAGTCATGCGCGAGCGCCAGCGGCTGGAGCATGCGGTCGGGGCGACCCGCGCGATCGAGCGTGAGCTCGCCGATACATTGGAGCTGATGGAGCTTGCCGACAGCGAGGGCGACACCGCGCTGGTCGACGACGCCATCGCCAGCCTCGCCGAACTCGCCGAGCGTGCCGAGCGCGACAAGGTCGCCGCCCTGCTCGCTGGCGAAGCGGACGCCAACAACGCTTATATCGAGGTCAATGCGGGCGCCGGCGGCACCGAAAGCCAGGATTGGGCGGAGATGCTGCAGCGCATGTACACGCGCTGGGCCGAGCGCCACGGGATGAAGGTCGAGCTGATCGACCATCATTCGGGCGAGCAGGCC
>JBDTXI010000146.1:0-27190 GCA_040006255.1 Sphingomicrobium sp.
AGCGCGCCCACGGCCTCGACGAGCGCCTGCCGGTGCGCGCGATGTACGACGACGTGCTTTACTGGGAGATGATCTTCAAATCGCTGGCGGGCTAAGCAGGCCGGGGTCCAGGAGCCCGTGAGGGCTGGATTGCGGTTAGCTTCAATGCGCCGGCGGATTAGTTGATTTAGTTGGATCACCTTTGCTGAACTTCGGCGTTTGGGTCGCGGCGGATACCTCCACCGCCGAAACTCCAGCCTTTGGCCCGCATTGCCAAAAGACACTTCCTTGGCTTCTAGGGCGGCCCAATATTTCGTCCACAAATCATCGCGATAGATATGATCCAAGACGATGAAAGCCAATTCGCGAGCACCCATCAACCAGGCGAACGCGGCCGCATCCATGTCAACCATCGACTGTGTGTTGTAACAGGCCGTCGCGTCGATTCCCCGTTCCAGCAGCAACTTCACTATCGCTGGCGCCTCACCGCTAGGGGCTGGCCAAGAAGCATTCAGGTGTACTGAGCCACCAATTGCTGTGAACAGTGGATTCCTGACGGAAGCGGTCACATCCATTGAGCTCCCAGCGGCGAGCAGCGCACGCACGATTGCAAGTCGTCCCTCTCCAGCCGCCCGGGCCAAGGCAACATCTCCATCCATGATGCCCGCCTCATTCACGTTCCAGCCGTTGTCGAGGAGATAGCGGATGGCAGATTCGTTGTTGGTGCTCGCTGCGTAATGCAGCCATCCTCCCCCAGCGATGTCGTGGCCGGACCAACGTAGTCAGGATAGCGGTTGAAAAGGCGGCCCAGAAGGCTGAAGTCATGTTCGTCAATTGCTCTCTTGATGCGCGGAACCACGTCTCTCGGCGGCGGCAAAAACTGCAGGCCCGTTAATCGCGCAAATTGATCGCCATCAGGCGATTGCCGCTTCGCGCGCGGCTTTGAGCACCTCTTCGGCGTGGCCCGGGACCTTGACCTTGCGCCACGCCTTGAGCACGCGGCCGTCGGCGCCGATCAGATAGGTCGCGCGGTCCATCCCAATGTACTTGCGGCCGTACATCGACTTCTGCACCCAGGTTCCGAAGGCGTCGGAAATGCGGCCGTCCTCGTCGGACACGAGCGGCACCGCGAGGGCGTATTTGCCAATGAATTTTTCGTGCTTCTTCATTGGATCGCGCGAAACGCCGACGACCTTGACCCAGGCTTTCTCGAACTGGGGCGCAAGCGCGGTGAAATCCTGCGCTTCGCGGGTGCAGCCGGAGGTATCGTCCTTGGGATAGAAATAGAGAACCAGCGGCCGGCCCGGCGCGCCGAGTTCGACGCGTGAGCCGTCACTTGCGGTGACCGCGATTGCGGGAGCTTTGTCGCCTTCGCCAATCATCTCATGCCTCTTTCGTGATGCGGGTCCACAGTTCCAAAATGCTTTGCCGCGCCGCGTCGTGCTCGGCAAGGAACTCGTCCCAGCTGGCGGCGCCGCAAGCTTCGGCGACCAGCTGCCAAGTGTCGGGTGTCGGCTTGACGTCACCCGGAGCGACAAGGCGGATCATAACCAGAATCCGTGAGAGCAACTTTAGCCCATCGACAATGTTTGCCGACACCAACGATTCGGCCGCAAGCTCTTCGAGGGCGGTTTCGAGCCGCGTTTGAAGTCCCACGTGGGTCGTCAACTGAAGGACGTGCACGGCGAACTCGAGGTCGATCAGGCCGCCCGGTCCGAGCTTCACGTCGAGCGGCCCATGCGGCGGTTTGTGGCGGCTCATTTCAACGCGCATCTTCGCCGCGTCGGCGGCGACCTTGGCCGAGTCCCGCGGCATCTTGAGGATGTCCGCGACCATTGCGGCCGCGCGATCGCGGGCCTCGGGCGAACCGAACACGGGCCGCGCGCGGCACAAGGCCATATGCTCCCACGTCCATGCCTCATGACGCTGGTACCGCTCGAACGCCTCGAGCGAGACATTCAGCATTCCCTTGGCACCTTCGGGCCTGAGGCGCGTGTCCACCTCGTAAAGCGGACCGGCCGCGGTGGGGACACTGAGCGCCGCCGTCACGCGGCTCGCCAGCCGGTTGAAATAATCGTTGGGGCCGAGCGGCTTTACACCGTCGGACACTCCATCCTGCGGCGCCGTGTGCAGATAGATGACGTCAAGATCGGACGCGTGCGTCAGCGAGTGGCCGCCGAATCGCCCAAGCGCGAGGACGATCAGCTCACCTCCCGGAAAGAGACCATGCGTCCTCTCGAACTCGGCGGCGGCGGCGTTGCCCAAGGCAACCAGCGCGCCTTCGGCCACGCGCGCATAGCCTTCGGTGACTTCGAGCGGGTCGCGGCGCCGGTCGATGAGCTGAACGCCAAGCGCGAACCGCCGTTCGTTGACGAGCCGCCGCACCCGGTCGAGCGCGGCGTCGTACGATTGCCCGGGCATCGCGCTGGCGAGAATTTCGGCGAAGCGCGCAGGTTCGGGCGGCATTTCGAAGCTGGAAGCGTCGAACAGCCCTTCGAACAGCTCGGGCCGACGGCCGAGCTGGTCCGCCAGCGCCGGCGCGTGCGCGAGCACCTTGGCCAGCAGCTGCGCCAGCGAGGGGCGCGCCTCCAGCAACCGGAACAGGTTGACGCCGCTGGACAGCCGCTCGACGATATCGCTGAGGCGGTTGAGCGCGCGATCGGGGTCGGCCCCGGCGGCGATCGCGTGGAGCAACGTCGGGAGCATGCCCTCGAACGCGTGCTGCGCGGCGGGCGTGCGCAGGGATCGCGCCTTCCCCGAGCGCCAGTGCGCGACATGGCGGATCGCGCCCTCGACGTCGGCGAAGCCAAGCTCGGCGAGCTCACGGCGCAGGATGTCGCGGTCGTTCGACAATTGCCGCCGCTCATCGGGCGAGAGGCTGTCGAAAATCTCCCCGGCGCGCTCGACGTGCGGGCGGACGAGCGCGATCAGCTCAGAGCCGCTGGCAAGCCCGTGCAGGCGCGCGACATTGTCGAGCGCTTCCGGCTGCCTCGGGATGAGGTGGGTCTGGGCGTCATCGACCATCTGCACTCTGTGCTCGATGGTGCGCAGCAAGCGGTAAGCGTCGGCAAGGGCGCGCGCGGTTTCGGAGTCGAGGCGACCGGCCGCGACCAGCGCCGCGATCGCGGCACCGGTCGCGGGCGTCCGCACCGAGGCGTCGCGACCGCCGTGGATCATCTGCTGGATCTGCACGAAGAACTCGACCTCGCGAATTCCGCCGCGGCCGCGCTTGAGATCGAAGCCCGGGCCGATGGTCGCGCCCTGCGCAAAATGATCGCGGATCCGCGCAGAAATCTGCCGGACTTCTTCGATCACGCCGAAATCGAGCGATCGCCGCCAGACGAACGGCTGGATGGCGTCAAGGAAACGGTGCCCGAGCGCGATGTCGCCGGCCGCCGCGCGAGCGCGGATGAACGCTGCACGCTCCCACGGCAGAGCGGAGGATTCGTAATGCGAAATGGCGGCGTGAAGAGGTAGCGCGATGGGCGTGACTTCGGGCGACGGGCGAAGCCGCAAATCGACGCGCTCGACGTACCCGTCGGCGGTCCTTTTCTGCAGCAGCTCGATCAGCCGCCGGCCGACCCGTACCGCCGCCTCGGCCGGCTCGTCACGGTCGCGCCGCGGGAGCACGTCGGGATCGAACAGGAGGAGGAGGTCGACGTCCGACGAATAATTGAGCTCGCGGCTGCCGAGCTTGCCCATCGCGATGACCGCGAAACCTTGCGGCTCGGCACCCGGAACGCGTTCGCGAAGCGCCGCCTCGAGCGCTTGGTCGATCGCCGAATCGGCGAAGTCGGAAAGGAGGCGCGTCACCTGTTCCAGCGCAAGCTCGCCCGAAAGGTCACCGAGGGCCACGGCCAAGGCGAGTGCGTGGCGCTGGCGTCGAAGCGTAGCCTCTACAGTCTCGCCCTCAAGCGCGAGCGCCTGTTGAGCAGCCGCAGCAGCGCCGTCGTTCAGGAAAATATCGGCGATCGCCGGTTGCGATTCGATCGCGTGGCGCAGGAACGGCGAATGCGCGTCGGCGCGGCGCAGCGCATCGTTGCGAATGGGGCGAGGATTTCTCAGGCTCATTTCGCGGCTGTCATTGCCCTAATCACTGGCTCGACGAAACTTCCGCGCGCCTCCGGTCGTTTTGACCTCGATGAAGTTGCAGCATGAAAGCGGCGAACCTGTGGACGCGATCGACATAGACCGGCGGATCATCCGGCTGGATGCTCGGCCCGCGCATGCCGGGATCATGACCGCGCTTCGCCGCGCGTTCGAGACGGCAGCCTCGGAACCGAGCGATCGCGACTTTGCCGAATTGCTTCGGCGGCTGAACTAGCCCTCTTCGTTTCGGCGGGATTAATGGTGGTCGCGGCTGAGCTCGTCGACTTCGCCCATGATCGTCTGCAGCGCCGACTTGCCGGGATCGGTCTTGTGCTGGCGGCGCGACGGCAACTTGCCGTTCGACAGGAGCTGTTCGAGCGCGACGCGGCCACGCGCGACGCGGCTTTTGATCGTGCCGACGGCGCAGCCGCAGATCTCGGCGGCTTCCTCGTAAGCGAAGCCTCCGGCGCCGACGAGGATCAGCGCCTCGCGCTGCGGTTGCGGCAGGTGCATCAGCGCCCGCTGCATGTCACCAAGCTCGATATGCCGATCCTGGCTCGCGGGGGCGGCCAGAATTTTCGAGGCCGTGAGGTCGTCCCACTCACCCTTGAAGCGGGCGCGGCGCATCTGGCTGAGGAATAGGTTGCGCAGGATGATGAAAGTCCACGCGCGCATGTTGGTGCCGGCCTGAAAGCGCTTGCGCGCGGCCCACGCCTTGAGCAGCGTTTCCTGGACCAGATCGTCGGCGAGGTCGCGGCTGCCGGATAGCGACCGGCCAAACGCGCGCAAATGGGGGATGACCTGCGCCAACTGGTCCTTGAATTCGGGATCGGACAACGGGACCGGCTCAGCGAAAGCAATCGCTGATCGGTCTTCTTCGTTATCGTCGTCAGACAAATCAGACCCCCAACCCTGTTTAGGCGCGTGACCATTGGCCACGTGCACTTTGATCGAACATGAACAGCGGATGTGACAGTAACTAGGTGCTCAGGACCGCCCAACCAAGACGATGACCACAAATAAAACGATCACCAGCACCGTCCCAACCCCCAGTACATAGCGAGCGACGCCCGGAGTCGAACCCGCCCGGGCTTCGGTTGTCGTCTCAGTCACTGGAGCATCGGGGTGCCGCGGATCGACCATATCGTTCTCGTCACGAAATCACTGTTCGAGACGGCCAACGCCCCGGCCTGACCCGTGTTCCGCGTTAGGCCGCCGGCACCGTTGCCGCATCGAAAAACAGTGCTTGCGCGATCGCCGCCTTCACCGTTGAGCGCTGGAACGGCTTGGTGATCAGGAACGTCGGCTCCGGGCGCGTGCCCGTGAGCAAGCGCTCGGGGAAGGCGGTGATGAAGATCACCGGCACCGAAAATTCGGCGAGGATGTCCTTCACCGCATCGATTCCACTCGAATCGTCGGCCAGCTGAATATCGGCGAGCACCAGGCCCGGCGGACTCTGCCGCGCCTGCGCGACCGCCTCGTCGCGCGTGACCGCCACTCCGGTGACATTATGGCCGAGGTCGCGAACGATCGTCTCGATGTCCATGGCGATGATCGGCTCGTCCTCGATGATGAGAACGTCGGCGAGGGTCTGACGTTCGATCTCCTCGAGCGCTTCGGCGACCAGATTATCGACGTCCTGCGGGCTCGCGTCGATGAGATAGCCGGTGTCTTCGGACGTGAAACCCTCGAGCGAGGTCAACAGCAACGCCTGGCGAGACAAAGGCGTGATGCGCGACAGTCGGGCGTGGGCGATTCCCTCGGCACCGCTGGGCAAACTCGGCTCCTCGCCCTCCTCGATATTGGCGGTCGACCAGATTGCGTGAAAGATTTTGTACAGTCCAAGGCGCGGATCGACGTCGCGCGGAAACTCGTCCGGCTTGGCCACGATGGCTTCGAGGGTCGCCCGGACGAATGCGTCGCCGTGCGTCTGGCTGCCGGTCAGCGCACGCGCATAGCGGCGGAGAAAAGGCAGGTGCGGAGCGAGTTCCTGGCCGAGGGACATGGGTGTTGGGTCTCCGTCGTAACTGCGGTTCGCGCCGTCTTGGCGACGGCTAATGATTGTTGCAACCCCGGAAGGACCGGCGACGCCTTGAGTCGCGCCACCCCCCCCAAGATGGTGTGGCTCTGGAACAAAGCACGAGGGATTTGGTTTCCCCGATCAACCGGACAAGCTCCAGAGCCTCATCACTCGCCGCTGCGTTCGGCTATACGCGTGTTCAGACCGGCTATACGCGTATTCAGAATCGAACACTGCCGATCGAGGCCGTTGCGCCGCAGGACCAGATTTGCAAGAGCGCGCGGTCGGACTCGCGTGGGGGGACGAAAGGTTGAGTGCCAAGAAGCCAGGTGAATTGGAGGGGTCGGCGCGTTCCAAACCGTCAAAGCAGCCGGACATGGCCGGAAAAACCCCTCCCAAACAAGGCTCCCGGGATCTCGGCCGAGCGCTCCGGACGATTTACGACGACACGCTTCGTGAATCGGTGCCCGACGATTTCCTCAATCTTATCGGCAAGCTGCGCTGAGGCTACCGAGGCTCCTCGGCCGATGAGCTGGAAGGCGAGATGAGTTTAGCCGACCGCTTCGCAAGGCTGCCCACCGGGGCAAAGCTCCTCCTCATTCTCACCGCCGCCATCCTGCCGATTGGAATCGCGCTGGTGTGGATTGGACAGAGCGGCATCCACGACGCCGATGTCGCGCTCCAGGGCCGCACTCAAGACCAGGAGCGTGCCGCGGCGCGCTCGGTCGAAAGCTTGCTGGCGAGGAACGCTCTCGCCTTGCGCGTCGCGGCCGCCGGAGCAATTCGCAACGGCCGCGCGGATCCTTGCGGCGAGGCCTTGCAGGCACTGGCCACCGCCCCAGCGATCACGCGGCGATTCGCCTTGCGCAATGGCGAGGGCAGCCTGCTTTGCACAGCGGACGGCTTCATGCTGAAAAATCCGACGCCCCTGGTCGCTCCCGGCGACATTCGGATGTGGATCAATACGGACGATCCGGGGGTCTTGATCAGGGTCGGCGTCGTCGGCGGAATGGCGACGGCGAGCATCCCGCAGGCGGAGGTTCGCGCGGCGGCGCTGGAAGGCGGCGGAACAATCCATTCGCTCGTCCTCACCGACCGCAAAAACGAATTGCCCGTGGTGCAGGCCAACGTTCCCTCTCGTGGCGCCAACCACGAGTGGCCGATCGCAAATGGCGCCCTCCTCGTACGGATCGCATCGCCCGAAGTGAAAATCACCACGATCGACCGCGTCATCCTGTTGCTTCCCGTGCTGATGTGGATCGCGGCGACGCTGATCAGCTGGCTGATCGTCCGCCACTTCCTAATTCGCCCACTCAAGCGGCTCGAGGCGGCCGTGGTCCGCTATCGGCCGGGTGATCCGTCGCTCGATCTTCCAGGCAGGCTCGGTCCGGCGATGGAAATCCAGGCGCTGCGAGACGCATTCGCCCGCGCCCTCGCCCGGGTGGACGAATCGGAGCGCGAAATGGCCGGCGCACTCGACGGGCAGCGACGCCTCGTTCGCGAGGTCCACCACCGGGTGAAGAACAACCTCCAGGTGGTCGCATCGCTGCTCAACATCCACGGCCGCAGCGCCGAAAACGATGCGGCGCGCGGCGCCTATGCCGGAATCGCGCGAAGGGTCGGAGCATTATCGGTCGTCCATCGCAGCCATTTCGCCGAGCTGGAGGAAAATCGCGGGATCGCGCTGCGGCCGCTCGTGTCCGAGCTTGCGGCCGAGCTTCGCGGCGGCGCTCCGGAGACCGCCCGCAGGTTCAGCATCGAACTCGAAGTGGATTCGGTGAGCACGACCCAGGACGTCGCCGTTGCGGTCGCCTTCCTGGTGACCGAAATGGTCGAATTCGCGATGCTCAATCGTCCGGGCGATAATGTCGAGATTTCGCTCCGCCGCGCCAGTGAGCTCACGGCCCGGCTCACGATCTGCAGCCCGGTGCTCAACCCCGAGGAAAGCGACCATCCGGAAAAAGTGCAATTCGAGCGGATTGTCGCGGGACTGGCAAAACAACTTCGCTCCACGCTCGACCGGAAATTGGGTCGCTACAGCGTTGATTTACCAGTTTTTCCCAAAACCTGATCGCGGACAAATCGTTACGCCCGCAGCGAGAAAAATGTTGAGGGAGGTCGGAACCGTTCGCAAACACACCGCGTTGTGCTCTTCGGATAGTGACCTTTTGCCCCCCCCGCTCTCGCTATCCGATTAAATGGGCCCGGAACCGCCAACCCTCCCCCCCCCCGGTGGCGCTTCCGGGCCCTCCTTTGTCTGGGCCTCCTCCCTCGCCGAAGTCGAAGCGCCTGACCGGGCCGCGCGGCGCGCTGCGCGCCAGTGGGTGATGCGGATGGCGAGGATGGCGACCTCATAGAGGCCGTAGAGCGGCACCAAGAGCATCAGCATCGAAACGACGTCCGGCGGCGTGAGCACCGCGGCGACCGCGGCCGCACCGACGATTGCGTAGCGCCGGGACTTGGCCAGCTGCTCGCGGGTGACGATTCCGGCGCGTTCGAGGATCATCAGCAGGATCGGCAGCAAGAAAGCGGCGCCGAACCCGAACAGAAATCGGGTGACGAAGGTCAGATAATTGCCGACTCCCGGCAGCGCCTCCTGGCTCACCCCGCCGACGTTCCCCTGAAAGCTGAGCAGGAAATGCAGCGCCCACGGCATCGCCACGAAATACGCGAAGCTCGCGCCCGCCCCGAAAAAGACCGGGGTCAGCAGGAGGAACGGAAGGAAAGCGTTTTTCTCCTTCGCGTACATGCCCGGCGCGACGAACTTCCACAGGTGCATCGCGAGCACGGGGAAGCTGAGCATGATCGCGGCGAACAGCGCCACCTTCACCTGGGCGAAGAACGCCTCGAACACGTCGGTGTAGATCAGCTTGCCTTGGCCGGCGCGGAGAAGCGGCTGGACGAGCACGGCGAAGATGTCCTTGGCGAAGGTAAAGCAGATGAAGAAGGCGAGAACGAGCGTCGCCAGCGACCACAGAAGCCGGCGCCTGAGCTCGATCAGATGCTCGAGCAGCGGCTGCTTAGTGTCGTCGATGTCCTTCACGGCAGCGGCCGCTGTTGGGGCGGAAGCTCTTCCTCGATTGTTTCGGGCAGGGCAACAGGCGGCATCTCGTCGGGCTGCCCCGGTTCGGGATAATGCGCTTCGGGCGGATGCAGCTGCATGATCCGCTCATTCTCCTCCCGCCACTTCGCCTCCATCTCCTCGAGCTCGGCCTCGCGGACGATATTCTCGATCCCGGAAGTGAAATGGCGCGCCATGCCGCGCGCGCGGCCGACCCAATAGCCGACGGTGCGCATGACCTTGGGCAGGTCCTTGGGACCGATGAAGATCAAGGCGAGGATCGCGACGACCGCGAGCTCGGTGGAATCGACGCCGAACATGCCGGCTCCTTAGACGCGCGAGTGCGGCAAGCGTTAGCGAACCTCGTCGTCGCGGCGCGGCGGAGCAGCCGGATCGGCAGGGCGCGGCGTGACGTCGATCGGCTCCTGCGGCCGGACCTGGTCGCGCGGAAGCTGGCGCGGCGGCTCGTTGCGGCGCTCTTCGTTATAAAGGCGCTGCTTTTCCTCCTCGTCGTCGGCCATGCCCGCCTTGAAGCTTTTGAGGCCCTTGGCGACGTCGCCCATCATCGCCGAGAAACGGTTGCCGCCGAACAGGAGCAGCAGGATGACCGCGAGGATCAGGATATGCCAGATGCTTAGACCGCCCATGAGAAGCTCCTTTGAGGAGGCTATCTAGTCTGCCTCGTCGTCGCTTTCCAGCTGAAGCTGGAAAACGGCTTCATCGAGCGGGTCGAGGAGGCCCGCGGCCTTAAGATCGTCGATCCCCGGAAGATCGCGCCGCGACGCGAGCCCGAAGTGGGTGAGGAACTCCTGCGTCGTCGCGTAGAGCAGCGGCCGGCCGGGTCCCTCGCGGCGGCCGGCGGGACGGACCCAGCCGGCATCCATCAATACGTCGAGCGTGCCCTTGGAGATTTGGACTCCGCGAATCGCCTCGATCTCGGCGCGGCTGACGGGCTCGTGATAGGCGATGATCGCCAGCGTCTCGGTCGCCGCGCGCGACAGGCGACGCGATTCCTCGCGGGTGCGGCGGAGCAAATGGGCGAGATCGGGCGCGGTCTGGAAATGCCAGCGGCCGCCGCGCTCGACGAGCTCTATGCCGCGCCCTTCGTAATGCGCCGCGAGCTGACCGAGCGCGACCTCGACGTCGCCTTCGCCGACATGCTCGACCAGCTCATCGACGAAGAGCGGAGCGGCCGACGCGAACAAGGTCGCTTCCACGGCGCGCGTAAACTCGTCCATCACGCGGCCCGGAGCCGGATCGGAGCGAACGCCTCGTCCTGGATGAAATCGAGCCGTCCGCGGCGCGCGAGCTCGAGCATCGCAAGAAAGCTCGAGGCGAGCGCGGAGCGACGGAACTGCGGGTCCTGGGTCGCCGGAAGGAAGCTTTCGAGGACGGTCCAGTCGAGCACGGCCCCGATCATCCGCGCGAGCCGCTCGAGCGCTTCCTCCAGCGTCAGCACCGCGCGCGCACGCACCACGTGCATCGCCGGCTGGGTCCGCGCCCGCACCGCGCCATAAGCGGCGAACAGGTCGAATTCGCGCACCTGCCACGCCGCCTTGCGGATCAGGCGGAGACCTTCGGGAGCGCCGTGCAGGAAAACGTCGCGGCCTACCCGGTCGCGGCCGAGCAGCCGGGCGCCGGCTTCACGCATCGCATCGAGCTGCTGCAGCCGCATCTGCAGGCGCTGCGCGATCTCCTCCGGGCTCGGATCGGCGGTGGGGTCCTTGGGCAGGAGCAGGCAGGATTTGAGGTAGGCGAGCCACGCCGCCATCACCAGGTAGTCGGCCGCGATCTCGAGCTTCAGCGCGCGCGCCTGCGCAAGGTAGGCGAGATATTGCTCGACCAGCTGGAGGATCGAGATTTGCGCGAGGTCGACCTTCTGCGCCCGGGCGAGGTTGAGCAGCAGGTCGAGCGGCCCTTCCCAGCCGTCGATGGCGAGCGTCAGCTCGTCCGATGGGCGGATCGGCCGTTCCTCGAAATCGTCTTCCACGGGGCGAGACTAGCCACAAGCGCGCGCGCTGCGAAGGCGGAAGAAGAGCATATTGTGGATAAGTTCGCCGCGCGCCGCCGGCCCGGGGCGGCAGTCAGACCAGGGCGAGAAGCGTGTCGCGTTTGGCGATTTCCTCGGCGAAATCGAGCTTTTCCGCCTCGATCATGGTCGATGCCATGGCGCGCGCGAGTCGCGCTTCGCTTTCGGAGGTCATCGGCGGGACCGCCGACGCGACGGCGATCATCTCGTCCATCTTGCCCGAGCAGTGGAGCGCGGCGTCGCAGCCGGCGGCGACCACGCCGGCGGCGCGGCTGCCGAAATCGCCGGCGAGCGCTTCCATGCCGATATCGTCGCTCATCAGCCAGCCGTCGAAACCGATGCGGCCGCGGATGATATCGAAGATCACCGTCGGCGACATGCTGGCCGGAAGGTCCGGGTCCCAGGCGGTATAGACGACGTGCGCGGTCATCCCCATCGGTGCCCGGGCAAGCCGCTCGAACGGCTCGAGGTCCATCTCCAGCTCTTCGGCGGTGGCGGTGACGATGGGCAGTTCGTGGTGGCTGTCGACCAAAGCGCGGCCGTGGCCGGGAATATGCTTGATCACCCCGGCGACCCCCGCCGACGCCATTCCGTCGAGCACCGCACGGCCGAGCGCCGCGACCTGCATCGGTTCGGCGCCGAGCGCGCGGTCGCCGATGATGTCGCTGGCGCCTTCCTGGCGGACGTCGAGCAGAGGCAGGCAGTTCACGTTGATTCCGCACGAGCGCAGCATCAGCGCGAGCGCCCGGGCATTGGAGCGCGCCGCCTCGATCGCCGACAAGGGCGCCGCCTCGTACAGCCTCGCGAACTTCTCTCCGGCGGGGAAAGCGGGCCATTCGGGCGGCTTCATGCGCGCGACACGCCCGCCCTCCTGGTCGATGAGGATCGGCAGATCGGCGCGGCCGCTGAGTTCGCGCAGCGAGTCGGTCAGCCGCTGCAGCTGCTCCGGGTCGCCGCAATTGCGCTTGAACAGAATGAACGCGGCGGGAGCGGAGTCGCGGAAGAAACGGCGCTCGTCATCGCTGAGCTCGAGCCCGGCGGGAGCGTAGATCGCGGCCTGCATCAGCCTCGCCCTATTGCGCGACGAAGCAATTCTCGCCCGCCGCCTTGAGCGCCTGGCACGCCTGCTTGGCCTCGGCGGGCGATGTGGCGGCGGCGCGCAGGCGGATTCCGCCGGAGAAAGGAATGATCAGCTTGTTCATTGCGGCGATAGTTGGGAAGCGCGCGGAGAGCGCCGTCCACGCGCGTTCCGCCTGCGCCTGGTTGGCGAAGGCGCCGAGCTGGATGACGCTATGCGCCGGGCCGACGGGTTTTTCATCGACCGCGGGGGCCGGCTTCACGGGCGCTTTTACGTCGGCCGAAAATCCCGGCGCCGGTTCCACTTTGGGCGGCTTCACGACCGGCGTTTCCGGAACCTTGCTGAGGTCGAGCTGCGCGTCCTTGTCCTCGCCCGCGCTCGTCTCGAACGCGGTTTCGCTCTCGCCGGCGATGTCGAGCCCGCCTGCGGTTTGCGGCTTCACCTTATAGGGCCCGGGCGGGGCGTGGATCAGCTCGGGCGGGCCGCTGACGACGATGTCGCGGCGGCCGAGCCAGAAGAAAGTCGCCGCGACCAGCAGCCCGGCGAGCACCACCACGGCAAGCGCGGCGAGCATCTTGCGCGCGGAGACGCCGCGCGGCTCGTCCTCGTCCTCGACCGCCTGCAGCCACGGCAGCTGGCCGTCGTCATAAGCGGCGCGATGGTCGGTCACCGCTCGACCTTGGCCTTCCACGGAAGACCTACGACCGCGCAGCTGAGGTGGATCCGCTGCATGCGCTGGCAGAGCACTTCGGAATGGGCCTGCGAGGTCGTGCCGACGCGGAAGCGGTAGAAAACGCGGCGCCTGGAATTGCGGTCGGGGCGGACGACGGCCGGCAGATGCGCGACCGCGGGATAGCTGCGGACCATGTAGCGCCACCCGAGCTTGGCCTGCGGGACCGTGCCGAACGCGCCGATCTCAACCAGCCGGCCGGCGGCTCCGGTGACCACGCGCGGTTGCCACGGCCGCAACTGTCCCGAATGGCCGACAGCCGGAGCGGCGGCGGCCGGGGCGGCAGGCGCGGCTTCTTGCGGCGCCGGTTTGGCGAGCTCGCGGGTCCTTCGTTCGGCGGCCAGGCGGCGCGCCTCGGCGGCTTCGGCACGGGTCAGCCGAAGGCGGCGTTGCGGCGCGGCGCGGACCTCGGGCGCCGGAGCGTAATGGACTTCGGGCGCGGGCGCGGGCGCGACTTGCGGTGGAGCGGCGATCGGAACGGTTGGCGATGGAGCGGCAGCGGGCGGCAACGGGACCGTCGCGGTGGAGGAGGGCGCGCTAGCAATGTCCCGCGGCGAATCGCTGCGCGTACCGAGCCAGAAAGACGCGCCGGCGACCAGCATCATCGCGGCCACGGCCCACGGCGTGACGTCGCGTCCCCGGCGCTTCGCCGGAGTCGCCCGGGGCGAAGGTTCGTCGGCGAGCCATGGGAGCCGGTCCATGCCCGCCGCCGCGTGGCTATCGCTTATGGTCAACGCATCTCCTCGGTCGCTGCAACGCCCATCAGCCCCAGACCGCTCCTAATGATCTGCCCGATGCCGAGCGCCAGTTCCAGCCGCGCGCGAGAAAGTTGTGGATTATTTTCAACGAGAAAGCGGCGCGTGGGATCGTCGTTGCCGCGATTCCACAAGGCGTGGAACTCCGCCGCCAGATCGGACAGGAAAAAGGCGATCCGATGCGGCTCGTGCGCCATCGCCGCGCTTTCGATCACGCGCGGATATTGCGCCGCTCGTTTGACCAGCGCCAGCTCCTCTTCGTCGAGCAGCGCGAGGTCGGCGGGAGCGGAGAGATCGACCCCCGCCTCGCCCGACTTGCGCTTGAGCGAGCTGATCCGCGCGTGGGCGTACTGGACGTAGAAGACGGGATTGTCCTTCGACGCTTCGACCACCTTCATGAAATCGAAGTCGAGCGGCGCGTCGGCGCGGCGGGTGAGCATCATGAAGCGCACCACGTCCTTGCCGACCTCGTTGACGACGTCGGCCAGCGTGACGAAGTCCCCTGCCCGCTTGGACATCTTGACCGGCTCGCCGGCGCGGAAAAGGCGCACCATCTGCACCAGCTTGACGTCGAGATCGACGCGGCCGTCGGTCAGCGCCTTCACCGCCGCCTGGACGCGCTTGACCGTGCCCGAATGGTCAGCGCCCCAGATGTCGACGAGGTGGTCCGCACCTTGCGCCTTTTGCCAATGGTAAGCCGCGTCGGAACCGAAGTAGGTCCAGCTGCCGTCCGACTTCTTCATCGGCCGGTCCTGGTCGTCGCCGAACTGGCTGGCGCGGAACAGGGTCAGCTCGACCGGCTCCCACTCGTCGTCGGGATCGAGGCTCTTGGGCCGCTCGAGCACGCCCTCGTAGACGAGGCCCTTGCCGCGCAGCACGTCCATCGCCCCGGTCACGGCGCCGCTGCGCTGCAACTCGCCTTCCGACGCGAACCTGTCGTGGTGGATGCCGAGCAGCGCGAGATCGTGGCGGATGAGGTCGAGCATCGCGTTGATCGCCGAGTCGCGGAACAGCGGCAGCCATTCGCCCTCGTCCGCCGCCGCATATTGAGCGCCGTGCCGTGCGGCGAGGAGCACTCCGACGGGCTTCAGATAATCCCCCGGGTACATGCCCTCGGGGATCTCGCCGATGTCCTCGCCGAGGGCCTCACGATAACGCAGGTGCACCGAGCGGGCGAGCGTATCGACCTGGCCGCCCGCGTCGTTGACATAATATTCCTTGGTGACGCGGAAACCGGCCGACTCGAGCACCCGCGCCAGGCTGTCGCCGACGACCGCCCCGCGGCAATGGCCCATGTGCAGCGGCCCGGTCGGGTTGGCCGACACATATTCGACGTTCACCCGTTCGTTGCGGCCGGCCGTGGAGAGGCCGTAATTATCCCCGTCGCGAAGGATGGCGACGAGCTCGTCGCGCCACGCGTCGGGGTTGAGCCGCAGGTTGATGAAGCCGGGCCCCGCGATCTCGACCGCGGTGACCGGCGGAAGCGCTTCGAGCTTGGGCTTGATCGCCTCGGCGAGCGCGCGCGGGTTGGTCCCCGCGCCCTTGGCCAGCACCATCGCCGCGTTGGTCGCGAGATCGCCATGCGCGGGATCGCGCGGCGGCTCGACCGTCACGTTCTTGCGATCGAGGCCGGCGGGAAGCGCGCCCCCGGCAACGAGGTCGTCGAGCACTCCGTCGAGAAGCGCGGCATATTGGGCGTAGATGCTCAATTTCGGTCCACGAAGGAAGGAAAGCCGGCGCTTTAGCGCAGCATCGACGGCAGGTCACGCGTGGCGGTGGATGTTTGGCTTTTCGACCCATCGCGGAAAGTTCGCGCAATTAGGCACGTTAGTCTTTGAACAAGAACGCCGGCCAGTTGCGCCGCGTTAAACAAGAAAATGCCGCCGCACCTGGTGCGACGGCAGTTTCACGGTTTGCGATGAGTCCGGGGTTCAGGCAGTCGCCAGAACCTTCCGCCGCCTGCTCCGCAGCGCTACGCCGATTGCGCCGAACCCGAGCAACATCATCGCCCAGGTGGAGGGTTCCGGAACCCCTGAATCAGCAAATACGACGTTCAGCGACACGACTGTGTTTGCGTCGAAGCTGAGGCCCGCCCAGTTTACACTTATCGAATTGCCGTCGAACGAGACGTTCGACAATGAAAAACCCGCCATGTTGGTCGCGGGATCAATCGTGACGCCCAAAATTGCGGCGAGATTGTTTGTCGTATCGCTCAGAATCCACCCATTGAAGGCATTCGCCGTCCATGTGTCTGGCCCATCTAGAAAATCGATGTAGATGTTGGCGTCTGAGATATCCATCGTAGCGTGACCCGCGGCTACGTCGCTGATTTCCACGCCAGGTCCAACGACATAATCCCCATTGGATGCGCCGGAGTAGGGTGAGGTTTGGGTAGGTGAGTAGTATTGGTAATTAACCGTGGCGCCGGTGAATGTCGCATTCGCCGCAGTGGCGCCAAGCACGATCGCCGAGACCGCCAAGGTCGATAGATAGAGTTTCCGCATAACAGCCCCCTGTTTAACGTGGTCCGAACCATTGCGACACATCTCGACCCTTGAGCGTGATGAATGGCGGACCAGCTTGGTTAACGAAATGTTAACAGGTGTCAAGCGCGCCGCTTTTCCCCGCACTTCTGACGGTGTCGCTAGTCGCAATTCCTGGGACTAGACGACTACTCTTTTGGCATCCCTTCGCGCGCTTAGAAGCGGTCCGCCGGTAGCTGGACCGGCCCCACCAGCTCCTCGTGCCGGGCAATCGCGAACCGGTCGGTCATGCCGGCAATGAAGTCGCCGACGGTGCGGACCTGCGCGGTGCGGTCGCCGCCGTGTCGCCACGGCTCGGGAAGCAAGGCGGGATCGGCGCGGTAGGCGGCGGCGAGGTTGGCGACGACCCGCTCCGCCTCCTCGCGCACTGCCTTGAGCTCGGGCGCGTCGTAGAGGCGGTCGTAGAGGAAGCGCTTGAGCTCGCGCTCCTCCGCCGCGAGCGCGTCCGAAAAGCCGGCGAGGCCGCGACCCGCGGCGCGGACGCCGGCGATGGTCTCGACGCCCTCCGCGCCGATGCGGCGCCGGGTTTCGGCGAGGACATCCTCGACCATCGCGCCGATCATGTCGCGGACCAAAGCGCGCTGGCGCTTCTCGACGGACAGGCCGGGATGCCGCCGGTCGATTGCCGCCCAATGGCGCTCGACCAGCGGCAGCGTGATCAGGTCGTCGAGGTCGAGCAGCCCGGAGCGAAGGCCGTCGTCGATGTCGTGATTGTCGTACGCGATGTCGTCGGCGATCGCCGCGACCTGCGCTTCGAGGCCCGGCCAGGTGGCGAGCTCGAGGTCCCATTCGGCGTTCGCCTCGGTCATCGCCCAGGTGGGTGTTTTTGAATCTTTCTGGCCGACCGGGCCGTTGTGCTTGGCGAGACCCTCGAGGGCCTCCCAGCTCAAGTTGAGCCCGTCGAAATCCGGGTAGGGCGTTTCGAGCCGGGTGACGATGTGAATGGTGTGGGCATTGTGGTCGAACCCGCCGGCATCGGCGAGCGCGGCATCGAGCGCATGCTCGCCGCCGTGGCCGAAGGGCGGATGTCCGAGATCGTGGGCGAGGCACAACGCCTCGGTCAGATCCTCGTTGAGGCCGAGCGCGCGGGCGATGGTGCGGCCGATCTGCGCGACTTCGATGCTGTGGGTCAGGCGGACGCGGAAATGGTCGCCGTCGGGGGCGACGAAGACCTGGGTCTTGTGGCGCAGCCGGCGAAAGGCGACCGAGTGGATGATGCGGTCGCGGTCGCGCTGAAAGATGTCGCGCGGCCCGCGCGGAGCGGAGTCGGTTTCAGCGTGCAGGCGGCCGCGCGAGCGCGACGGGTGCGCCGCAAGCTCCTCGGGAAGCTTCATTCCGTGGCGAGTGGCACAATCTGGTCGGTTGGGGAATTGCTCCACTTGAACGCGTTGACGTTCATCGTGTCGAGGTCCGCCGCGAAGGTGTCCGCGTCAGTCGCGCTGCGGAACGGACCGATGACGAGCCGCGCCCGGTCGGCGCCCTTCGCCACATAACCGGTGATTCCCTGGAAAAGCTCGCGGTCCTTCGCGCGGATGCGCTCGAACTGGCTCGGCATCGCGGTGGCGTCGGAACCGCTCGCCAGCTGCAGCCAGATCTTCTGTGCCGGGAATTGGCCCGCGCGCGCGGGCTGCAGCTGCTGCCGGGTCACCGGAGCCGAGTAAGCGACATGCGTCGGCTTGGGGGTTGCCTGCCAGCTCGGCAGTGGCTGCGGCGCAGGCTGGCGGAGGAGCTCGTCGACCGCGGCGAGGCGATCGGTGGTCACGCTCGCGGTGGTGGAGGACGGCGCCGGGAAATTCTGGGCGGGCGCCGAATACGCGAACGCGGTGTCGTTTGAATCGGGGAATATGCCGAGGTTGACGGCGGCCGCCTTCTGCGCCGGCTTGAGCGTCGCCAGGCGCTGCAGGAAGGGCGCCACGCGCGCCCAGCCGCCCGGCATCGCCGAGTCGGCTGCTGCCATCGCGCCATTGGCATCGCCGCTCAGGGCGAGCACGAATGCGCGGGTGCGGCCCGCCGCAACGTCTTTTTGCGCGGTCAGCGGAGCGAGCGCGGCCAGCGCGCCATTCTTGTCGCCGCTGATGGCGATGCTGAGCGCAAGGCGGCGGCGCGCCTCGTCCGCGTCGGGACTGCTCAGCGCCGTGCGGTAGTCGGCCTGCGCTTCCGCCTGGCGGCCGAGCAGGTCGAAGGCGAGTCCGCGATCGCAACCGATCGTGGCGAGCGACGCGCCGAGCTGTTGCGCGCGCTTGAAATAGGGCAGCGCGGCCAAAGCATTGCCGTTGGCCACCGAGACCGCGCCCATGCCGGCCTGCGGCAACGGGCTGCGCGGGTTGATGTCATCGGCGCGTGCGAAAAAGCCGCCCGCGGCCTGGGCGTCGCCAAGCTCGAGCGTGGCGCGGCCGGCGCCGATCAGCGCCTGGAAGTCCTTCGGGTCGGAAGCCAGCGTGCGCACGTAGCGCGCCAGCGCCGTCGACGGGGTTTCGGCATAAGGCGAGTAGCTGCCCTGCGCCGCCGCCGGGGCAGCCGCGATCGCCGCTGCGCCCGGGCACAGCGCGCCAATGAGTCGTATTCCCGCCAATCCCCGCATCGATCCTCCCACTGGCGCAGAGAATCTTGCCGGAAGCTTTCTGCCTAGAGGCTTTACGGTGAGCCGTGCGCGTGAAGGGGTGAGGCGGGCGAATCGGCGGTTTCGGGGGGCGTTAACGAAGGATTCGCCGCCGCAGGGCGACCGGGATACTTTAAGCCGCGCCAGCCGCGTCAGAGCCCTCGTCAACATTGAACCGCCGGACAGGCTAATGGCCGCAGGGGAAAGCGGACGCTACGGGCGAAAGCATAGGTGGGGCGAAGCAACGATGCAGGTGGGCTGTTTGTTGGTGCATGGGGATCAGCAGGAGTTCCGAACATGCCATATGCCAAAGCGAAAGACGGCACGAAATTATATTACAAGGATTGGGGTCGTGGTGATCCCGTGGTGCTTCTCCACGGTTGGCCTCTCACAGCAGACACTTTTGACGACGCAGCCCTTCGCCTGGTCGAAGCCGGCAAGCGCTGCATCATGCCAGACCGCCGAGGCTTCGGACGCTCCGACCAGCCGTGGGACGGTCACGATTACGACACATATGCGGGTGACGTTGCATCAGTGTTGGAAGACGCCGGGGTCAGTCAGCCGGTTGCGCTCGTCGGGTTTTCGATGGGTGGTGGCGAAGTTGCCCGGTTCCTCACCAAATATGGCAAGGAACGCGTCAGCAAAGCGGTGCTGATCAGCTCGGTGGTCCCTTACATGCTGCAGACGGACGACAACCCCAACGGTGTACCGCAGGAGACATTTGACGAGATGACAGCGGGCATGAAGAAGGACCGCGAGCACTTTTTCAAGGGCTTCTTCCACGACTTCTTCGGCACCGGCTTCATTAGCCAGCCGGTGAGCAACGAGGTCGAGATGAACGCCTGGCGTCAAACGATGATGGCGGGCCTCCGGCCGACGCTTGCTGCCGCCCAGGCGTTCGCAACCACGGACTTCCGCCCCGACATTGCCAGCTTCGGCGGCGTGCCGCTGCTGATTGTTCACGGCACGGCTGACAAGACAGTGCCGATCGATGCCACGGGCCGCGTGATGGCTGAGAAGGTGCAAGGCGCGAAGCTGATCGAATACGAAGGCAGCGCGCACGGGCTCTTCGCGACTGACAAGGATCGGCTGTCTGACGACCTGGTCGCGTTCCTTGCCGCGGATACTGTTTCGGCGGACGTGCCCATGACGGCACGGGAGGCTGAGCCGGCATTCTAGGGGACACGCGAGGGCCGCTGACCTTGGGCGGCCCTCGCCTCATCCTCACTCTCCAGCGCTGCAAAGGAAAGGTCTGAGCCAACGCGAGCGCCTTCTAAACAAGGCTGAAAATAGTCGCTGATCCACGAACACTTCGGTGCTTGATTAAGGATCTTGCATCTGCGCCCTTGGCCGAGACGTAACTGCCATCGAAGCCAACGAGGAGCTCGGTGACATGTACAACGAGACTGGGACGGAGATCACCGACCGCGCGGAACGAGACATAGAGTATCTGAGGCGCCGGGTACGCGCAGAGGCGGAGGCTGCCTGCAGTGCGGGGTCTCTAGCGGCGACGTTGATACACGTGGTGCTGGCGACCGTTTACGCAAAGCGCTGCTGCTACGCCCACGATCGGACGTGGGTGGCCGAAACTCGGCTCTGGTGACCTTTTTCTCCAGGGACGCGACCTGACGCTACTGACCTATCGAAGTCCGGACCGGGACCCAGGGGTACAATTCGCCTGTTGCGCGGCCGCAAACGCTTAGCACTGAGGTCGACTGCGGCTACTCGTCCGTTGTCTCCTATCCCACATATTCGTCGGTGCCATTGGCGCAACGTTCGCCTAATTTTCCGCGCATTATCGGTCGTGTTCGTTTCCCATATTTCGCCCCGTTGTTTGTCAAACCCGCATTTGCCAAGAAAAAGGGACGGTCCCCGAAAGGACCGTCCCTCTCGCTACGCGTGACTGGCTTACTGGTTGTTCTGGCGGTTGAGGAAGCGCGGGATGTCGATCGGGTCGCGGCGGTTGTCAGCTTCGCCGTCCTCGTCGATCTGCGCCTTGGGCGCGCCGCGCGCGATGTTCGACATGCGCTCGAACAGGGTGCCGCCGCCGGTCGCGGCCGGTGCCTGCGTTGCGTCTTCGTCTTCCGGCGGAGCGAATGGCGGAGCACCGACCGGGCTGGTCAGGATATCGTCAGCGCCGAGGAGAAGCTCCTCGCCCTCGGCATCGTCGGTCAGCTCCTTCTCGCCAGCCATGTCGTCTTCGCCCGCAATATCCATCGCTTCGCGAGCGGGCGCAGCCGGCGCGGAAGCGGTCGCGCGGGTCGGGAAGCTGAACACCTTGGCCGGCTGTGGCTGAATGCCCACTTCGGCCTCGATGCCTGTCGCGACGACCGAAACGCGGATCTTGCCGCCAAGGTCGTTGTTGAAGGCCGAACCCCAGATGATGTTGGCGTCGGGGTCGACCAGTTCCTTGATGTGGCTCGCCGCCTCATCGACCTCCATCAGGCGCATGTCCTCGCCGCCGGTGATCGAGATGATCACGCCCTTGGCGCCCTTCATGCTGACGCCGTCGAGCAGCGGGTTGGAGATCGCCTTTTCGGCGGCCTCGATCGCGCGGTTGTCGCCGTCGGCCTCGCCGGTGCCCATCATCGCCTTGCCCATCTCGCTCATCACCGAGCGAACGTCGGCGAAGTCGAGGTTGATGAGGCCGGGCATGACCATCAGGTCGGTGATCCCGCGGACGCCCTGCTGGAGCACCTCGTCGGCCATTTCGAACGCTTCCTTGAAGGTCGTTTCCGAATTGGCGAGGCGGAACAGGTTCTGGTTGGGAATGACGATCAGCGTGTCGACGTGCTGCTGCAGCTCCGACAGACCGGCTTCGGCCGAGCGGGCGCGGCGCGAGCCTTCGAACGCGAACGGCTTGGTGCACACGCCGACGGTGAGGATGCCCTTGTCGCGCGCGGCCTTGGCGATGACCGGAGCGGCGCCGGTGCCGGTGCCGCCACCCATGCCGGCGGCGATGAAGCACATGTGGGCGCCCTCGAGCGAAGCGATGATCTCGTCGAGCGTCTCTTCGGCGGCGGCCCGGCCAATCTCCGGCCGCGAACCCGCGCCGAGGCCTTGCGTGATCTTGAGCCCGAGCTGGATACGCCGGTCGGCGAGCGAGGCGTTGAGCGCCTGCGCGTCGGTGTTGGCGACGACGAAATCGACGCCCTGGACGTCCGCCCGCATCATGTTGGCGATGGCGTTGCCCCCAGCGCCGCCAACTCCGATGACGCTAATCCGCGGCCTCAGTTCATCAACCTCCGGCCGGATGAAATCGATGCTCATGATTCAAACTCCCCCCAAAGCGACAACGCATTGAGCCTTCATGGTGAATCTTTGAATCATCCCGAGTCGCAAGCCAAGCGAAAATATTAACGCTGGCGAAAAAAGTGGGGAGAAGTGTCGCTCGAAAGGCTCACTTATCCACAGGTTGTTCCAGCTTTGGTCCACCGTGGGACAGTCTTCGGGCCTGCCCCGGACTGTTGCCGCGCGGCGGGTTGTGGCAGCTAGGCCGCATGTTACCGCTATCATCGGCGTTCCGCTGCGCTTTCGCATGCGTGGCTTTAGTGGTCGCCAGCAAATCGGCGTCGGCGGCGGGAACGCCCGCCGCGCGCCGCATCGTGGTCGACCTGTCCAGGGCAGGCGCGCCGGTCGATCGCTTCTTCGACCTGTCCATCGGCTCGGATTATCCCGGCACTCTCGCCCGCCCGGACAGCCAGGCGCAGCTCAAGGCCGCGGTCGACGAGCTCGGCTTTCGCTACATCCGCTTTCACGCGATCTTCCACGACGATCTCGGCACGGTGAAGAAGGACGCCGGCGGGCGCATCACCTACGACTGGACCGGAATCGACAGGCTCTACGACCAGTTGCTGGCCAAGGGCATCAAGCCGTTCGTCGAGCTCGGCTTCACGCCGCAGGCGCTCAAGACGTCCGACAACAAGATCTTCTGGTGGAACGGCAACACGTCGCATCCCCGGCCGGAGCAGTGGCGCGCGCTGGTCGATGCCTTCGTCCGGCACCTTCGCCAGCGATACGGAGCACAGGAGGTCCGCAGCTGGTTCTTCGAGGTGTGGAACGAGCCGAACCTCGACGGCTTCTGGGAGAAAGCGGACAAGGCAGCTTATTTCGATCTCTACGAAAGCACGGCGCGGACGATCAAGGCGGTCGATCCCGAGCTTCGTGTCGGCGGGCCGTCCACGGCGGGGGCCGCGTGGGTGCCCGAGTTCCTCGACTTTGCGGCGTCGAAGAACGTGCCCGTCGATTTCGTCACCACCCATACGTACGGAGTCGATGGCGGCTTCCTCGACCAGGAGGGGAAAGAAGACACCAAGCTGTCGCCGAGCCCGGATGCGATCGTTGGCGACGTGCAGCGGGTGAGGGAGCAGATTTCGGCGTCTAAGTTCCCGGGGCTGCCGCTCTACTTCACCGAGTGGAGCACGAGCTACACGCCGCGCGACCCGGTCCACGACAACTATGTCAGCGCGGCCTATATCCTTTCGAAGCTGAAGCGCAGCCAGGGCCTGCTCCAGGGCATGAGCTATTGGACCTATTCGGACATCTTCTACGAATCGGGACCGCCGCCCACGCCATTCCACGGCGGCTTCGGACTCATGAACCGGGAGGGCATCCGCAAGCCGGCCTGGTTCGCGTACAAATATCTCCATGCGCTGAAGGGCCGCGAAGTCCCGACGGCCGACGCGGAGAGCTGGGCATCGACCGATGGGCGCAACGCGACCGCAATCGTCTGGCGCTGGGTGCTGCCCGACCAGAAGATCAGCAACCGGCCGTTCTACACCAATGTCTTCCCCGCGACGCCCGTTGCCGGCACAAGGCTGCGCTTCGCGGGGCTCGCGCGCGGCGGTTACTGCCTGGGCGTGCGCAGGACCGGGTTCCGCGCCAACGACGCCCACACGGCCTATCTCGAAATGGGTTCACCCAAGGAATGGACGACACGGCAGCTCGCCCGATTGCAGGCGGTCACGCGGGACAAGCCGGAGGTGCTGCGGCCGGTTACCGTCGGTGCGAATCGCGCGTTCGATCTGACGCTCCGGATGCGGAGCAACGACGTCGTCCTGGTGGAACTAACCCCGGGGCTGAGCTGCGGGCATTAGGCAACGCCACTCAAAAGGCGCGTCCGCAGGCGGCCGCCCTCAATCCAGCTGGACCTGCTCGATGCGGGGCACTCCGAACGCCCACCACAGCGCGCCCAGAGCGGCGATTGCGGCGGTGAGGCAGAATGCGTTCGCATAGCCCCACCGGTCGACGATGATCCCGGTCACGATCGGCCCGAAGATTCCCGACGCATTGCCGAAGGCGTTCTGGAACCCGACCCAGGTGCCCGCCGCGCGCGGCCCGGCGAACATCTGGGCGATCGCATAAAGGTTCATGGACAGGGACGCCGAAGCTGCTCCGGCGAGGCAGAGCAGCAGCGCGATCATCACAGCGGAGTGTGCGAAGGCGAGCCCGAGGATTGCGCCCGCGGCAAGGCTCTGGCTGACCACCATCATCCCCCGGCGGCACGCCGCCTCCGAGCGGCCGGAGCGGGTCCACCAGTCGGAAAAGTGCCCATAGGCCAGTGCACACGCGCCTTGGACCCCATAGCCGAGCGAGGCGAGCAGCGTCATTTCCGTGATCGAGAAACCGCGCGACTTGGTCAGGAACAAAGGCAGCCAGGCGAGCAGGAAATAGAAGCAGTAATTCCCGAGACAATGGACGATCGACATCGACCACAACGGCCATTTCGACAGTAGCGCGGAAGCGGCAACGCGCGGCCCGTCATCAGCATTGCCGCTGGTCGAAAGCGTGCGCACGGTCTGCCGCCACGGAACCAGCCACAGAAGAGTCGCCGCGCCGAACACGAAAAACATCGGCCGCCAACCCCAGTTCGCGACGATGAGGCCACCGGCGAGGGTGCCGACGGCGGGCCCCAGCGCGATGCCCATCGCCAGCGACGCATTGGCGACGCCGCGCCGCTCCGGCGGGACATGCCGGGCGATGATCTTGGAGCTTCCGGGAAAGGCCAGGCTCTCGCCGATCCCGAGCATGACCCGGAGCACCATCAACGAAGCAAATCCGCCGACGAAGCCCATCAGCAGCGTGCTTGCCGCCCACAATGTGATGCCGAGCGCGAGCAGTTTGTAAACCGAGAAGCGGTCGCACAGCCAACCGGCGAACAGCTGCACCGGCGCGTAGATCCAGAAGAAGGCCGAGACGGCCCAGCCATAAGCTTCGTTGGAAAGATTGAGCTCGCCCTTGAGCAGGGGAGCGGCGACGGGAAGCGCCCCGCGATCGACGTAATTGAAGAAGATCGCCGCGCCGAGGAGGAAGACCAGCACCGACCCGGTACGGCGGGTTTGTGCCATTGTCGCTGTCGCCATCCCCGCCCGCCCCCGCCTGGCCCATTTCGCGGGACGGTAGCACGCGCTTTCGCGCGCTAGAACCCGCCCTAGAACCCGCCCTTCATTGCCGAGATCAGGCGCCCCATCACGCCGCCGGCGGCCTTGCGCTGGGCGATCGGCGCGAGCGCGATGTCGCGGATGTCGCCGCTCCCGGAGCCCGCGAGCAGAGCGAGGCCGACGAGCGTCGAGAATGCCGGGCCGCTGTGCGCATCGGGGAGGCCGATGATCTGCTTGGGGCGCCCAACGCGGACTGCGCGGCCGAGCACGCCCTGCATGTAATCGGCGATGTTCTTGAGCTCGGCGCCGCCGCCGGTAAGCACGACCTGACGCCCGACCGGTCCGGTAAAGCCGAGGCCTTTCAAGGCCGAGTCGACCTCGCCGGTGAGTTCCTCGATGCGCTGGCGGATGACCATCATCAGCTGCGCCCGGGTGATCTTCATCGGCTCCGCGCCAAGTTCGGCGCCGATCTGGGTCGCCTCGATCATCTCGTGATTGTCGCGCGGGCTGGTCATCGCCGAGCCATAGAAACATTTGAGCCGTTCGGCGTCGCGCCGCTGGACGGCGAAGGCGCAGGCGATATCGTTGGTGATGTCGTGCGCGCCCAGCGGTATCGAGCGCAGGCCGACGAGCATCCCGCCGGCATGCACCGACACGTTGGTGACGTCCGCGCCGAGTTCGACCAGGGCGACTCCGAGGTCGCGCTCCTCTTCGTTGAGGCAAGCGAGTGCCGCCGCGATCGGGGAAGCGACGATCGCCTTCACGCCGAGGTGGGCGGAGCGGATCACGGTGTCGATGTTGCGCAAGGGCGACGGGTCCGCCGCGATCACGTGGATGTCGACGCCAAGCCGGTTGGCGAAGAGCCCGATCGGCTGCTGGACGCCCTGCGCGCGGTCGATCGTGTACAGCGCCGGGTGGGCGTGAAGAACGACCTGCCCATTTTGGTCGATGGCGTTCTTGCCCGCGTTCAGCAGCTCCTCGATGTCGGCCTGCTCGACCGGATGGCCGCCGAGCTCGACCTCGACATTGGCGAGGTCGCTGACCAGGCCGCCCGCGCCATAGCTCGCCCACACCTCCTCGACGGTGAGGCCCGACATGCGCTCGGCGAGCTCGACCGCCTCGCGCACGGCGAACTCGCTCGCCGCCATGTCGGTGATGTAGCCGCGCTTCACTCCGCGGCTTTCGCGCTGGCCGGTGCCGAGCACGGTCAGCCGCCCGTCGTTACCGGGCCGCGCGATCATCGCGCTGACCTTCGACGAGCCGATGTCGAGCACGGCGACCAGTTGCTGTTCGGCGGGAGCGGCCACGTCTCGTGCCTATCCCTGCTGCGCTTGCGGCACCGGGATAATCGGCTCGCCGGGAGCGCGGGGAAGGCGCACGATCATCTTCCCCGGAACGCGCAGATCGAAGCGGATGATCCCGCGCCCGATCAGCCCCGACGATTTGTCGAGGCGGGCGAATTTGACCAGCGCCGAACGCGCCGCCTCCTCGCCCTCGGGGAGCGCGAGAGTCTCGCCCGTCTGGAGATTGAGGTCCCAGCGGCGCCCGCCGACCCAGGTGGCCGACGCAAGCTGCGGCTCGAGTGTCGGCACGGACGCGATGAGGCGTTCGAGCGGCTGTTCTTCGCTGTTGGCGCCGGGGCCGATGAGCAGCGGCAGATCGGGCATCTTGTCGACCGGGACGCGATCGAGAACCACGCCTTCCGAATCGATCAGCGCGAGCCGCCCTTCGCCTTGCCACATCGCCGCTGGCCGCCGCTCGACAATGTCGATGACGAGCGTGTCGGGCAGGCGGCGCGAGACCCGCGCGTCCTTGACCCAGCCGAATTGCAGCAGCCGCTCGCGAATGGCGGAAACGTCGACCAGGGCTTGCGGAGCCTTGCCGCTGCCGGCGGCGTCGGCGGCGCGGTGAATCTCGTCGGTGACGA
>JBDTXI010000147.1:0-5244 GCA_040006255.1 Sphingomicrobium sp.
TGCAGCCCGAGGGTCACCGCATGGACCCCGCCCTTGGGCCCAACGTCTTCGCCGAACACCAACACGCGCGGGTTGCTCTCGAGCTCCTGGCCGAGCACCCGGCGGATGGCGGTGACCATATTGATCCGCTGACCGCTGCCGGCAGGCTCATCCGTGGCGTCCGGCGGTGCATAGCCGCTGTTCCACAGCCCCCCGACCTGCTGCAGCTCGCCTTCGTAAAATACATGTTCGGTCACGCGGTCGGGCGAGGAAACTCCGCGCGCTTCCGCCTCCGCCCGCGCGGCCTCAACCTGCCACGCGGCCTCGCGTTCGAGGTCACACCATGTCGCGTCGCCGATCTGCATCCGCGCGCAATGCGCCTTCAGCCTTGGCAACGGGTCGCGCGCCCACTCGGCCTCGATGAGCTCTTTGGATTTATAGGTTTGTGTGTCCTGAAAGCTGTGGCCTTCGAGGCGCGGCACGATGAGCCGCAGCAAGGCCGGCGTGCGATTCTGGCGAACATAGCTGACCGCAGCCTCGATCAGCTTCGCCGCCTCGATCGGGTCGGTGCCATCGCCATCGAAAGTCGTCAGCCCACCGAAGCTTGCGAGATTCGCTGCGATGTCCTTGCCAGGTGTCTGATATTCCGACGGAACCGAGATGCCGTAGCCATTGTCCTCGATGTATATCACCAACGGCAACGCTTGCGTTGTAGCAATGGTTAATGCGGCCCAAAATCCGCCCGTCGCGCAGCTCGCGTCGCCGCCCAGCACCAGCGAGATCGAGTCGGACGGGCCTTCCTTCAGCGCCTTCTGTTTATAGGCGATCGCCTGCGCCCAGCCCGCGGCGGGCGTATATTGCGCGCCCACCCCGCCGCACATCGGAAGCGCGTGCGCGCCGCCGGGATTGGGATAGTTGAAGACGACCCCGATATCGCGCCCATCGGAATAACCGCTGGCCAGGCCCATTCCCGAGCCGAGCGCGTCGGCCAGCGGCACTCCGAGCGCGAGCAACAGCGGCCGCGACCGGTAATAGCCGAATACGCCGTCGCCGTCCTTGAGCTTAAGCCCGAGCAAAACCTGGGCCATGTCATGCCCGCGCGCCGAGAATTGATAGAGGATCTTCTTTGCCGGGACGAGCTCCTCCTCCTCGATCCGATCCATTTCGCGGCTCGTCAAAACCAGCCTCGCGGCCTCGCGCCAGTCCACCTCGGCGGAAACACGGCCCGGGTCGCGGTCAGCCATGGTTAGGCGTCCAGCGCCTCGACCACGGAGGCAATAAATCGATCGATTTGCTTGTCGCCCATGCCGACGACATTGAAGCGGCCGCTCTCGGCCATGTAGATTGAGTGCTTCTCGCGCAGCTCCAGCACCTGCTCGCGCGACAGCGGAAGCATCGAGAACATGCCGTACTGCCCGCCGATGAAGGCGAGGCGCGGGTCGGTCGCGGCGATCCGCTGGCGCACCGAATTGATGCGGTCGCGCATCGCGGTGAGCTCGACCAGCCAGTCGGCGCGAAGCTGCGGGTCCTCGAGGACGATATGCACCGCCGCAGCGCCATGATCCGGCGGCATCGACCACATCTCCCGCGAGCGCTGGAACAAATGCCCCATCGCCCGAGCGGACGCCTCCACCGAGCCCGTCTTGACGAACAGCGAACCGACCCGGTCGCGGTAGACCGAGAAATTCTTGTCGCAGCTCTGCGCAACGATGACTTCGTCGCAAGCGGCAAGGATTCCGCGCAGCCCGCGCGAGTCTTCGTCGAGCCCGCGCCCGAAACCCTGGTAGGCGATGTCGACCAGGGGGATGAGCGCGCGGTCGACGACCACGCGCGTAACCTCGCGCCATTGCTCGTCGCTGAGGTCGGCCCCCGTCGGATTGTGGCAGCAACCGTGAAGCAACGCGACGTCGCCTTGTTCCCCACTCGACAGCGTCGCGATCATATCCTCGAACCGGATCGTCGCCTGCCCGCGCTCGTAATAAGGATATTCGACGCATTCGAGTCCGACCGCGCGAACGATCGGCGCATGGTTGGGCCAGCTCGGCGTGCCAAGGAAAACGCGCGCGTTGGGGTTCGCCGTCATGATCAGCTCGAACGCAAGCCGCAACGCGCCGCATCCGCCCGGGGTTTGAAATCCCGCAATGCGTTCGTCGGCGGCATGTTCGCCGAGCAGAACCGGCCGAATCAGCTCGGCGAAGCGCTTGTCCCCCGCGCTTCCCAGATAGCCCTTGCTCTCCTGAGTCGCCTGCAGGATCGCCTCGGCCTGCTTGATCACCTTGAGCACCGGCGTCCGGCCCGCGGCATCGCGGAAGACGCCGACCCCGACGTCGATCTTGTCCGGCCTTGGATCGGCGTTGACCATGCCGATGAGCGCGATCAGCGAATCCTCGGCAACGGGTGAGAGATCGGCAAGCCCCGCCCCTCTTGAGGGATTTTGCGCCTTGGTGTGCGTCTGGGTCAGCATGAGTTCGCGATTAGCTAAGTTACGCGTCGTAATCCACCGCGACGCCGTCGCCCAGCGGCACCGACTGGCAGGTCAGCACATAGCCGTCCGCGACCTCTTCGTCGGTGAGGCCGTAGCGGGCCGCCATCTCGACCTTGCCCTTCATCACTTTCGCCCGGCAGGTCGCGCACACGCCCGCCTTGCAGGCGAACGGGGCGGGAAGCCCGGCAGCACGCGCGCTGTCGAGGATGTTGCCGGACTTGAAGGGCACCCGCCGGGTGCGGCCGTCGAGCGTAACCGATACGGTGACGCCTTCGGCTTTCGTCTGGAGCGCGGCGATTTCGCGAGTCACCGCGCCCGGCGGCGCCTCGGCGGTGAAGCGCTCGACATGGATTCGTTCCTTGGGGATATTGCGGTCGAGCAGCGCGCCCTCCGCGGCATCCATCATCGGTCCGGGCCCGCAGATGAACCAGCCGTCCACCTCTCGCGCGTCCGGCACCAGACGCCCGATCGCCTCGTCGCAGCGCGCTCGGTCTAGCATTCCGTTGAACAGCTCGATGTCCTGCTCTTCCTGGTCGAGGAAATGATAGATTTCGAAGCGGTCGAGATACTTGTCCTTCAACCCCGCCAGCGTCTCAAGGAAGATGACCGAACTGCTGTCGCGGTTGCCGTAGAGCAAGGTGAAACGGCTCCCGGGCTCTTCGCGAAGGAGGGTCTTGATCAGCGACACGACCGGCGTGATCCCGGACCCGCCGGCGATGCCGACAAGGCGCCGCGCCTTCCCGGCGTCGAAATCGGTGGTGAAGCTGCCGTGCGGCTCCATGACCTGGAGCGTGTCCCCGGCCTTGAGCCGGTCGGCGATCCAGTTGGAGAACAAGCCACCGCCGATGCGCTTCACGGTGACCATCCAGTCATGCTCGGCCGGTGCGGTGCACAGCGAGTAGTTGCGGCGCACCTCCTCGCCGTCGATCGTCGCCCGCAGCGTCAGATGCTGGCCCGCCTTGAACGCGAAGGCGTCGCGCAGCCCGGGCGGAATTTCGAAGCGGATGGAATTGGCCTCGGCGGTCTCGGGGACGATTTCCGCCACTTTCAGCGGATGAAAGTGGACGCTCATTACCAGCTCGCGTCGGGATAGGTACGCGGCAGGAACTGCATCAGCGCCAGCAAATGCCCGAGATGCTCGCTGTGGTGGCCGCGGCGGCCGCCAAGGATTGGGCGCTGGTCAGGCGGCGTCTCGAGCCGGGCTTCGGCAAGCACCGAGCCAATCGCGGAGCGATAGTCTTCCTCGAAGCTGCGCGGATCGGGCGCGATGCCGCGCTCGATCACCGCCTGCATGGTCTCGTCGACCTCGAACAGCTCGGGCACGAAACGCCAGCACCAGTCGAGGCCCTGCGCCATGCGCTGCCCGCTTTCCTCCGTGCCGTCGCCGAGCCGGATCGTCCACTCGGCCGCGAGCTCGCGGTGATACGCGACCTCCTTGACCGCCTTGTGCGCGAACTCCGCCAGGAACCGGTCGCTCGACTGGGTCAGCCGCTGGAGCAGCAGATGCCGCCACGTCGTGTAGAGCAGGTGCCGGGCGATGGTCTGGGCGAAATCGCCATTGGGCTGCTCGACGAGCAGGCAGTTGCGGTAATCGAGCACGTCGCGATGGAACGCCAGCCGGTCGCCGTCGCGCCCCGCGTCTTCCCCTGCGCCAGCCTCATTGAGGAGCAGATTGGCCTGCCCGATCAGGTCGAGCGCGAGGTTGGCCAGGCTGAGGTCGATCTCGAGCACCGGCGCATGACCGCACCATTCGCTCACCCGCTGCCCGAGGATCAGTGCGTCGTCCCCGAGGCGCAGCAGATAGTCGAAACGCGCGGAATCCGGGTTGTTTACACCGACGGGCGAAGCGGCCGCCATCAGATGTGCTTCACCTCGTCGGGTATGTCGTAGAAGGTCGGGTGGCGGTAGATCTTGCTTTCCGCCGGCTCGAACAGCTCGCCCGCCTGCTCAGGGTCCGACGCGACAATCTCCTTCGACGGGACGACCCACAGGCTCACGCCTTCCATCCGCCGCGTGTACGTGTCCCGCGCATGGGCGAGCGCGAGCTCCGCGTCAGGAGCATGAACGCTGCCAACGTGGCGATGCGCAAGCCCGCCCTTGCTGCGGACGAAAACCTCCCAAAGCGGCCAGTCACTGCTCAAGCCGCCTTCCTCGCGCGGCGCTTGTTTTCATGCGCCGCCGCCGCTTCGCGCACCCAGGCGCCGTTGTCCCAGGCGTCGCGGCGCGCCTTCATCCTCTCCTTGGCGACCGGGCCCTCGCCGCGCACGACCGCGTAGAATTCCTCCCAATCGACGATCCCGAAATCATAGCCGGCCTTGTCCGCGTTCCATTTTAGGTCGGGGTCGGGCACCTTGAGCCCGAGGAACTCCGCCTGGGGCACGGTGATATCGACGAACTTCTGCCGCAGCTCGTCATTGGTCTCGCGCTTGATCCGCCAGCGCATCGACTGCGCCGTGTTCGGGCTGTCGGCGTCGGGCGGGCCGAACATCATCAGGCTCGGCCACCACCAGCGGTCGAGCGCGTCCTGCGCCATGCGCTTCTGCTCGCTCGTTCCGTTGGCCATGGCGATCATGATTTCGTAGCCTTGGCGCTGGTGGAAGCTCTCCTCCTTGCACACCCGCACCATGGCGCGGGCGTAGGGGCCGTAGGAGCTTCTCTGAAGCGGCACCTGGTTCATGATGGCGGCGCCGTCCACCAGCCAGCCGATGGCGCCCATGTCGGCCCAGGTCAGGGTGGGATAGTTGAAGATGGACGAGTATTTCGCCTTGCCCGAATGCAGG
>JBDTXI010000148.1:0-7986 GCA_040006255.1 Sphingomicrobium sp.
GCATGGGCGCTTATGCACCGGCCCCGGTGCTAACGCCGGACCTGCAAAGCCAAGCCATGGAAGAGATCGTTCTGCCCACCGCGCGGGCGCTCGCCGCCGCCGGAACGCCGTTCAACGGCGTGCTTTATGCCGGGCTGATGCTCACCGCGGACGGTCCCAAGCTCATCGAATATAATGTCCGCTTCGGCGACCCCGAGTGCGAGGCGATCATGCCGCTGATCGAGGGCGATTTCGCCGAGCTGCTGCACGCCGTCGCGACGGGCCGGCTGGCGCACATCGACCCGCCAGCGCTCGCGCCCAAGCACGCGATGACGGTGATCGTCGCCGCGCGTGGCTATCCCGGGACGCCCGTGGGCGGCGGGACGATCGGAGCGATCGACGCCGCCGAGCAGGTCGAGGGCGTGACCGTCTTTCATGCCGGCACCGGCGTGACCGACGGCAGGCTGGTCGCGAAAGGCGGGCGGGTGCTCGCCGTCACCGCCGTCGCCGACAGCTTCGCCAACGCCCGCGCGCGCGCCTACCGGGCCGTCGACCAGATCGATTTCGCCGACGGCTTCCACCGTCGCGATATCGGCTGGCGCGAGCTGGCGCGAGAGGACGCATGAACACCTGGTGGACCTATTTCTGGCCGCCCATCAGCGCGGGGCTGCTTTGCGGCGTGCTTGCGGGAATCGTCGCTTTTCGCGCGCCGCGAGTCCGCGTCAAGGCGACGCAGGCGGAGACCGATGCCGCCCTTGCGCAATGGAAACGCCGGCGCATCCGAGCGATTGTCGCGGGAACCGCCGCGGCTATTCTCTTCGCCGGCCTGTGGCATGGGCCATTCGGCGCCGCCGGCCGCTTCTCGACCGACGTGGAACGGATCGCGGGCCTGGTGCTCGCCGCCTATGACGCCCCGCCGGGCCTGACCGCGCGGCTCCACCACGGGCCGCTGACCAGGCAGCTGATCCTGTCGGGCCCCGGCGATGACTTCCAGCGGGACGAGGCCGCGAAGATTCTGAGCCGCATCGCCGGCGTCAGCAGCGCCAGCTGGACGCGCTCGCTGGGCGTTCCACTGATCGTCGAAGGCGCGATCGCCGCCGTTCTCGGCTTTATCCTGGGCCTGGTGCTCGCCTATGTGGTCGAGCTTCGCCGTCGTCACAACGCACAATGGAATTGGTGAGCTGAATGGATTTACTGCGGCAATATTGGTGGCTGATCGTTGTTCTGGTCGCGCTCGTGCTGGCGTTCCTGCTGCTGCGACCGCGGCAGCGGGTGCGGCTGACCGACAGCGCGCCGGTTCGCCCGCACATGGCGCCCGCCAGGCCGCCCGAGGGACGCGGGCTCGCGGCCGAAGCCGCGGCCGCGACCAGCGACATCACCGGCGAGCTTCTCGGGGCGCGCGTCCACGGCGCGCTCGATGGCCGCGCGGAGACTGGCGACGATCTCTGCCGGATGAAGGGTGTCGGCCCCAAATTCGCCGAGGCGCTGCATGCCGCCGGCTTCTTCCGCTTCGAGCAGGTCGCGCACCTGACGCCCACGGAAATCGAGCGCCTCAATCCGCTGCTCGGCCCCTTTAGCGGCCGCATCACCCGCGACCGTATCGTCGAGCAAGCCGACTACCTCGCCCGCGGCGACATGGACGGCTTCGAGCAGAAGTTCGGGAAGCTTTAGCCGGCCCTCTGCGCCGGCGCTTCGGGCTGCTTCTTCTTCGTCCGCAACGCAATCAGCTTGTCAATCTTGCGGCCGTCCATATCGACGATTTCGAACGACCAGCCGTCGTGGCGGAACTTCTCGCCCGTTTCGGGCAAATGCCTGAGCACCGACAAGGCGAATCCGGCCACCGTCGAATAATCGCGGTCGGTGGGCAGGTTCATTCCAAGGCGGTCGGAAAGCACGTCAGCGCTCGCCGCTCCCGAGACCAGCCAGCTGCCATCGTCGCGCTCGACCAGCGGCGGTTCCTCCCCTTGCTCGACGTCATGCGCGAAGGTCCCGGCAAGGGCGGCAAGCAGGCTCCCTGGAGTGACGATGCCCTCGAAGTGGCCATATTCGTCGTTGACGAGCGCGAGCGGGACATCGGCGTTGCGCAGCACCACCAGCGCATCCATCGCGTCCATCAAGTCGGGGATGACGGGGGCGTTGCGACAAAGTTGCCGGAGATCGATGGGACGCCCGTCGAGAAGCGCGGACAGCGCGTCGCGACTTTGCAGGACGCCGACGATGTTCTCGACCGAGCCGGCGGCGACTGGGATCCGGGTATGGGTGATTTCCTGCAGCGCTTCACGGACCTCCTCGGGAGTCGCGGCAACGTCGATCCATTCGACTTCGGTGCGGGGAGTCATCACCTCGCGCACCGGCCGGTCGGCGAGCCGCACGATACCCGAAATGATCGCTCGTTCGCTCTCCTCGAGCACGCCAGCGGTCTGCGCCTCGGCGACGACGAGGTGGAGCTCTTCCGCGGTCACGTGATTGCGCGATTCGCGATCGAGGCCGAACAGCTTGAAAATCAGGGCGCTTGAGCGGTCGAGCAGCCAGACGAAGGGCGCCATCGCCTTCGACAGCAGCTTGAGCGGGCGCGACACCACCACGGCGATCGGCTCGGGCGAGCGCAGCGCGAGCTGCTTGGGCACGATCTCGCCGATCACCAGCGAAACGAAGGTGGTGAGGACGATGACCACGCCGAAGCCGATGGTGTGCGCGGTATCGGCGGCGATCCCGAGCAGCTGCACCCGTTGCGCGGTAGGCTCGCCGAGAGTCGCGCCCGAAAAGGCGCCGGCGAAGACCGCGATCATCGTGATGCCGCTCTGGACGGTGGAGAGGAACCGGCCGGGGTCTGCGGAGAGTTCGAGCGCGCACAATGCCCCGCTGCTGCTCGTGCCGCTTCTCGCCATCGCCTTGAGACGCGCGTCGCGCGACGAGACGATCGCCAGCTCGCCCATCGCCAAGAGGCCGTTAAGACCAATCAGGGCGAGGAGCAGAAGGACGTCGAGCCAGGGGATGGGGTCCAGGTGATCGCTCATGGGCGGTTGCCAGGCGGTCTTAACCCGCGGCGGGCTCCGACCACAAGCAGCCGCTCGGTTCACAGGCGGAACTATCGCGCCTATGCGCCGGTTTCAGCGACCTTCCAGCCGCGTTCCGGAGCCACCGATCATGACCATTTCACGCGCCCAGAAAGGGCTCGTTCTCGGCGTTTCTATTCTGGCCGTCGCTGGCTGCCAAACGGCTCCCCCGCCGGTCGTGCGGCCGGCGACGTTCATTCCCCTGGGGGTTGGAGCTTCCTATCTGTCCGGCGACGTAATCGGCGGCTACCGCGCCCGGGCCGCGAAAATGCGAGCGGCGAAAATCCGCTCGCTCAGCCCGGTCGCCGTCCCGGCCTACATGGCCGAGCTCGACCGTGAGCTGCGGCAGCAGACAGCAGGCATCGGGCTCGACGTCCTCAACCTCGGCAACAGCATCGTCGTCCGCATCCCGGCGGCCTTTACCTTCGACGCCGGGAGCGCCGCGGTGAAGGCGCAGACCGACGCGACCTTGCTCGAGATTGCGCGCACCGTGAAGACGCGGAACCAGACCTTCGTCGACGTGCTCGCCCATACCGACACCACCGGCACTTCGCAGGGCAATCAAGCGCTGTCCGACAAGCGGGCGGCGGCGGTCGCGTCCTATCTCGCCGGCCACGGCGTCGCCCGGGCGCGGATCGCGTCGCGCGGCATGGGCGAGGCGGCTCCCCTCTACAGTGTCGACGATAATGAGATGAAGAAGGCCGCGAACCGGCGGATCGAAATCCGGCTGGTGCCCTACCGCTAACGCCGCTCGGCGAAGAAGGCGCGGAGGAGCTGCGCCGATTCGGCCTCGCCGATCCCGCCGAGCACGTCGGGGCGATGGTGGCACGTCGGCTGCGTGAAGATCCGCGGCCCATGGACGACCCCGCCGCCCTTGGGATCCTCGGCGGCGAAGCGCAGCGCCTTGATCCGCGCCAGGGAAATGGCCGCCGCGCACATCGCGCACGGCTCCAGCGTGACCCACAAGGTGCACTGGTCGAGCCGAGCGGATCCAAGCTTCGCCGCGCCGGCGCGAATCGCCTCTATCTCGGCATGGGCGGTCGGGTCGAGCGAACCGCGCATCCGATTGCGGGTCTCGGCCACGATCGAATCGCTAAGTGTCACCACCGCCCCGACCGGCACCTCGCCGTCCGCTGCAGCCTCGGCCGCCAAAGCGAGCGCGCGGCGCATTGGCTCAGGCAAGGGAAAGCCCGGCCCCGACCTCGGTCGAAGGATCATGCCGTCGCGCTAGCGGGCGGCGGCGCCGCTGTCAGCTGTCGCGCCGGCTAATGCGCGGCTTCGTTGCCCTGGCGGTCGGGCGCACGGACCTCGATCCTGGGCAGCTGAACGGTCTTCTGCCCCTTCTCCAGCGTGAGCTTGGGTACGGCCACATTCGAATCGCCTGTGCCGACCTTCACCGACCCGGTCTCGACGTCGAAGGCGGGCGTCTGGCCGCCCTTTGCGGTGACGCCGTTTGCGGTGGCGGACAATTGAGGCGCCTTGGCCCCGCGGATCTGATTGATGTTCACGAAACCCGTCGCGACCGCTGCGATAATCGCGAGGACGGCAACGATCAGGACGAGAATGAGGGCGCGCATCAAGGTCTCCACTGGCTTTGCCGGCTGCAACTCAACAACGCAGCACGGTTGTTTGGGTTTCTGCATGTACCGTCCCGAAACGTTGACGAGCGGAAGCCGAGCGGCTAACGGGCGGCGCTCTTCGGGCCTTGCACAGGCTCGTACAGAAATCAGGATAGAAAATCATGTCGCGCGTTTGCGAGCTGACCGGCAAGAGCCGTCAGGTGGGCAACAATGTTTCCCACGCCAACAACAAGACCAAGCGCACGTTCCTGCCGAACCTGCAGAACGTGACCTTGATCTCCGATGCGCTTGGGACAAGCGTGAAGCTGCGCGTTTCGACGCATGGCCTGCGCTCGGTCGAGCACGTCGGCGGACTGGACAATTGGGTGCTGAAGACCGCTGACGACAAGCTCAGCCCCAAGGTGCGCAAACTGAAGCGCGAGATCGCCAAGAAGGCCGCAGCTCCGGCCGCCTGACTCTCTTCCTCCCTGCTCGCTGGGAGGATTGGCTAAGCTTCTGAACTCACGAGTTTTTTCCTGAACCCTGGCTGCACGCCCCGTTCAGCATCGAGTCCGCGCGACTTGTGCATAAGCCCTTCATCCGACGGGGTTTTCCCCTTTCCCCGTCATGTCTGGCTTTGACAGGCAAGTTCCCTCGCGTCGCGTAACGAGGGGGGCCCGGCGTGCGTAGTTGCGCCGGGCCCATCTTTTATGGACCTGAGAACAATCTGGCCAATTGGTCGACCATCGCTCCGGCGAGCTGGTCGGCATCCATGATCGTCACCGCCCGGCTGTAATAGCGAGTTACATCGTGGCCGATCCCGATCGCGATCAGCTCGACCGGCGATTTGCGCTCGATCCAGTCGATCACCTGCCGCAAATGCCTCTCCAAATAGGAACCACCGTTTGCCGATGCGGTCGAATCATCGACCGGGGCACCGTCCGAGATGACCATCAGGATGCGGCGCTCTTCGGCGCGCGCAATCAGGCGGTTGTGCGCCCATAGCAGCGCCTCGCCGTCTATATTTTCCTTCAGCAGCCCCTCGCGCATCATCAGGCCGAGGTGGCGGCGCGCGCGGCGGTAGGGCTCGTCGCCGCGCTTGTAGATGATGTGGCGAAGGTCGTTGAGGCGGCCGGGGTGCAGCGGACGACCGGCGGCGAGCCATGATTCGCGGCTCTGGCCCCCTTTCCACCCGCGGGTGGTGAAGCCAAGCACTTCGGTCGCCACTCCGCAGCGCTCGAGCGTGCGCGTCAATATGTCGGCGCAGATCGCCGCGATGGCGATCGGGCGGCCGCGCATCGAGCCGCTATTGTCGATCAGCAGCGACACGACCGTGTCCTTGAACTCGGTGTCGCGCTCGATCTTGAACGACAAGGCATGGCCGGGATTGACGATCACCCGCGCCAGCCGCGCGGCATCGAGCATCCCCTCCTCCTGGTCGAATTCCCAGCTGCGCGCCTGTTGCGCGAGCAGCCGCCGCTGGAGCCGGTTAGCGAGCCGGGTGACGACGTTCTGCAGCCCGCCCATCTGCTGGTCGAGGTAAGCGCGGAGCCGGGCGAGCTCTTCCTCGTCGCACAGTTCCTCGGACTCGACGATCTCGTCGAAGCGGGTGGTGAACGCCTGGTAATCGGTCTCCGGCGACAGCTCCCAGTTGCGCCGGCCGGCCGAGGCGAACATGCTCTCGCTCAACTCGTCGCCGGGGACGGATTGCTCGTCGCCCGCTTCCATCTCTTCGGTGCTGCCCTCCGCGGACGCATCTTCGGTTTCCTCGCCGCGCATTTCGACGTCGCCGCCGCCCGGGGATCCCTCTTCGCCCTGCTCGGCCGGCTCTTCGCTCCCGCCGTCCTCGCCGTCCTCGTCGCTGCCGCCTTCGTCAGCCTCTTCCTCGATGGGCTCTTCGGCGGCGGCGAGGTCTAGATCCTCGAGCAGGCGCCGCGACAGCCGCGCGAACGAGGCCTGGTCGTCGAGCGTCAGCCCAAGCGCGTCGAGCTCGGCGCCGCCTTTGTCCTCGATCCAGGCCGAGACGAGCTTGAGCCCGGCGAGCGCTGCCCTGGGCGGAGCTTCACCGGTCAGCCGCTCGCGGGCAATCAGGCCGATGGCCGTCGCCAGCGGCACTTCCTCGGCGGTGCGGGCGCGGACGATCGCGTCGCCGCGCACGCGGGCTTCGGTGACGTGGGAGAGATTGTCGCGAACCCCACCCATCGCCCGTGCGCCGAGCGCTTCGACCCGCGCGGTTTCGAGCGCGTCGAACACGGCGCGGGCTTCGGCATCGGCGGGCGCCGTGCGGGCGTGCAGTTTGGGGTCGTGATGCCGCAACCGAAGGGCGACGGAATCGGCGGCGCCGCGGGCTTCGGCGACCAGCCTGGGCTCCAGCGCAGGCCCGGGGGAAGCTACTCGCGCGGTCTTGCCCGACGGCGGCGCGGCCTCGGACGCGAACACCACGTCCGCCTCGGGATCCCTCGCGATCGCCCGCGTAGCGCCGGCGAGCGCTCGGCGGAACAGATCGATGCGGTCAGCCACGACGGCTCAGCCGGCTTTCCCGACCACGCTCTCCCGGAGGTCGGTGCCGAACACCCGTTGATAATATTCGGCGATCAGCGGCCGTTCGGCTTCGTCGCACTTGTTGAGGAACGAGACGCGGAAGGCGTAGCCGACATCGCCGAAGATGTGCGAGTTCTGCGCCCAGCTGATCACCGTGCGCGGGCTCATCACGGTCGAGATGTCACCGTTCATGAAGCCCTGGCGGGAAAGGTCGGCGACCTTGATCATCTTCTCGACAATCGCCTTGCCACCCGGATCGTCATATTCGCCCGACTTGGCGAGCACGATCTGCGCCTCCACCGCGGCGGGCAGGTAGTTGAGCGTGGCGACGATGTTCCAGCGGTCCATCTGACCCTGGTTGATCGCCTGCGTGCCATGATAGAGGCCGGTCACGTCGCCGAGCCCGACCGTGTTGGTGGTCGCGAACAGGCGGAACCAGGGGTTGGGCCGGATCACGCGATTTTGGTCGAGCAGGGTGAGCTTGCCCTCCGCCTCGAGCACGCGCTGGATGACGAACATCACATCGGGACGCCCCGCGTCATATTCGTCGAACACCAGCGCCACCGGGTGCTGCAGCGCCCACGGCAGAAGCCCCTCGCGGAATTCGGTGACCTGCTGGCCTTCGCGAAGAACGATTGCGTCGCGGCCGACGAGATCGATGCGGCTGATATGCGCATCGAGGTTGATCCGGATCATCGGCCAATTGAGCCGAGCGGCGACCTGCTCGATGTGGGTCGACTTTCCGGTGCCGTGATAGCCCTGGATCATGACCCGGCGGTTCTTGGCGAAACCGGCACAGATCGCGAGCGTGGTGCTCGGGTCGAAGACATAGGTCGGGTCGAGGTCGGGAA
>JBDTXI010000149.1:0-2208 GCA_040006255.1 Sphingomicrobium sp.
ACGTCCTTGCCGAAATGCTTCTCGATCTCTTCCGGAGTGGCGAGCGTGTCCTCGATCGTGTCGTGAAGGATCGCGGTGACGATCGTCTGGTCGTCGAGCTTGAGGTCCGTGAGGATCCCGGCGACTTCGATCGGGTGGCTGAAATAGGGGTCGCCGGACGCCCGCACCTGCGAGCCGTGGGCCTTCATCGAGAAGACATAGGCGCGGTTGATCAGCCCCTCGTCCGCATCGGGATCATAGGTCCGGATCTTTTCGATCAGCTCATATTGCCTCAACACCTCGCTAAGATGGGGGGAGGCAGCGCTGTTGTGCAAGCGCCAAAGGAGAAGGTGGGGCCGCGGAGGGGAAAACGCGGCCCCGGGGGGACCTTATTGCGAAGCCAATGCCGAGGCCTGGACCGCTTTTGCGGAGGCGTTGCAGCGCTCGAGCTCAGCGGCGCTGAGCGCGCGGCCGTCGGCAATGAAGCTATCGATTCGTCCGGCGCGCTTGGCCAGCGACTGGCAAAGCACCAGCGGACGGCTTTCGTCGCTCGCGCCCTGGCACGCGGCGGGACCGCAATTCCAGACGATGTCACGGGTGATGAAGCGACCGGACGCGGGCACGGCCGGGTTAGCAGAATAGCTGGACGCCGTTGCGGCGGTAGCGCCGAGCGACAAGATCGAGAGCATCAAAGTCGGGCGAAGCATCGCTTCCTCCTGTTCAGTTGCGATTCACAACTCATATACAGTATAGTTTCATATCGCAACTGTTTTTTGGGCTCGCGATGTGCTTTCATGAGTTTCAACAGGGGAGAAGGCGGCGAATGCCGGCAGACGATGGATATCGATCGCTTTAAGGAGTCGGCACTGTCCTGCCCGATCCCGCCCGCCGTAGAGGTGATCGGGGAGAAGTGGGCGTTCCTGATCCTGCGCGGCGCGCTCAACGGGCTGCAGCATTTCGAGGAGTTCCAGGCGGGCCTCGGGATTGCGCGCAACATCCTTTCCGACCGGCTGGCGAAAATGGTCGCCGGCGGAATCCTCGAGCGCACGCCCGACCCGTCCGACAAGCGTAAAGTCGTCTACTCGCTCACGCCCAAGGGTGAAGGGTTGCTCCCGGTCGTCCTCGCGTTGCGCCAGTGGGGCGAAGAGTGGGGCTATGGCGCAATGCGCGTGGTCCTCGCCGACCGCCGCGACGGGAAGCCGGTGCGCAAGATCTGCGTCCTCGCGCACGATGGGCGCCAGCTCGAGTTGCACGACCTCACCTGGGTCGATCGGGAGGATGCTGCCGAGATGCCGCTCAAGACCGCGGCGGAATGATCATTCGAGGCTGAGCACCTGATCGCGGAGCGCGCGCGCATCGTGCAGCGCGTTGTGCGGCACCTTGCTGTTGGCCGCGGTGCTGAAATTGGTCATGGGCGCAAGACGGAAGGTCACGTTCCTGAGGTCGATCATGTCGCCGGGCCCGGTGACCATCAGGTTGCAGAACAAGGCGATATCTTCCGGCCAGTCGGCGAAGACGAGCGGTTCGGCGTCGTGCCGCAGGTAGCGCTCCAGCGCCGCAGCGGCGTCGGCGCGCACCAGACGGGGACAGGATAGCTGATCGGGGACAGCGTCGAGATAGGGGACGACATGGCGCTCGACCCACTCGACGATCGGCTCATCCGTCTTGAGCGTCAGGTAGAGCTCCTCGCCATCGTCCGGCACCAGCGCCAGGCTCAGGAGCGCGCCGCCAATTCCGTTATATTCGGTGTCGAGAAAGTATCTCAGCGCGGCACCGTCGCGACGCATGGGTCGCCCGGCAGCGGTCGGCCCTTGCGGCAGCGCTCCTCGGCGAGACGGGCCTGCTTGCCGGCTTGCTCTTCCTGCTTGCGCAGCTCACGCCCGCGCTTCTCGTCGCGCTCGGACTGGCTGGTGGTGGCGGCGTCAACCCCCGCCGAGACGATTTTCACCGGCAGGGTGACGACATCGACGGCGGTCTTGCCGACGGTTGCCACGCAGCCGCCAAGCAGGGCCGGCAACAGCAGGGTAAGGCCGTATCTCATCGGCCGCAGACTCGCAGAATCGAGCTTAAGCGGCAATGACCGAAAGGTCACAGCGCCATCGCTTCCTCGGCGAGCGCGTCGGCCTGGGTGAGGAGGGCTTCGTCCGCCTCCGCTCCGGGCGGGAGCGCTTCGCGGCCGACGATGACCATCAGCGGCACCGCCATCGGCGTGATCCGCTCCGCCTCGAC
>JBDTXI010000150.1:0-8766 GCA_040006255.1 Sphingomicrobium sp.
TGTTCGACGCCTTCACCTTCGCCTTCGAGGAGACCGAGCACGGCTGGATCTGGGCGCACGCCTACCGCTTCGCGCCCGATTGCTCGACCTTCATCGTCGAATGTTCGGAAGAGACCTGGCGCGCGTTCGGCTTCGACCGCATTGGCCAGCCCGAAGCGCGCGCGGTGTGCGAGCGGATCTTCGCCAAATATCTGGACGGCCACAGCCTCATGTCCAACGCCGCGCATTTGCCCGGCCCGGCGGTGTGGCTCAACTTCCGCCGCATCAAGTGCGAGCGCTGGTCGAGCGGCAACGTCATCCTCCTCGGCGACGCCGCGCACACCGCCCATTTCTCGATCGGCAGCGGCACCAAGCTCGCGCTCGAGGATGCCATAAAGCTGGCGGAGGTCCTCAACCGCGACGCCCTCAGCGTCACTGCCGGGCTCGACGAATATCAGGCGGAGCGCAGCCTCGAAGTGCTCAAGCTGCAGAACAGCGCGCGCAACTCGACCGAATGGTTCGAGACGCTGCACCGCTATTTGCATTTCGAGCCGCTGCAATTCGCTTATTCCCTGCTCACGCGCAGCCAGCGCATCAGCCACGAGAACCTGCGCCTGCGCGACCGCGAATGGCTCGAGGAAGTCGAGCGCTGGTTCTGGAAGCGCGCGACAGACGGCCGCTCGATCAAGACCGCCCCGCCGATGTTCGCCCCGCTGCGCCTGCGCGAAATGCAGGTCGAGAACCGCATCACCGTCTCGCCGATGGCGATGTATTCGGCGGAGGACGGCACGCCCAACGACTTCCACTTTGTCCACTACGGCGAGCGCGCGCTGGGCGGAGCGGGACTGCTCTTCACCGAGATGACCTGCATTTCCCCCGAAGGCCGGATCAGCCCCGGCTGCACCGGCATGTGGAACGCCGAGCACGTCGCCGCATGGACGAAGATCGTGAATTTCGTGCACGCCAACTCGAAAGCCAAGATCTGCCTCCAGCTCGGCCACTCGGGACCGAAAGGCTCCACGAAACTCGGCTGGGAGGGCAATGACGTCCCGCTCGACGACGACAACTGGCCGGTGATGGCGGCGAGCGACGTCGCCTGGTCGCCGGTCAACCAGAAACCGCGGCCGATGACCCGTGCCGACATGGACGCGGTGCGCGACGAGTTCGTCGCCGCGGTGCGCATGGGGCTGGAGTGCGGCTTCGACATGGTCGAGCTCCACGCCGCGCACGGCTATTTGCTGTCGAGCTTCATCACTCCGCTGCAGAACACACGCACCGATGAATATGGCGGGTCACTCGAAAACCGCCTGCGCTACCCGCTCGAAGTCTTCGCCGCGATGCGCGCCGCGTGGCCGTCCGATCGGCCGATGTCGGTGCGCATTTCGGCCAGCGATTGGGCTGGCGCGGAGGGCGTCACGCCCGACGAAGCGGTGGAAATCGGCGAGGCCTTCGCCCGCGAAGGCGCGGACCTGATCGACGTTTCCGCCGGCCAGACCTGGACCGATGCGCAGCCGGTCTACGGCCGCATGTTCCAGACGCCGTTCAGCGACAAGATCCGCAACGAGGCGCAGCTCGCGACCATGGCCGTCGGCAACATCTACGAGCCCGACCACGCCAATTCGATCCTCGCCGCCGGCCGCGCGGACCTCGTGGCATTGGCGCGTCCGCATCTGATCGACCCGATGTGGACCCTGCGCGCCGCCGCCTTGCTCGACTACCGCGACATCCACATCCCGCCGCAATATCTGAACGGCATGAGCCAACTCGCCCGCAACCTGAAGCGCGAGGCCGAAGCCGCCGCGGCGCTAAGGGTTTGAAGTCGCGAGTTTGTGGACAGGCGAACCGCAACCGCCCCACGCGATCCGAGAAGTGCCTAAAGCGCCACCGCCTCCAAAAACACGCCGCCGCATTCGTCGCCCGTGACCCAGCGGATCACGCCCTTAACCGGGTGCATCTCGGGCACTTCGAGCGTGATTTCGGTGCCCGATTGGAGCTCTACCGTCGCGCGCAAGCGGAAGCCCATGCTCGAGAGGTTGAGGATCTCGGCTTCCACGGCGCCGGTGTGCGAGCGCACGAGCGTATCGAACCGCAGCGCGATGCGCGGATCGCGAAGCGGGAACTCGCGCCCCTCGAATCTTCCTTCGAATTTCATCCCTGGTCCAACCCTCTTGCACGGACGAAAACGGCCGCGTTCGCGACGCATGCGCAGCCGGTCGTCGCTGATGATGAGGGCAGCGTCCACTCCGCCCGCACCGGTTCCACGTGCCGGCACTTTGACCGATTTTGATTAACCAGCCGCTAAAGAGGATCGGTTGCGGTTCCGTTTACCTTGCCGGCCGAAACACGCGGAAGCTGTGCGGCGGGACGTCGATCGCGAATGTGCCGCGAGTCGTGTTCTTCGCTCCCTGCGCGATCGATATGGGCGCATTTTGCGTCAGTTCGGTCAGAGGCTGCATGCTCACGACCAACACCGTGACATGCGCCCCGGTGTCGCGGTAATTCTGAATGACGAACGCGCCATTGTGATAGGTGAACAGCGCGACGTGATCGGGCGCATCGATCTGCACCGGCGCATCGGCGAACAGATATTGCTTGATCCGCGTCATCATCGGCTGCGGCAGCGCGTAGAGGCCGCCGAAATTCTCCGGCATGGTCCACAGGTACAGCGTTCCCTTCGAATAATGGTTCATCAGCACGATCGGGAAAGCCTTGGCGGCGGCGACCCCGCGGATGATCCCCCAGCTGTCGTTGGTGTAAAAGCGCACTTCCGGGAATAGCACCGCGGCCGTCTTGCCGGCTTCCTTGAGCTCGGTTCCATTGCCCGCGCCGAAGCCGTCGAAATAGCGGTCGATCGCGATCGTGTGCCCGGTCGCCTGCCACTCGGCAAGCTGGCCGAAGCCTTTGTCCTGCATCGCTTCGAGGAAGCCCGAGGTGACGATCACATTCGCGCCGGCGTGGAGGCTGGCGTCGACCCTCGCGATGATCTGCGGGTCGCTCGCCGCGGCCTGCGTCAGGAGGACCGTGTGCGCGGCCGCCGGATATTCGGGAAAGAGCTCGATCGGCACTCCGAGGTTGCCGATGTAATTATGGAGGAAGTCCTCGCCGGTCGCGTGCGGCGGACGATAGCTCGCCACCCCTACGGGATTGCCGAGCTCACCAACCACCGCATCGGCGCTGTGGAGCGCCGCGTCCGCCGCCGTCGCCCAGCCGGCAGAGGGATGCGCGCGGGTGATCGCGTTCCAGTCGAAGCTGGTTTTCTGCGCCGTCCACGGCCGCGTTCCCGCAACCGCCGGCCGGTCGCTCGCCATCGCGCCCCACTCGAACAGGGTTTGCTCCGGCGCCTTGGCGAACAACGTGTCCCACAATTGCTCGGCGTAGCGGTCGACCGAGCGGATCGAGTAAGTGTCGACCCATCCGCCGAGGTTCGCGCCGGGGCGGATGTTCGAGAAATAGCGGGTAATCTCGTAACTCTCGTACTGCTGCAGCAGCTGGTCGGTGATCACCGGATCGCGAGTCTCGGTGCCGGTGTAGATGGCGTCGAACATGTGCGCCTGTTCGGCGAGGTCGAAGCCGAGCCCGTGGAAATGCTCGTACCAATTGGGGTATTTGATGATCACCCGGACGCGCGAGTTCTCCTGCCTGGCCGGCCCGAGCACGAGATCGCGGCTTGCTTCGCGCATCTTGTCCAGCCGGTAGTCGGTCCAGCTGCGGTTGCCCCTGGCGGCGATGTCGGCGTCGCTCTTCGACGTGTAGAAAAAGAAATCGTCGAGGATCACTTCGTCGAAGTGCCGCGCGATCAGCCGCACCGCGCGCTCGCATTCGGCGCGGTCGGCCGAGTTTTCATAATCGAACGTGCCGAATTGTCCGCCCGAACCGCCGGCCGCCAGCGTGATTCCGCCAGACGTCAGGATGCCCTTGGCCTCGAACTCGCGCTTGACCGTCTCGAGCTCGGCATCGGTGGCGAAGCGGCGATCACGGTAGGCTTCGATATAAACTTTGTCGAAATGGAGCTGCGAGGAGACGCGGGCGAACTGGCGCTCGAACGCCGCCGGGTCGGCGAGCCGCTTGGTATCGGTGACCGTTACATAAATGGCCGCGCGGAAGTTTCGATATGCCGCGGCGTGTGCCTGCGTAGCAGGGATGAGCGCCATGATCGCAGCCAAGACACCAATAATCTGCTGCGAACGCATCCGCTCCCCCGTTTCGCTGGTAGCGTTAGCAATAGTCGGCTCCGTAAGTGGAGCAAGCGGCGCCGGGAGCGCGTTTCGACTGGCGATGGCGTGGACGCTCGAACCGGCATACGGCCAGTTGCGTACGCCATTCAGTTGCAGGCTCGCCACGCGTCACTCCCTGTTGGGCGCGAGACCTTACAGAAGCTCCTGCCCACCGCAACGGCGCAATGCCATTGCATGGGCGTCGATTGTAAATGGGCAGGCCACCATCAGAGCAGCACAAAGCCCAGGAACAGGACCGATGCCGCGATCATCACCGCGGTGGCTGTCCAGCCCAACACCATCTGCCGAGTCGACACGACCAGCCGGCCCATCGCTCGCGGATTGCGGACGATGAGCATCATCACCACCATCAACGGCCCAGCGAGGATGCCGTTGACGACGGCCGCCCAGTAGAGCGCCTTGGCGGGATCGATTCCGATCGTGTTGAGCGACGCCCCGGCCAGCGTGGTGACGGCGATCGTCGCGTAGAACAACTTGGCCTTCAGCGGCTTGGCGTCGAGGCTGCCGGCGATGCCCGTCATTTCCGTGAACGCATAAGCGGCAGAGCCGGCGAGTACCGGAACCGCGAGCAGGCCGGTTCCAATGATCCCCACCGCAAACATCGCAAACGCCAGTTGCCCGGCAACCGGACGGAGCGCCTCGGCGGCTTGCGACGACGTCGTGATGTCGCGGATTCCACTGGCGTGGAGCGTGGACGCGGTGGCGAACACGATCGCCAGCGAAATGAGCGTGCTGAACGCCATCCCGACCAAAGTGTCGATGCGGATCCTCTTGAGCTCGGCGCCGGCGCTTCGCGGAGTCAGGCAAAGCGGCTTGGCATGATGCCGATGTTGCTCCTCGATTTCCTGCGCGGCCTGCCAGAAAAACAAATACGGACTGATGGTCGTGCCGAGGATGGCGACGAACGCCGTCGCGTAGGCGATGTTGAACTGCAGCTCGGGGACGACGAGCGAGCGCAGCGCATGCGCCCACGGGACCCGGGCGACGAGAACCACGGCAACGTAGGTGAACAGCGACAGCGTCGTCCATTTGAGGACTGCCGCATAGCGCGGATAGCTGAGGCCAACTTCGAGGCCGATGCACAATATGCCGAACATGAAAGTGTAGAAGCCCGCGTTTCCGCCGGCGAGGAGCGCGAACGAAGCGCCCATGGCGCTCAAGTCGGCCCCGAGGTTCACGACATTCGCCACGAGCAGGAGCGAAACCATCGACCACAGCACGGCGCGGGGGAAATGCCGGCGAAGATTGCGCGCAATTCCCGCGCCCGTGACGCGACCGATTTCGGCGGCGATTTCCTGGATGACGACCATCAGCGGAAAGCTGAGGACGAACGTCCAGGCGAGCCCGTAACCGAATTGCGCGCCGACTTGGCTGTGCGTGCCGATGCCGCTCGGATCGTCGTCGGCCGCTCCGGTAATGAGGCCGGGCCCGAGAGCGCGAAGGAACGCCTTCACTCCGTACGTTTTGTTTTCTTCGCCGGTTGACGGAACATCCATCGACCGGGGATCGCATGCGCGATGCCGGGTGGCAATCGGCGCGGACGTTTCACCGCAATCCGAGAAATCGGCTATGGCGACCGCTTGAGGTCGCGATCAAAGGACGACGCGAATGCTGATGCAGCTGGTGCTCGCGACGGTAATGGTCGTCGCCATCGTCATCATTCACCTCGCCGGACTGGGCATTCTCATGCACCTGCTGCGCAACCGCCCCCGCGCCACCATCAATCACATGCCGCTTACCGTCCTGGTCGGGGCGACGATCGGCATCATCGCCATCCATACGGTGGAGATCTGGCTTTACGCAGTCGTGTATCTCGCGCTTCACGCGGTTGATGCGTTCGAACCGGCCTTGTTTCTTTCCACGGTGACCTACGCGTCGATCGGCTCGAGCGAGGTGCTGATGCCGACCCGGTGGCGCATCTTCGGAGCGATCGAGGGGGCGGTCGGGATCATCATGCTGGGATGGTCCACCGCGTTCCTCATATCCTTGCTCGCGCGATTGAAAGTGCTCGGCCACGACTGGCTGCAACCCGACGGCCGCGACGATTGACGCGCCAACGTTAGGGAAGGGACGCTCTAGCCCTCGCAGCGGGAGGCCATGCGCCTTACGCATGGCGGAGACGGAGTCCGCCGAACCATAAGCCAACAACATTCCATATTGTCCATTTTCATCCCGTAAAATAGAGAGTTGTGACTGGCTGACCGTATGATGCCGTCCGAATGCGTCCCATTGTGTTCCCATAAAACCACGCTATTTACGGGGAACGTATTTGGGAACGGCACTTTGAGCGGGGCAGCTCGCAGGTACGATTCCCAAACGGGGAGTCAAACATGCCCAAGAAGCTCAGCAACGCCCTCACCCCACTGACGGTGAAGAATGCCAAGCCCGGCCGTCATGCCGACGGCGGCGGTCTTCATCTGCTTGTAAAAGAGAGCGGGGCGCGATCATGGGTCTATCGCTTCATGCTCAAGGGCAAGTCGCGTGACGTGGGATTGGGTCCGGCGGCTGGGTCTGGCAAAATCTCCCTCACCGAGGCTCGCGATGCTGCTGACGAATTGCGGCGCAAGGTTAAGACAGGGGTCGATCCCCTTGAGGAACGCCAGCGAGACGCCGCTGAGGCCGCGGCGGCGGCTCAGGCTGCACAGATTGCCGGAACGACCTTCAAAACGGTTGCTGAAGCTTATATCGCGACAAATGAGGATAGCTGGCGAAACGGCAAGCACCGTCAGCAGTGGCGCAACACTCTTGCTACCTACGTCTATCCCGAGATCGGCGAACTGCCTGTGGCGGACGTCGGCACACCGCACGTACTTAAGATCCTGGAGGCCATCTGGAAGGCGAAACCCGAAACCGCCAGCCGCGTGAGAGGGCGAATTGAAACCATCTTGGATGCGGCAAAGGCCCGCGGATACAGGATAGGAGAGAACCCGGCGCGTTGGCGCGGCCATATCGCGCAAATCCTGCCACAGCGGTCACGGCTCACGCGAGGCCATCATAAGGCCGTGGCTTACGCCGACGTGCCCCACTTCATGAGCGAGCTGCGAGACCGGAAAGCCGTTGCCGCCTTGGCGCTTGAGTTCGCCGTTCTGACGGCAACGCGCACGAATGAAGTGCTTGGGGCGACTTGGGATGAGGTAGACCTAGAGAAGGGGGTTTGGACCATACCCGCCGCTCGCATGAAGGCGGCACGTGAGCACCGCGTCCCATTGTCGCCACGCGCTAGCGAGATACTGGAAGCCGTAAGGCCGTTGAGCAGCCAACGGCCGTTTCCTTCGTCGAACGGTGGCAAGCTCTCTGGCATGGCAATGACAATGCTGATGCGTCGCATGAAAGTAGACGCCACCGTGCACGGCTTTCGTTCCAGTTTTCGCGACTGGGCCGCTGAGTGCACCGGCTATGCGCACGAAGTCTGCGAAATGGCTCTAGCGCATGTGATCGGCAACAAGGCCGAAGCGGCGTACCGACGCGGCGATCTTTTCGAGAAGCGGCGCCGGTTGATGACCGACTGGGCAAACCATTGCGACAACCCGCCAGCATCGGACAACAACGTGACTCCGCTGCGTGCCGCTGAGGCAGTTGCCTGAGGCTCCTGCCGAATCCATAAACTGGGATTGGTAGGTCAGTCGACAAGCGCGCCTTGGCGGGCGTTTCCCTGGCTTACTTTCGGGAGGCCAGTATGGTGCGTAGGGACGAGCGGGGCGTTGTGATTCCGGGGTCACCGCGCCTCAATTCCGCCACGGCAAGCCAGCAGCGATACGATGATGAATATCGCGGCCCAGCCGTGGCCGATGCTTACGAGCTATCGCATTGCCGGATCGATCTTGCGGTGCATTCGGAGACTTGGCCCGCTCCCGCAAACGTGCCGCCGCGAATGGTGGAATGGGCTCAGAAAATTCCCGACGATCAGCGGGCGGACTGGCTGCGAAGGCAAGCCAATTTGGAGGAAGTTGATAAGCTTATTTCCTACGCAATGCGTTCCGGCGACCTTTCCATTTGGGTAGCACCGATTGGCGAGCCCGAGCGGCCAGTTGCACCTAGCGCGCTGATGGAAGTCGATCATGCGACTATCGTTTCCGGCTGCTACCGTCCGCCGAATGATCGCGGCTGGCTCTATGGTAGGCCCCAGCGGGATCCTCGTAGGGGGACGTCATGATCTACAGGCGGGTAGCGGCGATCGTATCACGGCCGTCGAAGCCGTTGATGGTGTCGTCGCCGCTGGTGCCGTTCAGCGTGTCATCGAAAGGAGTGCCATTGATCGTCGCCATTCTTCTCGCCCACGCATTTGTGACCTACCGCGAATTGCGGCGCTTCAATTTAAGAACCTCAGATTTGGCGATGAGCGAGCAGGGCGCGATCCGCCAGCACGCGAACAAAGCTGTAGCCGAACGTTCCCCCTGGTGCTCTTGTCACCTGCATACGCGGTCGAGCAGCCGCGCGTGCGCCGAAGCTAACGCCCTGTTGCTCCTAGGCAAGCGCTAAAGAGAGTTAATGACACAACGAAGTCTCGATGCGGAACGAAACCAGGCGCGAGTGTCTGCTTTGGGTCGAAAGC
>JBDTXI010000151.1:0-32129 GCA_040006255.1 Sphingomicrobium sp.
TGTTCATGTGCACCGCGGGGACGTGCGGATTGGCCATGTGCGCGACCAGGCTGATGCCCGTAGCGAAGAAGCGCGGATCGTCTTCCGCACCGGGAATCCCGCTGGCGAACTCGGGCGAAAACTGCCCGCCCACGGTCGAGACGTTGACGCCGACCTTTTCGAACACCTTGCCGCTCATTTGGCCGCGAACCCCGCCGCCGCCCGCTTCGCCGGTCACATCGGCGCGCTCCCATGGGTTGAAGACGAACGCGACTTCGCCGCCGGCCTCGCGCTCGATTTGCTCGAACGTCGCGCAGATCCGGTCGCGCAGCGACTCGAACCAGTCGCGCGCGGCCTGCTGCTGTTCGTCGAGGACAAGCATGATCGCCCTCAATCGCGATGCGAGGCGGCGGAAGCAAGCCGCCGCATGACACAGATGTAATCCGCCAGGACAGGCGCATAAATCCATCGTTCACCGTGCGACGGGCAATTCGAGGGTGCAGGGGAGCCAAGGACCGCCCCGGGCGGTCGCATGAAAGGACTACGCAAGCATGAAGAGATTGCTTGTCACGATCGCGCTCGGCGCGACGATATTCTCGACTCAGGCGCTGGCGCAGGATGTCGGCGGCCCTGGCGGCAACGGCCCTGCTGGCGGCGGCCGTGGCGGCGGCTGGGCGCAGCGCGACATGACGCGCGCGCAGGCGCAGCAGATGGCCGATTCGATGTTCCAGCGCTTCGACCTCAACCATGATGGCAAGGTCACCCGGCAGGAAGCCGAGCAGGCGCGGACGCAGATGGGCTTCGGCGGCGACCGCGCCGAAAAAATGATCGCTCGCACCTTTGGCGATGCGCAGTCACTCACCCGGCAGCAGTTCGCCGCGCAGGAGCTTTCGCGTTTCGATCGCGACGACCTCAACCATGACGGGACCGTGACGGCCGCCGAGCGCCAGCAGGTGCGGGCCCAGCTGAAGGCCGAGCGGGGGCAGAGCCCTCAGTAAGCGAGGTGGGCCGTCACGGAGTAAATCCGTGACGTCGGTCCTGTCGGCTGCGCCGCAGACCGTCCGGCTCTCGGCCATCTCTACACGCAGGCTTCCGATTGCTGCGCAATCGCTCACCTGCGCTCGGTGGCTCGAGCTAGTAAGCGCGGCGCTGCGCGGCGAGGAGCATCCGCAGCAGCATGGCGACGGGGCGAGGCACTCCGACCTTGCCCTCGAGCCACAGGCTGACCGCCGAGCGCGACACTCCGATCGCGAACGCGAGGTCGTTCTGCGTGCGGTAGCCGAGGCTGCGCATCGCCGAGCGCAGCTCGTCGGGCGCCATGGAAGCGAGGCGTTCGTCCATTTGCGAAGCCATTAGATCGCGTCGGCTCCTCTGTCCCCGGTGCGGATGCGAATCGCCTGCTCGATGTCGATGACGAAGATCTTGCCGTCGCCGATGCGGCCGGTGCGCGCGGCGTTCTCGATCGCTTCGACGACATTTTCGACGAGCGAATCCTCGACCACCACCTCGACCTTCACCTTGGGCAGGAAGTCGATCACATATTCGGCGCCGCGGTAGAGCTCGGTATGGCCTTTCTGGCGCCCGAAGCCCTTCACTTCGACGACGGTGATTCCGGAGACGCCCACTTCGTGCAGGGCGTCCTTTACGTCGTCGAGCTTAAATGGCTTGATGATCGCTTCGATCTTCTTCACGCGAATGCCCTCATGAAATCGGCCAGACCGCTAATGCCCAATCGCCGCCGCATTTGGAAGGCAGTGGCGCCCCCGAGATGAAAGCGATCATCCTTTCGGCCGGCCAGGGCTCGCGTCTCGGGCACATGGTCGATGACCGGCCCAAGTGCCTGATCGACTTCAACGGGCGCAGCATGCTCGACCGCCAGCTCGACACGCTCGAGGCGGGCGGGGTGGGCGAGGCGGTGGTGGTGACGGGCTTCCATGACGAACTGGTCGAGCAGGCGATCGCCGACCGCACCGGCGGGCCGAGCGTGCGGACGATCTTCAACCCATTCTACAAGGTCGCCGACAATACCGGTTCGCTGTTCATGGCGCGCGAGGAGCTGAGCGGCGATTGCCTGGTGTGGAACGGCGATACTTTGGTTTCGCGGAAGCTGATGCGGCGGGTCGTGGCGAACGACCGGGCCGGCATTTGCGTCACCATCGACCGCAAGGACAGCTACGACGACGACGACATGAAGGTGATCGCCGCCGATGACGGCCGCCTGCGCGCGATCGGCAAGCGCATCGCCCAAGGGGTGAATGCCGAGTCGATCGGGCTGCTCGCATTCCGTTCGGGCGGGGCGGAGCGCTTTCGCGACGCGATCGAGCGGGCGATGCGGACGAGCGAGGGGACGACGATCTGGTATTTGCGCGTCATTCACCATCTTGCCCAGAACGGCGAGGTGTGGACCTACGACATATCCGGTGAGGAATGGGGTGAAGTCGACTTCCCGCCCGACGTCGAGGCGGCGCGAGAACTCACGGCGCGGTGGGATGCGGCGGGGAAAGCGGCGGCGGCTTAGGCGAATTTCCGCCATGGGTGGAAAGTGGGCGTTAGTGAGTCAGCATCCAAACACCGGCAAATAGGCAGCAACCGCTGAATGTGGCGAGAACCATAATGGCGCTCCACCAAGCCACCCGCTCATCGAACCGTCGGCTAACACCCCGCGCCCTTAGCTCACCTTTCCACCAACCGTAGAGCAGGTATGCACCAGAACCGAAGCCCAACACTAAGCTCAGAATTGCTGCAGCCTCGTCGCCCAAGGTTAACTCTCCTGATGTCCGCAATGGGTGGAAAGCTGCCGTTAGAGGCCTTGGCGCTTTAGCTCGCTTTCAGCCCACTGGCGGAAGTGGCCGATAATTTCGTCGAGGTTCAGCGCCCCGCCATATCCAATCCAGCGGTTGCCCTCGACCTTGGTGATTACCCAATCCACGTCGGACTTGTGCAACGTCGCGGGTTCATAGGGTTGGCGTTCGAGGAACGTATCCGTCAACTCGAACGCAAATGACCAGCCGGGGTTGTCGATGTTCTCGATGAAAAACCCATAGCCATGTTCCCAGTCCCCATTGCACATGGAACAATAAAAGCGCTGGAGCCAATCCAGATTGCCGTCGGTCGATGAAGTCATTGCCGTCGTTTATCAGTTGGCCAAATGTCCACAATGGGTTGAAGTCAGACGCACCATCGTAGTGGCAGCTTTGGGTCGAAAGCCGTCCTTCGCGGCCGCAGCTACCTCGCCGGCGGCAGAAATCGTCCGACAATATCCCGTGCCAGCCGCGCGGGGCGGAGGCTCGTTGCATCGAGGCAGCACCAGCAGCTCGAGATTTCGCTGAGCACTTCATCGCCGCGCTTGAGCACGGTGTGGAAGAAGGCGCGGGCGCCCTCGACCTTCTCGGCGATGACCTCGGCGACGACGTTGTCCTGGAGGAGGGTCGGCCGCAGGTAGGTAATCTCGTGCTTGAGCGCGACCCACAAATGCTGGGCGACGGCGGCGGGAGGGGCGACGCTGCTCCAATAGTCGATCACCGCCTCCTGCACCCATTTGAGGTACACAGCATTGTTGACATGACCCATGTGGTCGATGTCGGCCGGCAGAATCGCGACGGGGTGGCGAAAGGTCATGCGGTTTTAATCCAAAGCACATTCACGCTGTCATTTACTGACAAAGATGTCAATAAATTCCGTAGATGTTGCGGCACCTTGGCCTGATCCTGCTTCTCTCAAGTTCGAGAGGTGCAATCAGTAGGGCGGCTTGTCGAGTCCCTTGGTGCTTTTCGTGAAAACCTCGCAGCCGGTTTCGGTGATCCCGATCGAATGCTCGAACTGGGCCGAGAGCGAGCGGTCGCGGGTGACGGCGGTCCAGCCGTCCTCGAGCACCTTCACGTCGGGGCGGCCGATGTTGATCATCGGCTCGACGGTGAAGATCATGCCCGGCTTGAGCTCGGGCCCGGTGCCGGGGCGGCCCGCGTGGATCACTTCGGGGCTGTCGTGGAACAGTCGGCCCACGCCGTGGCCGCAGAAATCGCGGACGACGCTGTAGCGCTGCGCTTCGGCGTGGCGCTGGATGGCGTGGGCGACGTCGCCGAGATGGTTGCCGGGCCGCGTCTGATCGAGCCCGAGCATCAGGGATTCGTAGGTGACGTCGACCAGCTTGCGCGCCTTCAGCGGCACGTCGCCGACGAGGTACATGCGGCTGGTGTCGCCGTGCCAGCCATCGACGATCGGGGTCACGTCGATATTGACGATGTCGCCGTCGCGGAGCGTGCGGTCGCTTGGAATGCCGTGGCAGACGACATGGTTGATCGAAATGCAGCAGCTCTTCGTATAGCCGCGATAGCCGAGCGTCGCGGGAACCGCGCCGGCATCGAGCGTCATCTTGTGGACGAAATCGTCGAGATCCTGGGTCGAGACGCCGGGGACCACGAGCGGCACGAGCGCGTCGAGGATTTCGGCCGCGAGCCGTCCGGCGCGGCGCATGCCGGCGAATCCTTCGGGGCCGTGGAGCTTGATGATGCCGGTCTTGGGCTCGACGCGATCGTCCGGAGCGACGGTGATGTATTGAGTCATGGGCTCTAAATAGGCATTGGCCGCGGCGATGACCAGCAACACCCGGGAAGGCGGCTGCGGTTGCGGCGCGGTTCGCTACCGGCTCAAGGACGAGCCGATCTTCGTCAACAATTGCCACTGTCGGCTGTGCCAGCGACAGACCGGCACTGGGTCGGCGGTCAACGCTTTCATCGAGATGGACCGGTTCGATCATCTCTCCGGCGAGCTTACCGAGCACGAGCTCAAGACCGGAAGCGGGGCGACGCAAATCGTCGTCCGCTGCGCGAAGTGCGGGACTCCGGTCTGGAGTCATTACCGGCTTGGACGAAAGGCGGCGGCGGTGCGCGTGGGGACGCTCGACGATCCGTCAGCGGTGCGGCCGGACGCTGCGATCTTCGTCACGGACAAGCCGGCGTGGGCACCGCTCCCTGAAGGGGTCCCGCAATTCGAGACCTATTACAATCCAGCCGAGCTGCTTCCGCCGGAGCGCTTCGCGCGGCTCCAGGCGCTTCTCCAACAGTGACCGAAGAGCGGACCTGGGCCGCCGCGCTCGTGGTGATCGGGGACGAGATCCTTTCGGGCCGAACCCAGGACAAGAATGTCGCGCAGGTGGCGACGTGGCTCAACGAGCAGGGAATCCGCCTCGCCGAGGTGCGGATCGTCCCCGACGACCTCGCCCGCATCGGCGAGACCGTCAACGCGTTGCGGGCGGCGCACGATTATCTGTTCACGACCGGGGGTATCGGGCCGACCCACGACGACATCACGGTGGACGCGATCGCCGCGGCGTTCGGAGTCCCGGTGGTCGTTCACCCGGAGGCGCGGGCGATCCTCGAAGACTATTACCGCCAGCGCGGGGCCGAATTGAACGAATCCCGTCTGCGGATGGCGCGGGTGCCCGAGGGCGCCGAGCTGCTTCCCAACCCCACCTCGGGTGCGCCGGGGGTGAAGATCGAGAATGTCTACATCCTCGCCGGCGTGCCCAACATCGCGGCGAGCATGCTCGAGGCGCTGACCGGGAAGCTTGAGGGAGGGCGCCCGGTGGTATCGGTCACCGTTGGCGCGCGGGCTCCCGAAAGCGAGGTCGCCGATCTGCTGCGCGAGACCGAGGAGGCGCACCCCGGTGTCGCGATCGGCAGCTATCCCTTCTTCAAGGACGGGCAATACGGGGCGAATTTCGTGATCCGCTCGGAGGATGCGGAGTTGGCCAGGAGGTGCGGCGGCGTGCTCTTGGAGCGGCTGCGCGAGGCGGGTTACGAGGTCGTCGAGGGCGGTATCTAGGAGAAGCTTCCCTGCCTCGGCGCGAAGGGGTAAGCCGCCCCACGGATCAGCGGGGGCGGTCGAATGTCGAGCGACGTTGCTCAGCCGACGATATTCCTCAGTTATGCGCACGGCGACCAGGCGCAGGCGCAACGCCTGGCGGCGGCGCTTCAGCGCGCCGGTTACACGGTCTGGTGGGACGCGCTGATCGAAGGCGGCACGCGGTACGCCGCGACGATCGACGAAGCGCTCCAGGCGGCGGATGCCGTCGTCGTCCTGTGGTCACGCCAGTCCATTGAATCCGATTGGGTGCGCGATGAGGCCGCGCAAGGGCGTGATCGGCATCGGCTCGTTCCGCTCTCACTCGATGGAACCCATCCGCCTCTGGGCTTCCGGCAAATTCAGATGATCGATCTGTCGCGCTGGCGCGGCCGGGCGGACGCGCCGCAGATCGATGCGGTGCGGCGGGCGATTGCCGCGGCGATGGGCCACCAGGTGCCGCCGCGCGCCGTTGAAGCGCCGAAGGTTGGGATGGACCGGCGGACAGCGCTGGCCGCGGGGGCTGGCACCGTTGCCGTCGTTGCCGGGGGCGGATTGGTTGCCTGGGAAAAGGGCTTGATCGGCCCCGGCCAAGCGGACGCGCGGAGCATCGCGGTGCTGCCCTTCAAGAACCTCAGTGCCGATCAGGCTCAGGCCTTTTTGTCCGCCGGTCTCACCGACGAGGTTCGCTCCGCGTTGTCGCGAAACGCGGGGTTGAGGGTGCTTGCGGCAACATCGTCAAACCAGGCGAGCGAAATGGTGGGAGACGCCAAGTCGATCGCCCGTACGCTCGACGTCGCCTATCTTCTCGAAGGTTCGGTGCAGCGGTCTGGCAACATCATCCGGGTCGCAGCCAACCTGACCAACGGCCGCACCGGCTTCAGCGAATGGTCGCAACAGGCCGAGCGGCGGCTTGAAGACGTCTTTGCCTTCGAAAGCGAGATTGCGCGGATCGTCTCGAACGCGCTGTCCGTGCGGGTGGCGACCGACGCTCCAGCGCCGGGCGGCACGCGCAATGTGCGTGCTTACGAAGCCTATCTACAGGGCAAGGCGCTGTACAATCTCGCAAAGGATGAAGGGAGCGACCGCCAGGCCAAGGCGGATTATGAGATCGCGATCGCCGCCGACCCGAATTTCGCTTTGGCGCATGCAGCGCTGTCGCGGAGCCTGGCGTCGATCGCCGCTGCATATGCGGAAGCGGGCGAGCTCAAGGCGATCTACGCAACGGCAATCGATGAGGCGCGGCGCTCGATCCTTATCGCTCCCACGTTGGCTGAAGGCCATCTTGCGCTCGGCTATGCTTTGTTCACCGGCAGGCTCGACGTTCGTGGCGCGAGGCAGTCCTACGACAAGGCCTACCAATATGGACGCGGCAACGCCGACATCGTCCTGCTGTGTGCGGCGTACATGGCACGAACGCGGCGTTCGCAAAGGGCGCGCGACGCAATCGATTGGGCGCTTGCTCTTGACCCGCTCAACCCCCGCACGCACCGCGCTGCTGGAATTATTGCTTATGTAGCGCGCCGCTATGCCGATGCGATCACGCAAGCTCAGCGAGCACTCGAACTCAACCCGAAAATCTCCAATGCCAATGCTTCGATCGGGGACTGCCTCATGGAACTGGGCAAACTTGCCGACGCGCGAGCGGCCTATCGGAAAGAACCTTCCGCGATGTTCCGCCTGCGCGGCTTGGCAGCGCTAGAACATCGGGCCGGTAATCAACCGGCGGCCGAGAGGGCGTTCGCGCAGCTAGTCAGCGAAGTCGGGGACGCGGCGATGTACCAACAGGCCGAAGTAATGGCTCAGTGGGGGAGAGTGGACGACGCCATGGCGAAACTCCAGCGTGCGCGGGCGATCGGCGACTCGGGTCTCAGTATGATCGCGACCGATCCTTTGCTCGACCCGATTTCGCGCGACCTCAGATTTACCCAGTTGGTCAAGGAGTTGGGTTTCGAGTGAATCGCACTGTTCGGGGTGCCCGATTCGTGAGACTCTGCGTGTTCCACCGTTTGGGAGATCAATCATGATGATTCGGGACGATTTTGACTTGGGCGCGGGTCCTGAAGACGACGAAGAGGATCGCGGTAGCGACACCGATCGCGGGAGCGACACCGATCGGGGCAGCGACACCGATCGGGGCAGCGACACTGATCGCGGCAGCGACACCGATCGGGGCAGCGATATTGATCGCTAGCGCAGCTCGCTGACCGATGGGTCGGCCGCCATGGCGCGGTGGATCCAGTCGAGGAAGTGATTGCGATCGATCCTGAGGTACACGCCGGCGCTTTCCTCGCGGTAGCAGCCTTTGCCCCAGTTCACGACGCCGACCAGCACTGGTCGGTCGCTTTCCAGCACGAGGGGACCGCCGCTGTCGCCGGTGCAGGTGTCGGCATCGTCGCCGGGCGTGCGTCCGGTCGCACACAACTGGTACTCGGGCGCGTGCGCATATTGTGGATAATCCGAGCAATCGGTCGTCACGAGATCGACCGAGGTGAGCTCGGACTGAAAGCCTGAGTCTTTGGCTTCGTTGAGCTGCCCCCAGCCGGTCGCATAGACATTGGCTCCAGGTTCGAGAGGCGGACCGTCGTAGAGCGGAATGACCTCGATCGGCCCGGCCTTTTCCGGATGGGTCTCCTTGTCCGCGACGAAATGGACGAGCGCGATATCGTAGATGTGCTTGTCCTTGTTCCAGTCGGCGTGCCGGACCATCCGGTCGATGCCGTAGGTCACCCCTTCGTCGTTATCGATGTAGTCGGCGCCGAGCCGCACGCGGTGGCCATTCGAGATCCGCTCAGCATTGATGCAATGAGCGGCGGTCAGCACCCAGCCCTCGGCGATCAGCGAGCCGCCGCATTTATGCGCGAGGTCCCAGCCGTCGCGGCCGCTTTCGAGGTCCTCCTGCCTCCACACCGGGTGACCGCTGTAGATCTGCGCCTGCCACGGCGTCGCGCCCGTGGTTTCCTCTTGTTGTTGTTGTGGTTGTTCTTGTTCTTGAGCGAGCGTGGACGAGGGCGCGAGTGCGCAACCGACGGCAAATAAGATCAGAAGCAGGCGCATTGGCAATCCCCCGAAGGAGCAGCTTATGCCACAGCGGTTCGCGGTCTCATAATGAACTGCCTGGCCCCGCATTTGGGTGTGAGGATAGTGGAGCGGGCGAAGGGAATCGAACCCTCGTCGTAAGCTTGGGAAGCTTCTGCTCTGCCATTGAGCTACGCCCGCAACGCCTTGACGCTAAATAATTTTCTCGAGAGCCCGCAAGTCCGTTTTACAGGGCGTCTTACAAAGCGCGCCGGATCCGCCGGCCGATTGCCACAACCACGCGCGCTTGGTCAACGTAGACCCGGCGAATGTCGGGCGACTTGCTGAGGCGACCAACCCATGATGTCCGCAACCTCCTGATCCGTCAGACCAGCTCCGTGCATGGTCAGCTTAGTGGCGAAGGTACCGCGAAGGTCGTGGAGGTGCTTGGTCTTGGTGACGCCAGTCTCGGGATCCCTATGGACCAACCTTTGTCGAAACTTCCGGCCCCTCAACGGAGTTTGCATCCGCATACGTATCTTCGCCGTATCTTAAAACGGTGTGGCGGGCGGCGAAGATAGCGGCGAGGTGAGCATGTTGCCCTTTTTGAGTTTTGAAGATGAGGTCCTTCGGCCTCCGCTAAGCTGCACTGCGGACAACGCATCGGTGGCGGAAGTCTTGGGCCCCATCCGGGCAAAGATCGCCAATGATTTTGGCCTCTTGTCCAATCCGCTCATCGCCAAATTACGAAAATTCGTTCAATTGACAACAGACGACACGGGCGCACTGGAGAGGCTTTGCAGCCGCCCGCGTGCGTACGTCGCCGATCAGCAACTTATTTGTGAAGGTTTGCCGCCTCAGTTTGTATGCATCATTCTGAGCGGGTGGGCATTCCGCTACAAAATGCTGCGCAATGGGCATCGCCAAGTTCTCGGATTTCTCATTCCGGGCGACATTTGCGACCTGAGTTTTACGCTTGTCGAAGATCCGGATTACTGCGTGTCGGTTTTGGACGACTCTCGCATCGTTAAGTTGCCAATTTCGCAATTGAATGAAGCTATCGAGAAAAACCCTAACGTTCGCCGGGGACTTCAACTCGCGGCGCATTCGGACAGCGTGGTGATGCGCCAGTGGTTGGTTAACATCGGACAAAGGTCAGCGCGCCAACGGCTTAGCTACTTTTTGTACGAAATGACGCAACGGCTGAGAATGATTGGCGAAGGCCGCGCTGACGGTTCCTTCAAATTCCCTCTCAACCAATATGTCCTGGCGGACACGGTAGGAACCACCCCGGTTCACATCAATCGCATATTGCAACGGCTGCGTCGGGAGGGGGTGATCGCATTGCATCGCCCGTATCTGAGAATCTTGGACGTGCAAAAGCTCGTCGCAATTGCCGATCTTTAGGTTCACTGAGCTCGAACAGTAGTCCGGCATGACGAGGGACGCTTCGCTGATGTCATTAACAGGAGTCCAACGACCGAAGGTTTGTCGGCCCGACAAATTGGTTCGTCGGTGACCGGACCCGACAGAATTTGCGTGTCACCCTCTGCAAGCCAGCGAGTCTTCTCTTTAAGTGCCGCATTCGCACTCAATGGCCTGATCGTCGCGCTGTTGATTATGCTACACAGTCAAACGCCCGCCGCCGCAAAAAAGGGTGAGAGCGGCTTAATTTCCGTCTCCATTGCCGCTGCGACGGAAGTCCGAAAACCAGTACCGGTATCAAAACATCTTTTTCAGCCCCAGACATTAGCATCGGAACTCTCATCCGAAAGTCCAGCGGCAGCCGTTTCGCCTGAGGGCACGTCCGATAATTGCCAAGTCGTCGAGGACGTCGCGAAAAATATATTGGCGGATCCCGTCGCGCTTAACGCCGTCATCCACGCGCCGCTCGACACGCGCTCGATCTCCGACGCCATTGTGATCTGGAACGAGGCCTGGGCACCCGCAACGGCTCCAGCTACCGCGGTCGCGCAATCGCCGCTGAGTCCAATTCGAACTAACGTAATGGCGACGCTTCTGGCCTTGCCTGAAAGCTGCCTCAGTTCGGTCATTTCAGGCCCTCGCCTGATTGCTATCCCAAACGGGGAGCGGACGCTGATCCTGGTGTTTGGATCAGGTGATTGGTCGTGGAAGTCCTTGATCGAGGCTGCCCCCGGCGAGGCCGATTCTGGTGCAGGATCAGATTATGGCGTTGGACATTTTCGCCAACCAACGACGGACTTGTCGGGGGCTCAAATACCAGGTGGTCGGCGCAGCATAATGTCGGTGACAACCCGCTCGGCGCCTTCACGGCCGAGTTGGACGAAGATGTCGACGGTAGCGCGAACATAATCGATCAGTTCGCTACGCCCAAGCTCCGTTCCCGCTGCCAAGGACATGATGGCCAATTGCTCGATTGCCCCCTCGGGCGAATTGGCGTGCACGGTTGTGATGGAGCCCGGGTGACCGGTCCCGACCGCGCGTAGCCAGCTGATCGCTTCGCCGCCGCGGATTTCACCCATGATAATGCGATCCGGGCGAAGCCTCAACGCCGCCTCAAGCAAATCTGCCGGAGTTACAGAAGCCTCACCCAGGCGGCCGCGAACGGCCACCAGGCCGACGGCGTTTGAATGCTCGAGTTGAATCTCGGGGGTGTCTTCGATCAGCACAAACCGCTCTTCGTTGGGCGCTTCCTTCAACAAGGCGTTGAGGAAGGTTGTCTTGCCTGTTCCCGTGCCTCCAGAGATTACAATCGTCTTGCGATTCCGGACTGCCTGCGCAAGGAAATCCACGGTTTTGCCCGAGTCGAGCAAATCGATAAGCGCAAGATCGCTTACGTCGCGCGCAGCCGCCAGTTCGTTCATTCGAGCGAACGCTCCCGAAGCGAGATAATCGGTGAGCCGCAAATTTGGCATGCTGTGCTTGCGGATGGCGACGACCATTCCACCGCGGGTCGCCGGAGGAGCGCAGAATTGAACCCTCGCACCCTCGGGCAAGGTCGCAGCGAGGAGGGGATGTTCGCGGCTAATACCCTGGTCAGACGCCGCGGCGATTTGCCGAGCTAACCGCCACAACGCGGCCTCGTCGAGCGACGGCACGGCATGGCGTTCGATTCCTGCGGCGGTTTCAAGCCAGACTTCGCCCGGACGGTTTACGTAAAGGTCCGTAACGTCTGCGCGCGACAAATGCGCCGACAACGGGGCAAGAAAGGCATCCAGATAGACCCGTTGCGCGGGCGAGCTCACCGCGCTGGGCCGACTGCCGAGAAGTCGAGGTCGCGGGCCACGAAGATGCGAACTTGTGCGCCTTGCCGAGTGGTGATCGTCGGCGGAATATCATTCCCCTGCGCGGCCTGCCCCGCCAGAGCGGATGCCTGACTTGCCGAGCCGACGAGAATCGTGGCGCCTCCGGACAATGCCGCCGCGCCGGCGTTGACTGCGCCCGTAAGCACCGAAGTTAGGATTGCGCCGCCGTAGCGTTGAAAGAAATGGCGGTTGATTTTGCCCGTGACGCCGCCGCGGCCGAGCTCGTCGGTTGCCGGGGAAGCTAGCTCGATCGTTACGCCGTCGGGTCGAATGAGCCGGGTCCACAGAATGAACACTCGCGAGGCCCCCTGAGCGACGCCTGACTTATACTGGCCAATGAGGCGACTCCCGGCAGGAATGAGTATCGCTGACCCGTCGAAACTGTAGACGCCTCGCTGCGTAATCGCCCGCGCGAATCCGGGGAGATCGGAATTGAGCGCGGTTTCCATCGTGGCTCCGACCACGGCGCCTTGCGGCACGAGGCGATCGAGGCCGGTCATCCGGCTTGCGCGCGCGACTTCAACCTCCGAATTTCCAACGCGCCGCGAAAATTGTTCAACGTCCGACAGGCTTCGATCCTGAGGGGTGGTCGAAACGGCGATGCCGCCGCCGCCAGGCGGAGCCGCCATTGTCGTCGTGTTAGTGTTTGTTGCAATTCCGCGCTCATCCACTGCACCGCTTTGCTGAAAGGAGATCGTGGAACGGCGGGGATCGGCCTGCGCGAAATCCACCACCAGCGCGGGTGCATTGAGGCGCGCACGCATCCCGTCGTTGCCGACTGTTGGCCCCGAGATCGTACCTCTAGCAGCGCTGAAATCCGCCGACTGGGCAGAGCTGTTGGCCTGAAGCGTAACCGGGGGCGCCCGATTAGGATCGAAATAGGCCGGTCCGAGTGGCACGCTTTGCGCTGATTTCGAAGCGCCGGTCGCTGGCGCATCGGTCGGAGCGGGCGCGCTCGGGTTGGCGGATAGCGGCGGCAGCGCGGAGGAGCGCTGATCCTGCGACGAGCGCGCTTCCGCAAGCCAGGAAAATACCATCAAGCCGAGAAGCGCAAAGCCGCTAGCGACGGTCGGCAGTGACATCTGCCGAGCTTCGCGCGCAACTATCGGCCGTTTGACAATCACGGGTCCCTTCATCCTTTCTTGCCGAGTCCCTGAACGATGGTTGCGACCTGATCTCCAGAACGAATGGTGAAGGAACTGCTGAGTTGCTGCACGACGACGACACGACCACGCATGATTGAATTGGTCAGTGTCTCATCCTTCCCCGAGCCGGCAAAAATCGCGGGGATGGGTGTCCCCTCGCTGAACTGAAAATAGGTCATTTGACCATCGTCCCACACGCGCGCAGGAATCAGTGTCGCGTCGCCGCGACTGGAATAAGCGAAGTTGAGTACCGGCGGCGGGGGCGGCGGCGGCTCCTCGATCGCAGCGACGATTTCGCGCGGATAATCGAACCGCACCACCCATGGCGTCAGCGCCGAGCGCGGGCCGGTCTCCAGCAAGAAAGAGTATTGGCGATGGTCGGTTACCACCGTCATATTGGTTGAGGCATTCTTCATCAAAGGCTTAAGGAACAGGTTGCGTGCCCGCCTGTTCGGCGTCACCTGCCACGCCAATGCGTCGCCGATCGAGACATTTTCGATACGTTCGTCGGCTCCGAACTCGAGCATGACCTGCCACCCAAGCGCGCCCCGGATCTCGACGACTTCGTCGGCATTGAACTTGATCGACTGCAAATGGGAGTCGGCGGGGCCGGGCCGCGGCGTGGTCGCACCGGTTAGTAGCACCAGCACCAGCACCAATGGAAGGGCGCGTTTCAACCGCCAATGCCTTCTTCGTCGCGGCGGTAGCGCGTGACTTGGAAACCAAGCGGGTTATCATAACGATCGCTAGCGCGCAGCGGCCGCCCATTAAATCCGAAGGCGATCGCGGCGATGTAATTTCGCGCGGTGCCGCTAGCAGCGCCCGCCGCCGTGCGGGTCGCCGTGAAGCGCACCAATCCGCTGCCCGCCGCGATCAGCGAGACACTGCGGATCTGGACCGAGACCGTATCGCCAGGGTTTAGCGTATGCAGGGGGCTTTCGGGGTTATTGGCCGCCATTTGGCCGACATAAGCGCGCGCCACGAGCGGTCCGGAAAGCAGTTGAACGCGGCGATATTGCTGCGCGAGATCAGTCTGGTCGAACGTCTCTCGCGCTATGACATAGCCAGCCAGCTGAGCCTGAATCACCGCTTCGTTTTGGCTGAGTTTCCCTTGCTGCACGGTCATCGCTTGCTCGACAGCGCCGGTTTGGCGATCGACCGTAAGGACATAGGGCTCAACACTCTTGAGCGGCACCAACAGCAGCAGTGCAAACGCGAGCAGGAGTGCAATCGCGGCCGCCCCGGCAGCGACCCGCCAGGCGATTTTTGCCTCGCGCGACGACACCGCAGTTTGCCCCTCGGCCCAGCTTCGCGCAGCCGAGAAATAATGGTCGCGGTTGCTGTTGTCGCTCATGTCGTTCATGCGTCTCTCCGCCGGGCCGCACGGGAAAGGCCCGTAGTCCTCTGAACGCGGCGGGGCCGCGTCCTCGCCGCCTCGGGGCGGATGCCGAATTCGCTTCCGGACGAGGTGAAAGGTGACGCAACCGCCGCTCTTTCTTGTCGGCTCCGCGTAAGTGCCTTGCTGGCGACGAAAGATGAATCGCGCGGGATTGATTCGCGGCGCGTCATGCTATCCAGCGCGCGGGTAACTGACTCGGTCGTCGAAACGCTGTTGGGCGTCATTCGCTGGTCCGGCATTCGATTGCTTTCGGATGCGTTTTGGCCGGCAATGATGGCCTGGCCCAGGAATCGAGGCAGTCGTACACCTTTCGCTATCTGCGCGGCAGCGCGCAGCGCGAAGATTGTCGCGATTCCAAAAACGATGGTCACCAGCCCGATCGGCATGACCGATGTATTCTCAAAGACGCCGGTGGCTTGTTCATTGAGCAAGCGAGCGAGCATTGGCGTCATAAGCGCGAACTCGATCGCAGCAAGAACCAGCACGAAAAGGGGGGCGATCGCCGCTCCCGCAATCGCCGCCAGCCAACCTTCCGCCATTCGGCGCGTGCCGTCGAACAGGATCAAGCCGGCCATGGCCGGAGCGATCGCCAGCAGCACGGCAAGCACGACCCGAGCAGCAACCAAAACCCCGACGATTGAGATCGTCAGGAATACCGCGGACATGTTGAGCACGGCCGCAGCCGCTGGCGGGCCGCCCACGAGCGGCGAGGCAATCCCCGCGCGCATTCGATAACCAACCGCGGCCTGTGCCAGCTGATCGAGCATTTGTTCGAGACTATGAATGGGATCGGACGCGCCAATGCTGGCGAGCAAGTCACCGGCGATTTGAGTCGGGGCGCGCGCCAGACCGCTATAAGCAATGGCCTCCCAACTTTGCCACGACGAGGCGATTAGTAAGACCACGCCGAGTTTGATGGTCAGGCCGATCGCATCAGCCAAGAGCATGCCGCGACCGAGGAGGAGGCGGTAGCCAAGGAATGCTACCGAAATCGTCATTAGTCCGGTCAGAGCGATCGACACCGATCCCCCCGGTTGCGAAAGCGCTGCATAGCCGTGTTCGACCATGCTCATTGTTTGGCAGTCGGTGTCGGCGAGCAGGCGCGTCGCGAACCTGTCCGCGTCCGATGTATTGCAGAAGGTGGCGATCATGCGACCTCCAGCAATTGGGGAAGCCAGGCATCAGGGGAATCGCCGACTTTGTCGCGGATCGTGTCGAGCAGCCGTACGGTGCGTTCGCGGCCCGACAACACGGTTAGGATGTCCGACTCCGAAGCAAGATTGAGCCGAACCACCACGCTGTCCGCGCCATGCTTGACGAGAAAAGCGCGAGCGGTCTCGGGGATCGTCCGAACCAAGTCGAATTCATGCTGCGTGAGCCCAAAGCCGTCCATATAGTCGGCGGGCTGCGCGGAAGCATTTGCCATGAAGATCTGGGTGCCCGCCTGCTCAATGATAGCCGAGGCAATTTTGCTTTGAAGCGCATCGCTGGCCGACTGGGTCGCGAAACCGACGATTCCACCGCGCTTGCGGATGGTCTTTTCCCAATCGCGGATGCGAGTCACGAAGACATCGTCGTCGAGCGCCTTCCAACCCTCATCCACGACGATAATAGTCGGCTTGCCGTCAAGCCGCTCTTCGACGCGGTGGAACAAGTACAGCATGGTCGGCGAGCGCAGATCGGGCTGATCGAGGATCGCGGTCATGTCGAAACCGATAGTTTCCGCATCGAGCCGAAGGCCATCGACTTCGTTGTCGAACAGCCAGGCGTGCACGCCGTCCGAGTGCCATGGTGCCAGTCGCGCAGAGAGATCGTTGCCGGACGCTCGGCCGCGGCCTCTGAACAGCTCCGCGAAGTGTCGCAGACGGCGGTGTCCGGGCGATCCGGCATAGCTCGCGTCGATCGCCTCCGAAATCCATGCCGCCTCCTCCACGTTCGGCGCCGCGCCGCTGCCGCTGACCATTTTCGCCACCCATTCGGCTAGAAATCGACGATTTACCGGTGTGTCGGGCAGCGCGAGTGGATTGAGGTGTGTCGGATCTCCAGGCCGCAGCGTGTCGTATACGCCGCCGATCGCGCGCAAGAAAATTTCAGCGCCCCGGTCCTTGTCGAAGAAGATCGTCCGCGGGCTGAATCGCCGAGCTTGCGCGAGAAGAAAACCCAGTACCACCGTCTTGCCCGAGCCAGACGGTCCGATGACCGTAAAATTCCCTAGATCGCCACGGTGAAAGTTGAAGAAATACGGTCCGGCAGACGTCGTCTCGAAAAGCGTCACCGCGTCGCCCCAGTAATTCCCCTCGGCCTGACCGACAGGGAAATTATGGGCGCTAGCAAAACCCGCAAAATTCGCTGAGGATACGAGGGCGCGACGCGCGATATAGGAAAAATTGCCGGGGAATTGGGCCCAGAATGCGGCTTCTAGCCCAAGCTCCTCGCGCACGGCCACGAAGCCCGCGTCCGACAAGGTCGCCTGCACTTCGCCGATCGCAGCGTCCAGTTCGGCCAGCGTCGCGGCCTTTATCATTACGGTCAAATGATGCTCGCCGAACAACGACCGCCCCGCCGCCACATCATCTTTTGCCAGCTCCAGTTCGGACCGAAGGGACACCGCCGCATCGTCCGCTGAACGCATCCGCCGCAGCGCCAGATTCATGCGCTGCAGAGCCGGGCCGCGATCAATCATCGCAAAGCTTTGGGTGACCACCATTTCAAATGGCAGGCGATAGAGATCGTCGAGCATTCCAGCGCGCGTTTCTGCCGGATAGTCCTTGATCGAAAGGATCGCGGCCACTTCAGCTGGCTGGCCATCTACCGGCCCCAGCTCAATGGCATCGACGCCGAAGCTGAGCCGCCGCCGCGCGATCGCATGCGACAGGTCTCCGCTTGGCAAAAGAACGGGAGACGCCGTACCGTTCACCAGCGTCGCGAGGAACTCGGCTGGGGCCGATGCCAAGCCAGCGGGAATTTCGTACGAACTCAGCAATGTCGGGTTGTAAGGCTCGAGTGCGGCAAGAAGCGCCTCGCGCGCTTGGTTGAGCTGACGCACATCCGTCAGATCCTCAGTCGCTGCCGAATGCCGCCCTCCACCGAATAGCCCAAGCATCCACTCAGCTGCTCCAGTTCGTCCTTTCAAAGGACGAAGGATCAGGGTCAGATACAGATCGTTGACGTATAACTTCCGTGCCGCCAATCGTTTCGACCAGGCTACGTCGAGCGCGGCGCTAAATGGGTCGTGGAATTCGCCATGAAGCTCGGGGCTGACCATCCGCCGGTCGACGTGGTGAACGAGGGCGAAACGGCCCGAGCCAACGGCCTGGAGCATGCCGTCCCGCGCTGCTTTGCGCGCCTCCAGCTGAACAGCGTCGACGGTCTCGAACTGCAAGCCTTCAATCTTGATGATCTGCAGGGCCAGCCGATCCCTGGTCACGATCGTATGTTCGTCAATCTGCGCGAGATAGGGCAGATGATCCCCGACGTGCTTCTCTCGCGCTGCGATTTGACTACGGCGAATAGACATTCGCCCCCCACAATTTGTGATTTGGGACTCGCGGAACTCGGCGCAGACGGGTCAGCCACAGCTGCATCACATTGGGATCGCGCAAGTGCGCCGCATATCCAATCGCGTGAATGAATAACGATGGCAGCAGTGCTAACAAACTCTTGGAAATCAGGAACAATTCCGCCGCGACAATGCCGTTGAGGACGAAGAACGGATAAGAGACTCCGCCCACCATCTGCGGCCGGGTCAATGCCCTGAAAAGACGATCACTAGCCACGATCAGCCGCCGGCAATCGAGCGGATGCCGCCGACGATCGATGCTGCGCCGAACAGGATGAATAGGCCAAGCACCACCGTCGCGCCATATTTCCAATTTATCCGCCCGGTCAGCATCAGGAAGCCGACCGCGGCTACCGCGATGACGGCAACCGCCGTTGCAACGTTGCCAAGTAGGGTTCCCTGAAGCCAGTTAACAGCGCCGATAATCGGCCCCGACCCGGCAGGATCGGGTGCCGCCGATTGCGCCAAGGCCGGAGCTGCGATGAACGCGGCGAGTATTGCGAGCAGGCGCAGTGTCAATTTGGAACCTCCATAGCGTTGGGATTGACCAAAATCGTCGGCGGCAGAAGCCTCGGTTGTATCGCCGCCCCAGATTTCCATCTCGCCATGATTTTGGCGACATAAGCGCGCGTTTCGCGGAACGGCGGTATCCCATTGTAGCGGGTCACAGCGCCTGGACCGGCATTATAAGCTGCGAGCGCTAGTGGTACGCTTCCGAACCGGTCGATTTGCTGCCGTAGGTAAATTGCTCCCCCGCGAATATTCTCGATCGGATCGCGGTTGCGAATGCCAAGCTGGGCCGCAGTCGTTGGCATAAGCTGCATGATTCCGATGGCACCCTTCGGACTGATAGCGCTCATCCGCCCGCGCGATTCCTGCCACGCTACGGCGTCGAGCAAGCCGCGGTCCACACCCTGAACGCGGCTGGCTTCGGCCATCGCACGATCGATATCGGACGCAAGCCGCTCGGCCATCGGATGCCGACCGATCAGGGCCACCCCATCGCTCGTGTAAACTGCAGGCGCATCGAACCTCTGAATTTCTCCAGCAAAATCGATTTCGATGACCTGGGCGTGCGCGGGCAAGGCCATGAATAGCAACGCCGGGGATATGAAATGATAGGGTTTCATCGGTCATTCCATGTGGTCCGGCTTGTAGCCGGGAGTAGGGGTGAGCGAAACAAAAATTGCCAATATTGCAATGGCCACGAGCCAGCTACCGACAACCTTCAAAGCGATGCCGTAACCGCGCTCGACGATCCAGTGGCCCACGAACAGGATCAACAGAATTGAAAGCGCGTAAACCATCTGCGCGCGCAGAGAGGATAGGGCGGCGAGCATACCCGCCCAAGCCCCGGCATTGATCCCTGCCGCGACCGCATAGGGCGCGGGAATTCGGTTCCAGAGGTGCATCAAACCGACAGTGACGATGACGCTGACCCACAATCCAACGAAAACCCAGTCGAGCGCATTCGGGTCGATGGGCAACGAGGATGTGACCAGCGCGACAGCCACAGTGGCGATCGCGCTTAGCACCGCATTGCGCGGCGAAGCGAACGACAAGGTGATGGCCACTGCCAGAAACAACAAGGCGACCGGAAGAATTCCTGCGTTCACAGGCCGGGTGCCTTAATCAGGAAGACGATCCCGCACGCCGCGATCAGCCCCCCGCTCGCTCGGAGCGCGACGACCCCATGGCGCAGACTGCGGAACGCGCCGAGGGCGATTCCCGTCACATGCAGTAGGCCCGTGCACAGCACAAAGCCCGTGGCATAGCCAATAGGGTCGGCCGCCGAGGGGAGTTCGACACCGTGCGAGTAGCCGTGAAACAAACCGAACATGGCGACAACCGCGCACGCGACCAGAACCGGCGGGCGGACTGCAAATGCAATCATCAGTCCGAGCGTGAAAACAGATGCCGCGATTCCGACCTCAACGGGCGGCAACGGCACTGCGGCCATGCCAATCGCGGCGCCGATGGCCATCATGTTGGGAAACAAGACCGGCAACGCGATGATTAGCGGCCGGCCGAGGAACGCCCCCCAAAGTCCGACCGAGACCATAGCGAGCATATGGTCAGGACCCGTAAGCGGATGCAGAAAGCCCGACTCAAAGCCGCCGGCGAGGCCAGTCCCGGTATGTGCCGACGCCGGCACCGGAAGCAGCATAAGGAAAAGCAAGACAACGCCCAGGAATGTTGCGCAGCGACGCAAACCGGCGGGATCGAGAGCCGCGGCCGGCGCGTTGATAGCGTGCAGCTTAGACGGGTGCATGATTATCTCTAGGGTCGTGCGTTCGAGTCGTGGGAGTGACACGTTGACAAAAATCCAATGGACCGGCCTTGCTTTTTGCTTGGCAGCCACTCCGGCGGCGGCGCATGATTTCTGGATTCAGCCGCTCAGCTATCAGGTTGCCGTCGGACAACCCTTGGCCGCAACCTTCCAGGTGGGACACGGCCCATTTCGACAGCGCTGGGGCAACGACATTCGAAAGATTCCGCTTTTGCTGGACATTTCCGTGGCTGGTCGGACCAATCAGCGGAGCAACGTCCGCTCCGATGCGACGGCCGATTATATGGTGAGACTGGGAACTCCGGGCCTTCATATTCTCGCCATGGAAACGGCCTATGCGTATTCGAGCCTCCCGGCACTGCGCTTCAACGACTATGTCAAGGCTGAGGGCCTCACCCTGCCCATTGCCGCGCGCGTCCAGACAAAAAGTTCGAACCTGCCCGGGCGTGAGCGATACAGCCGCCGAGCGAAGTCCCTGGTCCAGATTGGACCCCAAACTGCTGCGAATAGCCGGCTGGTGACGAGGCCTCTTGGCATGAAACTTGAAATCGTACCTGAGAAAAACCCTTATGAGCTCGACCGCACGCACCGGCTGCCAATCTTTGTCATTTACAACGGCAAGCGCCTGCCGGGCGCGTCCGTTCGCCTGACCAGTCTCGAATTCGACGCACGTCCAATCGAAAGTGAGATCACGGACCGGTGGGGACGCGCGACGTTCACCGTGCCGCAGGTGGGCTCGTGGCTCCTGAATGTCATTTGGAGCGAACCGGTGAGGGGCGATTCCGAAGCCGATTTCGACACAACGTTTTCCAGCTTGACCTTTGGATACGACCCGGCGCGCCGAGCGAAGTGAAGCATTTGGCGCCAAACCTCTTGAACTCAGAGGCTCCGCGACCTTTACGCCACGCGCATGCCGCCCGTGACCGTGGCGAGACTCAGATTTAACGAACGTCAACCGGCTCCTTCGTTGGGTCGACTGGCGGAAGGTCGCCATCGATAACATCCATCGGCTCAGAATTGGGAGCCGCGTCGGCCGCTTGCTTGAAGCGGTCGCCAAATTTGCTCGGTGCGGCGTTTGATCGTGCTTGCACGGACAATTTGCCGTACTGATCACCGTCGCTTTTCCGGCCGCACCCAGCGAGACTTATGGCAACTGCCGCCAGAGCCGGGACGAGTCCGGCCCTGACGAACATCTTGCCTTCAATCACGGCCGCGTCTGCGGTCGCGGGGCTCCCCGCAAGGCTGGGTTCAGGTAGGGGAAGCGGTCCATAACGTACCCTGCGTTGAGCGGAGCGCCATCGGTGTACGCCACGAGTCCCGTCGGAGCATCGGACGGTTTGCAGAGGCCGAGTTGGGTAGGCATGCCGTTGATCGGGATGGGATGGCACAGCCGGCCCATCGCCACGCGTAAGGTAATGTCGACGACATCATCTCCTGGACGGCGACCATTGGGAAATCCGGCCAGATCGTCAGCAACGACGCCGAGCGTTTTCTGCGCACTTCGCGGGGTTGGATTGACCGCAGTGTTTAGCCGCAGCATCTCCGACGGCGTGACGACTGCCTGCTGGTTAAGCGTAGCGATCCCGGTCAGGTAAGTCGCGACAAGATCGTTGCGCGGAAAGTTGGTTGGCGCCAGCGTGGCGAAATTCGTTCCGAGCGTTGAATTGACCGCACTTCGGAATAGGACATTAAGGATTTCCGGGAACGTGGGGTTCGTCACGAAATCCGCAAGCGCGCTATCCGCGGTGGGTTTGACGGCATTGAATAGGTCTTTTTTCGGCAGTCCTATTACCAATTCATTGACCAGGGGCATTCCGAGGCGCGAAACCTGCACATACGCCCCACCTTGCGTGTCAGGCATCTCATAGGTCGGGTTAGGTTTGAGCAAACGTGACTGCGGCAAGCTCGCCGAACTCCACACGCCGATCACGGCGTTGCCAGTGCCCGTCACGCAAGCAATCGGTACTTCCAAAGCGATGCTCGTGACGTTCTTCTTATGGATCAGTTCCTGGTTTGCGTCGCTTTGTGTGATGCCGCCCGGAAATGGCTGACCGTTTCCGTAAACGGCATCGTTATCGCCTTCAATCGGCACGAAGTTCACGAGGTCGAAGATTGGCCCGAGATTTACCGCGAACGCTTCTTCGCGCTGGCCGACAAACACGCGGCCCCCCGCAGCGCAACCGGGAATGGAAATGTCATAGATGAATTGATTAGAATAGGCTGGATAGCTGGGAATCGTCTTGTTACCCGCATTGTCGAATGGCTTGAAGAAATGCCCGCCGTGCGCATCGGTGATCGTCGTTACCGTGCCCGAACGGCGGTCTCCCTTAACCATCGTAACGGCGTAGTTCTCGTTCTCGCCAAGGTCGGGATCATTGGGCGTCGTTACCTGGCCAATCTGCCGCAGCGCGATCGGCAGGACCTTTCCGCCCGCGTTGATTGTCTCGCCGACGCCATTGCGAAGCGTATTCGTGAATTTGAACTGGAAGGTCGTGTCTTCAAGCGCGTCGCCGTTGCTATCGATCATGATCTCGTACAGCGCGTCAGGATCCATCGTGTAATAATTGGGACCGTCACCTGGGCCCTCGCCGGGCTGAAAATTGGCGATGAAGGTAACAAACCCAGCCCTGCCCGCTTCGTAACTGCGGAACGCATAAACATCCGTGTTGTCGACTTTGGGCATTTTTGTGATGTTCGGTGCTTCGCGGTGGCTGGATGCCCATATCGGCGCCGCCGGCCCGAGGAGTGCAGCCGTTAACGCGACAATCTGAACTGGTGACATGCGAAGCATTTTGTAACCTCCTCGAACACAACATCTGAATTTTGAAACGGACGCCGACCGATTAATTTTGCGGTACAATGGCCCCATTGCTCACAGAGTCGGGCGACCGAGACTCACAATTGTTATTTTTTTGGTAATTTTATTTGCACCACGAGTTTGGTGTTGCTGGCGCAGTGACTCGGCCTGTCCCAGCACGAGCATGCGCGAGCCAAAAAGCGTTGCTTAATATAAGTACACTTACTATATCCGTCTCAGATGGAAACTCTTCCCTTCGAAATCGGCGAAACCGCCCACGCGCTGCGCAAGGCTTTCGACCGCCTGGCCACCGGGCTTGGCGTCACGCGCGCGCAGTGGAAGGTGCTGTTCAAGCTGACCCGCACGCCGGGCCTGCGCCAGGTTGAGCTTGCGGACATGCTCGATCTCGAGCCAATCACCTTGTGCCGCATCGTCGACCGGCTGGAAGAAGCGGGGTTGGTCGAGCGCGTCCGCGACGCCGAAGACCGGCGGGCGTGGCGCCTTCATGTTACCGCGTCTGCACAGCCGCTGGTCGACAAACTTCACGCCGTCGGCGCCGAGCTCGTCGAACATGCGTTTGCCGGCATCGACCGCAAGGACATCGATCTCACCCGCCAGGTTCTAGCGCGCATTCGCGAGAACGCCGGCCTGACCGCAGGAATCAAGAAAGCGTCGAACCAATGAACAAGATCAGCACCGAAAAGCTGACCGGCACCGCCGCCGAAGCGCCGATTGTCAAGAAGACCCGGAAGGTGGCCGGCAGCAAGGGATTGCTGACCAAGATCGTGATGTTCATCGTACCTGCGCTGCTGATCATCGCGGGCGGATATTATTGGCTCACGAGCGGCGGCAGCGTGACCACCGACGACGCGCAGGTGAAGCAGGACATCGTCTCGGTCAGCCCGCAAGTGAACGGCCAGGTCGTGCAGGTCTTCGTTCGCAACGGTTCGCGGGTGAAGCGCGGGGACCTGCTGTTCCGCATCGACCCGGCGCCCTATCGCGTCGCGCTCGAGCAGGCGCAGGCGGCCCTTGCCGCGGCGCGGTTGCAGACCCACGTGCTGGAGACGACCGCGGCCGGGACCGGCGGCGATATCAGCGGAGCGCAAGCCAATCTGGCGATCAAGCGCAACGCGCTCGGGCGGCAGCAGGCTCTGCTCAAGCAGGGATTCACTACGCGCGCCGACTACGAGGACGCGCTCAACGAAGTTCGCTCGGCCGAGACTCAGCTCGCCGACGCGCGGGCGCGGGCGGCCAACGCCAGCGCGGCGGTGGCTCCTGGCGAGCAGCCGCAAGTCGCGCAGGCGCAAGCCGCCATCGACAAGGCCAAGCTCGACCTGTCGCGTACCGGCATCCGCGCGACGATGGACGGCGTGATCGAGAATGCCGACAAGCTGCAGATCGGCCAGATGGCCGTGATCGGCGTCGGCATGGTCAGCCTCGTCCACAGCACGACAGCGTGGGTCGAGGCGAACTTCAAGGAAAAGGACGTCGGGCGGATGGTCGCGGGCCAGCGCGCGCGGATCGTGGTCGACGCTTATTCCGGCGAGAAGTTCGACGCGCATTTGCAGAGCATCGGGGCCGGAACGGGAGGCCAATTCTCGCTGCTGCCGGCGCAGAACGCCAACGGCAACTGGGTCAAGGTGACTCAGCGCGTGCCGGTGCGGATCGCGTTCGACGGCGCGCCCTCGCGGCCGATGATCGCGGGCCTTTCGGTCAGCGCCACCGTCTACTTCGACACCAGCAAGAAGTAAGACTGCCTTATGGCCGAAGACACGCCGGCCCATCTCGCCAGCCATCCGCTGCCACGAAGCGAACGGATCATCGTCACCATCGGCGTGATGATGGCGGTGCTTCTGCAGGTGCTCGACACGACGATCGCCAACGTCGCGCTGCCGCACATGGCCGCGGACCTCAGTGCGACCCAGGACCAAATCAACTGGGTGCTGACGAGCTACATCGTGTCGTCGGCGATCGCGCTGCCGATCAGCGGCTGGCTCGCCGACCGCGTCGGCCGCAAGCGGCTGCTGCTGATCTCGGTGATCGGGTTCACCATCGCCTCGGTGCTGTGCGCGACGGCGACCTCGCTGAGCGAAATGGTCGTGTTCCGCGCGCTGCAGGGCGTCAGTGGCGCCTTCATCGTGCCGCTCGCCCAGGCGACCCTATTCGACATCAACCCGCGCGAAAAGCACGGCCAGGCGATGGCGCTGTTCGGCGGCGGCATCATGATCGGCCCGATCCTGGGGCCGGTGCTCGGCGGCTGGCTGACCGACAATTACAACTGGCGCTGGGTCTTCCTGGTCAATTTGCCGGTCGGGATCGTGTGCACTTTGATCATGATCCGCTTCATGCCGAAGACCGAGACCATCCGCCGCAACTTCGACATGTTCGGTTTCGCGCTGCTCGCCCTGGCGCTCGCCGGGTTGCAGCTGTTCCTCGACCGCGGCGAGCAGCAGGACTGGCTGTCGAGCTGGGAAATCCGGGTCGAGCTTGGCCTCGCCATTGGCGCGATGTGGATGTTCGTGGTCCACATGGCCACGGCGAAGCATCCCCTGTTCGACCGGAGCATGTTCAAAGACCGCAATTTCGCGACGGGGCTGCTGTTCATGGCGGTCACGGGCGTGCTGTTGCTGGCCGGCCTCGCGCTGCTCCCGCCGCTGTTGCAGAACCTGTACGGTTATTCGGTGCTGCAGTCGGGATTCCTGACCGCGCCGCGTGGTGTCGGGACGCTGATTTCGATGCTGATGGCCGGGCGGCTGACCAACAAGTTCGACGCCCGGCTGCTGGTTGGCATCGGCGTCGTGCTGATGGGCGTGTCGCTGTACATGATGACGGGCTTTGCGCTCGACCAGCCCTCGCGTCCCGTAATCATGAGCGGCCTCGTCCAGGGCCTCGGCCTCGGCCTGATCTTCGTCCCGCTGCAGAGCCTCGCGTTCGAGACGCTGGCGCCGCGCATGCGCACGACCGCGGCAGCCTTACTCAACCTGTCGCGCAACATCGGGGGCTCGGTCGGCATTTCCGTGGTGAGCACGCAGCTCGTGCGGATGACGCAGGTCGCGCATGCCGATCTTGCCCACAACATCACCGAGCAGACCATTCCGACAATGGACCCGACGGTCCTCCAGACGGTCTTTCCCGTCGCGGGTCCGGCGGCGCTGGCTTACATCAACATGGAGGTCACTCGGCAGGCGGTGTTCATCGCTTATCTCGACGTCTTAAAAATGATGATGTTGGTGACCTTTGCGGTGTTGCCGCTGCTCGTGCTGATGCGGCGCGGCAACAAGGTTGGGGGCGGCGGCCCGGCGCCGGCAGTGACGGATTGATCCGCGTGCAAGATGTGCATCGGCGCATTCGCGGGTTGCATTTGCCGGCGCTGCGCCTTGCTGCGACAACCGGCGGCAGGAGAGGAGCCAAGTGACGGTCGACCTTTAACAAGGAGGCTCACATGCTCCGTTTTACGACCCTGACTGCCATTGCGATCGCCGCCGCACAGCCCGCCCTTGCGGCGTCTCATATGGAATATGGCGAAGGCGACGGCCAGCGCTTCGCATACACAACCGAGCTTCGCGGCGACGGAGTGATCCATATCGCCGGGTTCATGGTTGCCTCAGGTGAACGATTCACCCTCGACGTCCGACCGAACGGGCACGTCGATGGGCGCTTCGGCAACTGGCCGGTTGAGTATAGTGTCAGCAAGCGCGTGCGGAACAGCGTAGCCGAGCAGCTCGGCGAGGGCCGCGCGGTCGCGAGCGCATCCAATTGATCTCGGCGACGAACTAAAGCCGGGCGGTCATTCCGCGGCCGCCCGGAATTCATCCTCCGGCGCCCGGACGAAATGCTCGAACAGCCAGTCGTGGAAAATGCGCACCGCGCGCCGTTCCAGGGCCGCCGGAGTGCTTGCGAACCAATATGAATAGGGGCTCTCGGGGGTCTGGCTGAATAGCTGGACCAGCCGGTCGTCGACCGAGCAGGCGAGATGACCTTGGAGCATGAATGCGACTCCAAGGCCGCCCGCCGCAGCATCGAGAATCAGCTGGCCCGCGTCGAAATAGTTGATGTCCGCAGGCTCCAGGCCAGGCATGCCCACCGCTTTGCACCATTCCCTGAACAGCTCAGGCATCTGGCGGTGGAGCAGGATCGGCACGCGGCGCAGGTCCGCTGGTTCTCTGACGTCCGTGAACTGGCGGGAGCCGATCGCGACAATGCGTCCCCTTTCCAGAAGCCTCGAATAAAGCCGATCTTCCACTCGTTTGGTGATTGCAATGGCCGCGTCGGCCCCTTGGGAAAGGAGCGAAATGCGGTTGGGGGCAGTGTCGACCTCGACGGCGAGATTCGGGTGCCGGGCGCGGAGCGAGGGCAGCGCCGGCATCAGCCGCTGCGAGGCGAACAGCGACGGCACCGCGATCCGCAGGCGCATTGAATTGGGCGGGGTGCTGACCCGCTCGACGGCGAGCTCGAGCGCCTCGACATGCGGCTCGACCTCGCCGAGGAAGGCCGCGCCGCGGGCGTTAAGCGCGACGGAATTGTGCTGCCGGTCGAGTAGCGGGGCCCCGACGAATTGTTCGAGCGACTGGATCCGACGGGTCAGCGCCGGAGAGGAGAGGGAAAGCGCGTCGGCAGCGGCCTTCACCGTGCCCTGCCGGGCGACCGCAACGAACGCCTGTATCGATCCGAGCGGCGGCAATCTGCGCACGAGCGAGTCCCTGGATTGTGCAGTGCAGCAATCTTAGGCCGTCGTACGGCGAGGGCAAGAAAAAAGGAGCCTTCCCGAGGAGAGATGGGAAGGCTCCTTGACCGTTAGTGACGGGGAGAGGTGCCCTATGACGACCACCCCCCTTGCTGACTGACCCTGGCCTCTGCTGCAATTGCGAAGAAAACATTCGCGGGTGCAACATTCGCAAGCCGGACAGCCAGGATGGCGAGTGTGCTTCCGTTTCGGGTGACGCAGCGCTCGGCCGGGCCGGAATTGGCGCTTGTGCCGGGGCCTACGGCCCAGAGACGCTGGAAGTCCGGGTGGCGAAGCGCAGTCCGACGATGCGAGGAATGACGCGGCGGGCAGGCTCATTGCCAAAGCATTCGGGATCAGCCGTTCTGATGTGTCGATCATTTCCGGGGAGACCAGTCGCCACAGCCGCCTGTCGATCCCATTTGACCTGGGTGGAGCACGCCGCCGCCTGAATCGTTAGATCTCACGCTGCCAATCAAAAACGGAGAAGACCTATGTTCATGTTTGCCCGGCGCCGCCTCGGCCGCAACGGCCCCGAAGTTTCCGCGATCGGCCTCGGCTGCATGGGCATGAGCGAGTTCTACGGAAGCGGCAGCGACGAGCAGTCGATCGCCACCATCCATCACGCGCTCGACCGCGGAGTCACCTTCCTCGACACCGCCGACATGTACGGCCCGTTCAAGAACGAGGAGCTGGTCGGGCGCGCGATCCGCGACCGCCGCGACGAGGTGTTCCTGGCGACGAAGTTCGCCAACGTGCGCGGGCCCGCCGGCGAGTTCCTCGGGGTGCGCGGCGATCCCGAATATGTCCGCTCGGCATGCGAAGCCAGCTTGAAGCGGCTCGGGGTCGACGTGATCGACCTTTATTATCAGCACCGGGTCGACCCGAAGGTACCGATCGAGGAGACGGTCGGAGAGATGGCGCGCCTGAAAGAGGAGGGGAAGGTGCGCTTTCTCGGTCTCTCCGAAGCCGCGCCGCAGACCATTCGCCGGGCGCACGCAACTCATCCGATCACCGCCGTGCAGACCGAACTCTCGCTGTGGAGCCGCGACGCGGAAGCCGAAGTGCTTCCCACCGTGCGCGAGCTCGGCATCGGCTATGTCGCTTATTCCCCGCTTGGCCGCGGGTTCCTCACCGGCCAGATCAAGTCTCCGGACGATTTTGCAGAGGACGACTTCCGCAAGAACCACCCGCGCTTCCAGGGCGAGAATTTCGAGAAGAACATCCAGCTGGTGCGCGAAGTCGAGGCAATGGCTCGGGACAAGGGCTGCACAACCGCGCAGCTCGCGCTCGCCTGGGTGCTGGCCAAGGGCGACGATGTGGTGCCGATCCCGGGGACGCGGCACGTCAACTATCTCGACGACAATATTCGCGCGCTGGAGGTGAAGCTCAGCGAGGACGAAGTGAAGCGCCTCGACGAGATCCTCCCGCCCGGAGCCGCCGCAGGCGACCGCTATCACGCCCGAGGAATGGAGACGATCAACCGCTAGGTCCGCTCGTCGATCAGGCTCATACAGGTGACTCCGGCTTCGGCTTTTTGCAGCTCGGACACGTCCAGCTCGACCACGTCGAAGCCGCGGTCGCGCAGCCGCTGCGCGGTTCGCGGATTGCCGGAGGGGAGGATCAGGCGGTCGGCGACGCGGAGGCAGTTGGCGGCGGCCGGTTCGCGCTCGTCGACGGCGAGTGGATCGACATCGAGGAACTGCGCGGGATCGACCGAGGCCTCGCTGTAGAGCAGCACCGGCGTTCCATTCGCGTCGAGGCCGGCGAACGTCGCGCCGGTTTTCAGGTGCAGGCAATCGCGCAGCTCGGCTTGCACGACCTGGTAGCCAAGCGGTGCGGCGAGCTGCGCCAGTGCGCGGATACCGTCGGCGTCGGTGCGGCTCGAAAGCCCGATGTAGAGCGTCTGGCCGATCCGCAACACGTCGCCGCCGTCGACATGACCGGAGGCGATGCGGCGGACATCGAACTGCCCGGCGAGGCCTGCGGCGGTCGATTCGGTCTCGTCGGCGCGCGACGCGATGCCGGGGCGAGTGATCACCGCGTGCGTGCCGAGCAGCAGCGCGGTGTCCTCGACGAACACCGCGTCGGGGTCGCCGGCAAGCTCGGGCAGGCGGATCACGTCAAAGCCGGCGTCTCTTAGCGCTTGCTCGTACGCGTTGTGCTGCGCAATCGCTTTGGCGACGTCGATCGGCGCGCGCTCGAGGTGGGTCAGGGCGCAGTCGGGGAGCTTCTGGCTGACCGCCCGGGTGAATGCCCTCATCACCCGCCGTGCTTGCGCATCCACAGCGCGAACAGGTCGGGCCAGCGCGAGCCGGGCAGGTCCTTTGGCAGGTGGAAACCGAAGCCGTGCCCGCCTTCGGAGAACAAATGCGTCTCCACCGGCACCTTCGCGCGTCGGCAGGCGTCGATCCAGATCAGGCTGTTGTCGATGAGGATCAGCCCGTCGTCGAACGCCGCGGCGACGAAGCTTGGCGGGGTCCGCGCCGTGACGTGCAGCGCCGGCGAACGCGCCGCGACCAACTCAGCCGACGGGCTCAGCCCGAGCAGATTGGGGCTGGATGCGCCGAGCGAAATTTTGGTGTCGAGGCTGATCACCGGATAGACGAGGCCGATGAATGCGGGCCTGGCGGAGAGCGCGTCCGCCGCGTCCACGGGCGTGTAGGTGCGCTGGTCGAACGCCGTGGCCAGGTCCGCCGCGAGGTGCCCGCCCGCGGAGAAGCCGATGACGCCGAGCCGCGCCGGGTCCATGCGGAAATCGGCCGCGCGCGAGCGGATCAGGCGCATCGCGCGCTGCGCATCCTGGAGCGCAACCAGCGAACGGTTCGACCAGCCATCCACGGGAAGGCGGTAGGTCAGCACGAACACCGTCGTCCGCTCGGCGTTGAAGCGCTCGGCAGCGTCGATGCCCTCGTTCTGGACCGAGAGGAATTCGTAGGCGCCGCCGGGCAGCGAGAGGATTGCCGACCCGTCGGGCTTGGCCGCGCGATAGACGTGCACTTCGGGAAAGGGCACGCCGCGGATCCACAGCTCACGATTGGGCGGTCCGTTGTTCATCGTCCAATTGGGGACGATCGGTTTTATCGGCGCGCCCGGCGGCTTGCCTGGCCACAAGGGAAAGCGCTCCTTGGGCGGGAAGAATGGCGCGCTGGGATCGCCGGCGACGGGCCCCGGCGCTTGAGCGGCGGCGGCGCCGGCCAGCATTGCCAGCCCGGTGCCAAGGAATGTTCTACGATCCGCGGACAAATTGTCCTCCTTTCATGACAAAACTGTGGACCACCGCGCGGGCGGTGCGCAGCGCCAGCGGCTCGTGCAGCACCTGATCGTCCCACAAGGTTTCGTTGTAGGGGTGAAGGAAGAGATGGCTATGGCCCTCGATCATGCCGGGGATCAACGTTTCGCCGGGAAGGTCGATGACGCGGGCGCCGGCGGGCGCGGCGAGGTCGGACCCTACCGCCGCGATCCTGTCGCCCTCGACCAGCACGGTCCAGCCGGCATGCGGCCGCGGATTGACGCCGTCGAACACGCGTGCGGGGCGGAGGAGGAGGGTGTCCGCGATCGCCGGACCGGCGACGGCTATAGCGAGCAGGAGGGTGAAGTTGTGCCGAATCCGGCGAAACGCAGCAATCGCAGCGACCTCACATGCGCGCGCGCGCGCGAGGCGCGGGCTCTCGGACACGGGAAGTCAGAGAAGAGAAGCGGCTGGCCATAGCGCACGTGGACCACAAATTGGGCCCGGTAGGAAAGTGGCAATTGGCGGGCGGGGCTTATGTCGGCTTTCGACCCAAAGCGGACATTAGCCGAATTTGCACAAGTGCCTTTTCCGCCTCAACACAATTCGCCGGACCTTAGCCGCTTCCAGCTCGTTGCGCATGCAACCTTTCGAGCGGAGCAGCAGCATGTCTAAGCCTTCCACCCCGACGACGACGACCACAACCACCGGAAAGGGAGACGAGACCCATCAGGTGGGGGGCGGGCTGACCACCAACTTCGGCGTGCCGATCAGCGATAACCAGAACAGCCTCAAGGTCGGGGCGCGCGGCCCGACCCTGCTCGAGGATTTCGTCCTTCGCGAAAAGATCTTTCATTTC
>JBDTXI010000152.1:0-16612 GCA_040006255.1 Sphingomicrobium sp.
CCAAGCTGACCGAGACCGCGCCGACCCACTTCCACATGATCCTGCAGAAGGGCGATCCGCACTACATCGACCTGCCCGGCCTCAGCGTGCTGATCGGCGGGATGTGGATCGCCAACATCGCTTACTGGGGCTTCAACCAATATATCATCCAGCGCGCGCTCGCTGCCAAGAACCTCGACGAGGCGCAGAAAGGCGTGATTTTCGCCGCGTTCCTCAAGCTGTTGATGCCGGTGATCATCGTGCTTCCGGGAATCGCCGCCGTGATGCTGGCGCCGAACCTGCTCAAGCCCGACGAAGCCTATCCGACGATGATGCGGCTGCTTCCGCCGGGGCTGCTCGGTCTGGTGTTCGCGGCGCTGGTCGCGGCGATCATCGCGTCGACCGCATCGAAGATCAATTCGATCGCGACCATCTTCACGCTCGATCTCTACGCCAAGTTCCGCGGCGAAAAGACCAAGGCCGAGGACGGCAAGGCCGAGACCGCGAAGGAGGAAAAGCACCTCGTGCTGGTCGGGCGAATCACCGCGATCGTCGCCATCGTCATCGCCATCCTCGTCGCGCGGCCGCTGGTCGGAAGCTCGGAGCAGGCGTTCCAGTTCATCCAGGAATTCTCGGGCTTCTTCACGCCCGGCATCACGGTCATCTTCCTCCTCGGCCTGTTCTGGAAACGGGCGACCGAAGCGGGCGCGATCGTCGCCGCGGTGACCTCGGTCCTGCTGTCGACGGTCATGAAATATACGCTGCCGTCGGCCAGCCTATCGCAGGGCACGAACGACTATCTGACGCCGTTCATCAACCGCATGGGCGTCGTGTTCCTGGTCTCGCTGGTCCTCGCGGTGGTCGTCAGCCTCGCCACCAAGCCGCGCCCGGGCGTCGACACGATCGACACCGTCGGCGTACGCTACAAGACCAGCACTGGCTTCAACGCCGGCGCTCTCGGCGTGATCCTGATCCTGATCGCCCTCTACGCGACCTGGTGGTGACACCTCGAGGACTTGCGAGGTTGGGCTGATGAGCTGGTTGTGGCCGCGACAACTGCGTGACGATGACAGACTCAATGTCCGCATCACGCGCGTTGTACACGGTGCAGCGGTCGGTTTCGTCGTTTTCGGCCTTGTCATTAGCTTCCTGGGAATGGCGCTTGCCGGAGACCGTGAGATCATTTCGTATGTCGCCGTAGGCTTAATGTGGCTTTGGCTTGCGTTGCTTGGGCGGGGGATACGCTACATCCTCGCGCGGGAGTGACCCGTCACTTAGTTCGGCGCCGGTACCGGTGATGCAGCCATTCGAACACGGGCAGAGCCTCGTGCTTCGGGTAATCGAACCAAGCCGCATTCTCCCAGTCAGAGCCGTGGCCCCAGCGCGTGCCGCACTTCGTCGAGACCCAGTAGGGCTCCCAATAGACGACACCGATTCCGCCCGCGTCGATCGTGAGCTGGGTCAGGTCGACCATGAAGCGGCGCTGGCCTTCGAGGCTTGCGGCGTAGCCGGGCACTAGCGCGTCGTTACCCAGGAGATTGTTGGCGGTGTCCGCGCCTTCGAGCGTGAACGGATAGCCGGTCTCGACGACGATCACGTCCTTGCCGTAGCGCCGCTTCGCCTCGGCGATGGTGGCCTTGAGCTGGGCCGGGGAATATTCCGACCACTTCTTGTAATAACTGATGCCGATCACATCGTAGCCGGAGACCCCGGCCTTCTGCGCCGCGTCGAACCACGGCAGGATGTTCTCCGGCTGGGCGATGTGGAGCATGATCCGCGGCGCAATCGAGCCGGCGCCGCCCGCCTCCTGCACCGCCGCGATCCCGGCGTTGAGCAGCTTCGCGTTGCGCTCCCAGTTGATCGGCTCACCCGGGACCTTGCCGCCGAGCAGTTCGGGATTGGTCTCGTTGCCGACCTGGACCATCTCCGGCATCGCGTGATCGGCGTCGAGCCGCCGCAGCGTGTCGAGCGTGTAATCGTGCAGCGCCTTGACCTGCTCATCGGTGCGGAGGTTCGCCCACGCGGCGGGCGAGATCTGCTTGCCGCCGTCGGCCCAGTCGTCGGAATAATGGAAGTCGAGCAGCGCCTGCATGCCCGCCGAATGAGTGCGGCGGATGGTCTTCAGAACGTCCGGATAATTGCTGTACTTGGTCCAGGTCGGGGTCACCCAAATGCGCACGCGCACGATGTTGCCGCCTTCGCGCTTGAGCAGCTTGAACGGGTCTATGCGCTTGCCGTGCAATCGATAGACCGCGCCGCAATCCTCCATCTCGTTGACGTAGGAAAGATCGCCGCCGAGATAGAGTCCACCACGGGGAGCCGCAGCGGGAGGCCCCGCCTCTGCAACGGTTGCAGCGGCGCCGAGCAGGGCCGCGAGGATGCGAAATTTCATAGCGCGATAATCCTCAAGCGCGATCCGGCAAGACCATCGCTCGCGACCGATACGTCGACCGGTCCTCGCCCGACGCGAACGATCGCCTGGGCGAGGCCGTTGAACGCTCGGCGCTCGCTGGCGATATCGGGCTCGGTGCTGTTGGGATTGCCGTTGCCGACGCCGATCACCGTCCCGCCGCTTGCCGTGAAACGAAGCAGATTGTCGGCGGGCGGCACGTGCCGCCCGCGCGCATCCGCCACCGCCGCGTTGGCGATGACCACCTCGCCGGCCTTGGCCATTCGGCGGTCGACCGTCAGCTTTACCGAGCGTGCCGGCCCTGTGGTCTCGCGCGCGCCGCGCGCGGCCACGCGGCCCTCATTGTATCCGATCGCCTCGAGCCGCCCGGGCGCATAGGGCACGCGCCATTCGAGGTGGCGGTTGCGCGGCATCGCTTTGCGCCCGAGCGAGTGGCCGTTAAGCCGCAGCTCCACTTCTTCGGTATTGCCGTGGGCCCAGACCTCGACCGGCTGGCCCTCGCGCCCCGGCCAATTCCAGTGCGGCAGTAGATGCACCAGCGGCTGATCGGGCCGCCACCAGGCGCGATAATAGAAGTAATTGTCCTTGGGGAAGCCGCAGGTGTCGAGGATCCCGAATTGCGAGCTGATGCTCGGCATTGTGTCGAACGGCGTCGGCTCGCCGCGATAATCGAAGCCGGTCCATACGAACCCCCCGGCGATGTACGGGCGGTCGGCGACGATGGTCCACCATTCCTCGGCGGTCGTCGCCCACCACGGATGCTCGGTGTCGTAGGCGCGGAGAACGTGGCGCGCGGGGTCGTTGGCATATTCGCCGCGCGTCGCAACCGTGCTCCCGGTCTCGGAGCCGTAGACCGGTTGCTCCGGGTGCCGCCCGTGATAGGCTTCGATCTGGTTGGTGCGGTAGTTGAACCCGAGCACGTCGACCACGCGCCCGATGCCCTTGTCCCAGCCCTGGTCCATGGCGAAGGTCGTCGGCCGCGTTGGATCGAGCCGTTGAACATGCGCTTTCAGGTCGGCGTTGATGCGCGCGCCGCGTTCGGTCGCCTGGTGCGGCTCTTCATTGCCGAGCGACCACAGGATGACGGACGGGTGGTTGCGGTCGCGGCGGACGATGCGTTCGAGCTGCGCCTGCGCTTCCTCGTCGGAGCTGTTGTAACGTTGCTCGACGATCATCAGCATGCCCATCTCGTCGCAAGCGTCGAGCAAAGCGGTGGCCGGCGGGTTGTGCGCGCTCCGCCACGCGTTCGAGCCCATCTCCTTGAGCTGGGCGACGCGCCAGCGGTGCAGCGCATCGGGGATGCCCGTGCCGACACCCGCATGGTCGTGATGATTGGCTGTGCCGAGCAATTTTATCGGCGCGCCGTTGAGGAACAAGCCGCGCTCGGCGTCGAAGGCGATGGTGCGGATGCCGAAGCGCGTATCGGCTCGGTCGACAAGCTGGTCGAACACCCAGATTTCGGATCGCACACGGTAAAGGTTGCGGTCCTCGAGCGACCACAGTCGCGGCGTCTTGAGCAAGGTCTCTTGCTCGACCGTTCGGTGCTCCCCGGGAGCGAGATCGAGCGCCACATCGGGCAATGTGGCGGCAACCTTCCCATCCGGACCGATCAGGGACTGCCGAAGGATGCCGAGCGGCGACGGCGCACTCCCGCTGTTGATCACGTCTGTCGCGATGCGGACAAGCGCGCCGTCGGCTCGGACATCGGCTTGCACGACCGTACCCCATTGCGGGATGTGCAGCGGGTCGGCGCTCACCAGCTCGACGTGGCGGAAGATGCCCGCGCCTTCGTAGAACCAGCCTTCGCCGAGGCTCGCGTCGGCGCGGACGGTGATGAAGTTGGGGCCGCCGTCGTAATCGAGGAAGTCGCCGATCGGCACGCTGAACGGGGCGTAGCCGCTTTCGTTGCGGCCGGCGATATAGCCGTTCACGAACACGATGGCGTCGCGGAAAACGCCGTCGAATTCGAGCCAAATCTGACGCCCCTTGTCGGCGGCGGTGATGGCGATGGGGGTGCGGTACCAGCCGATGCTGTTCTGCGGAAACTCGCGGCCGATCGCCTTGAACCCGTGCGCCGCGCCGCGATCCGAATCCTTGACCGCGGGTCCAGGCGCGAACGGCAGCGCCGCGGCCCAGTCGTGCGGCACCCGCACCTCGGGCCAGGCGATGTCGTCGAACTTTGGCATGGCCGCGTCGGCGGTACCCCAGCCGGCCTTGGCGAAGGTGCGCTGGTCGCGCCCGAAGCCGAAGTCCTTCTCGACCTCGGCGGCGTGGCCGAGGTGAAAGCGCCAGCGCTCGAGCCGCTCGCGGCGGCGGGCTTGCGGGGCCGGAACGGACTGGGGAGCCGCGCCGGCGCTGGTCGCCGCGACCGTGAGCGCCAGAGCGCTCGCGCCGATCATCTCGCGCCGACTGAATTCGGTGGTCATGAGCGGGAGACTAAGCGGCTGCCCGCGCCGCGCAACCGCTAAACATCTGTGCTCGACTCCCGCACCGTCAAGCGCACGGGAAGGACCTTGTTGACCGCATTGCCCTGCTCGACCGAGGCAATGATCGCCTCAATCAGGGCTTCGCCGGCTTGCCGCGCGTCCTGCGTCACGGTCGTCAGACGCGGGCTGGACAGGCTCGCCGCCGGGATGTCGTCGAAGCCGACAATGGCAATCTCACGCGGCACCTCGCGCCCGATCGCTTGCAAAGCGTGCAGTGCGCCGATTGCGGCGACGTCGCTGGCAGCGAAGATCGCGTCGAACTGCGCCGAGCGGCCGAGAAGCTCGGCGACGGCGGCGCGCCCCGCCGCTTCGCTTGGATCGGCATCCACCCGCAAGGCTTCGTCGAGTTCGATTCCGCCCGCCCGCAACGCACGGCAATAGCCGCGCCAGCGCTCGAGGAATTCGGGGTAGCCAGGCTCCGCCGATCCGACGAATGCGATCCTCCGCCGTCCCTGCTGCAGCAGATGCGTGGTGGCGTCGAAGCCGCCCTGTTCATTGTCGGAGGAGACGGTCGCCCCGACGGCGCCGTCGACCGCGGAGCCCCAGCGCACGAAATGCGCACCGCGCTCGATCAGCTTCTCCAGCCTGGGCCGATATTCGATATAATCGCCATAGCCGAGAAGGATGATGCCGTCGGCCTTGCGGCTGTCTTCGTAATCGACGTGCCAGTCCGATGACAGCTGCTGGAACGAGATGAGCAGGTCGTAGCCATGGTCGGCGCAGCAGCGCACCATCGGTCCGAGCATCGACAGATAGAAGGGATTGATGAGCGCGCCTTCGGGCGACCATTCCTCGAAGAACAGCAAAGCAAGCGTGCGCGAATGGCGGCGGCGCAGGCCCGACGCGTTCTTGTCGACCTTGTAGTGGAGCTGCTCGGCCGCGGCGAGAACACGCGCGCGCGTTTCCTCATTGACCGAGGGATTGCCCGAAAGCGCGCGCGATACGGTGGGTTGCGACACCCCCGCGAGCGCCGCGATGTCGAAGGAGGTCGGCCGCCTCTGTGTCATTCCGGTCACGCTGTCCCCGCTAAGTTGCAGGCTAGCTCCCCTGAATACGTATGTATAGCCGCCGCGGCAGTTCCGCTTCCGCAAACCTCTGATATTCCTCACCGTCGGGAGAGGGGTCTTGCGGCCCCCACAAAATTTGCGTCCGGCGCGCTCGCCGGCCTTGAGGGGGACAATGATGATCAGCATTTCTTCGCGTTCGCGGTTGGCGGCGGCGGCAAGCCCGTTGGCGGTGGCCGTGGTCCTCGCCGGAAGCAGCCCGGCATTCGCCCAGGAAACGCCGGCAGTCACCGGCGCGGCTTCTGCTGCGACCGTCGCGCAGACCGCGCCTGCCGACCAAGGTGCGAACCCGACGCCGCAGGCGGACCAGGGCAGCAACATCGTCGTCACCGGCTTCCGCGCCTCCCTGCAGAACGCCATCAATAAGAAGAAGAAAGCCGATCAGATCGTCGAATCGGTCAGCGCCGAAGACATCGGCAAGCTGCCCGACGCCTCCATCGGTGAAGCGATCGCGCGTCTTCCGGGCCTCACAGCCCAGACGCTGAACGGCCGCGCGGAATATCTTTCGATCCGCGGCTTCGGGCCGGACTTTTCGACCACCCTGCTCAACGGCCGCGAGCAGACCTCAACCGGCGACAACCGCGCCGTCGAATACGACCAGTATCCGGCCGAAATCGTCAACCAGGTCAACGTCTACAAGACGCCGCTGGCGTCGGTCGTCGGCCAAGGCATCGCCGGCACCGTCGATCTTCGCACCATCCGCCCGCTCGAATATGGCCACCGCATCATCTCGATTGGCGGCCGCGCGGTCTATCCGGACATTGGCAAGCTCAACCCGGACGCCAAGAAATACGGCTATCGCGTAAACGGCGTCTACGTCGACCAGTTTGCCGAGGGCAGGGTTGGCCTGTCGCTCGCCGGCAGCTGGACCGATGAGCCCTATGAATCGAAGGAGTTCAATTCCTGGGGTTATGCGGATGCGGGTGGCGGCAATGTCGTGATCGGTGGCGCGAAGCCTTATTCGCGTTCAACCGAGCTCAAGCGGCTCGGGCTCGCCGGAACGATCGAGTTCAAGCCGACCGAGACGATCACCTCGACCCTCGACGGCTTCTATTCAAACTTCAAGGACGATCAGATCGCGCGGGGTATCGAGATTCCGCTGCAGTGGGGCGGCGCCACTCTCACGCCCGGCACCGTCACGAACGGCGTGGTCACGACCGGAACATTCTCCAATGTTTGGAACGTTGTCCGCAACGTCGTCCAGCCGCGGCATGCGAAGCTCTATTCGTTCGGCTGGAATACGCGCTACGATGGTCCGGACGGCTGGCACGGTTTCTTCGACCTCAGTTACTCGAAGACCAATCGCTTCGAAACGGTCTTCGAGACCTATGCAGGCACCGGTTACAATAAGTCTGGCGCGTCTGACACGCTCGGATTCCTGACGACTGATACCGGCACCGTCATTACCAGCCAAAATCTCGATTATTCGGATCCAAGTCTGATCTTTCTCACCAGCCCACAGGGGTGGGGAGGCACAGATCCAGTCACCGGTTCCGCTAGGCCGGGCTACTGGAACAAGCGCATCGTCCACGACCGCATCTGGCAGCCTCACGCCGAAATTGCGAAAGACTTGAACTCGAGCTTCCTGTCGCAGGTTGTGATTGGCGCTAATTGGACCGATCACCGCAAATCGCTCACTCCAGATGAAGCTTTCGTTGATCTCGCCGGCAACAACGTCCTGCAGGTTCCGGTTCCTAGCCAATACCTCTTAAATCCGGTGAACCTCGGTTGGCTCGGTTTGGGCCCCAGCCTGGCTTACGACCCGCAGCAGCTTCTCGACGCCGGAATTTACACTTTGGTGTCGAACAACTCCAATCTCGATGTTGTGGTGAAGGCATATCAGCTCCAGGAGAAGCTCGGGACGCTCTATGGCGTCTTCAACATCAAGTCCCACCTCGGTTCGGCCGCTCTGACGGGCAACGTTGGCGTCCAGGCCGTTCACACAGACCAAAGCAGTGCCGGCGTCACTGCCGACCGGGTAAGCGGCACGCTAACTCCGATCAAGGCCGGCGCCAAATATTGGGATGTGATGCCGAGCCTGAACCTGTCGCTGCGCTTCCCGTCCGACTTCGTGATCCGCATGGGCCTTGCGCGCGAAGTGATGCGGCCGCGCATCGACGATATGCGGGCGGCGTTCCGCTACGGCGGCAACGTCGTCACCATTGGCGGCGTCAACATGAACTATATCAGCGGCGACAGCGGCAATCCCGAATTACGGCCGTTCCGGGCCAATGCCGCGGATCTGAGCTTTGAGAAATATTGGGGCATAAAGGGATATGTGTCGGCCCAGCTGTTCTACAAATATTTCGACACGTTCGTGGTCGACCAAAACCTGTTTGGTACTCCGTTCGACTATTCCAATTTCCCGCTTCCGACGGGTTTCCAGACGACCGATCCGTCCAATCTAAGCACGTACCTGCCGCCCGAAGGGATCGCGAACGGCCTGCTTACCCGGCCGTACAACGTGAAGGGCGGCAAGATGTACGGTGTCGAGCTGGCCGGAACGATACCATTTGGCGAGTTGATCAGTGCGCTTGACGGCTTCGGCGTCACCGGCGGCGTTTCGTACACCCAGTCGCGGATCCATCCGTACCCGGGAGGTCCGGTCTCGACTCTGCCCGGTTATTCGAAATGGGTAGCGAACGGCACGCTCTACTTTGAAAAGTGGGGCTTCTCTGCCAGAGGAAGCATTCGTCACCGGTCCAGCTTCGTCGGAGAGGTCTCTGGCTTCGGCGCCAACCGAACGTTGCGACAGGCGTTGCCGCAGACGATCGTCGATGGGCAGATCGGCTATGAATTCCAGCCGGGTTCGATGCTGAGCGGCCTGTCGGTTTATCTGCAGGGACAGAACCTGACCGATGAGCCGTTCGCCACCAACGACGGAACAGGTAACTCGCTGCGGATCATCGACTATCAGCGGTACGGCCGCCGCTGGATGCTTGGCGCGACCTACAAGTTTGGCGCGGGATCACCGCCGCCGCCGCCTCCGCCACCCGCGCCGCCGCCTCCGCCGCCTCCGGCGACGCAGACGTGCCCGGACGGAACGGTGGTTGAAGTGACGGCGACCTGTCCGGCTCCGCCGCCACCGCCTCCGCCACCTCCGCCGCCTGTGGCTGCGCCCGAGCGGGGCTAAGATCTGAAGCGGCCCCGGCGGCGTTCCGTCGCCGCCGGGCGTCCGCGCCATGAAAGATCGCAATGAGTGAGTCAGGTCAGCGCAGGATCGTCGTTGTCGGCGGCGGCACGGCGGGGTGGATGACCGCGGCTGCGCTCGGCCGCTTCTGCCTGCCCGGAATGTCCGTCGCGCTCGTCGAATCGGACGAGATTGGAATCGTCGGCGTCGGCGAAGCGACCATTCCCTCGATCGCCTTGTTCAACCAGTCGCTCGGGATCGACGAGGCCGAGTTCCTCGCCGCGACCGGCGGCACTTACAAGCTCGGCATCGCGTTCGACGGCTGGGGCAGGCCGGACGAAGCCTATGTCCACGCCTTCGGCCTCATCGGCAGCGCGCTCGGGGTCGTGCCCTTCCATCATTATTGGCTGCGCGGCCACAAGCTCGGCATCGCCAAGTCGCTCGGCCATTATATCCTTCACACGATCGCCATCGCCGGCAACCGCTTCGCCCACGTTCAGCGGCCGCCCGGAAGCGTGCAACCGCCGCTCCCCTACGCCTATCATTTCGACGCGAGCCTCTACGCGAAGTTCCTGCGCGGCTTTGCCGAGAAGCTCGGAGTCGTCTGGCAGGAGGGCAAGATCGTCGCGGTCGAGCGCAACTCCGAGAACGGCGACGTCGCCGCGGTCCTGCTCGCCAACGGCACACGGGTGGCCGGCGACCTGTTCATCGACTGCTCGGGCTTCCGCGGCCTGTTGATCGAGCAGGAGCTGGAGACGGGGTTCGACGATTGGTCCGAGTGGTTGCAATGCGACCGGGCGATTGCCGTCCCCAGCGCCCGCGTCGATCCCCTGATCCCGCTAACCCGGGTCTTCGCGCGCCAGGCCGGGTGGCAGTGGCGGATTCCGCTCCAGCACCGGATCGGCAACGGTCACGTCTTCTCGTCCCGCCGGATGAGCGAGGATGAAGCCGCCGCGATCCTGCTCGCCAATCTCGACGGCGAAAAGATGGCCGATCCGCGAACGATCCGCTTCACGCCCGGCATCCGGCGCAAGACCTGGGTGCGCAACGTCGTCGCCATCGGACTGTCGTCGGGCTTTATCGAACCGCTGGAATCGACCAGCATCCACGTCATTCAAACGGCGATCAACCGGCTGCTCGAGGTGCTTCCCGCAGGCGAGATCAGCGAGGCGACGCGGGACGATTTCAACGCCCGCAGCCGGCTGGAGATGGAGCGCATCCGCGACTTCATCATTCTCCACTATCACGCCAACCAGCGCGACGGTGAGCCGTTCTGGGATGAGCTTCGGACCATGGAAATTCCGGAAACGCTGCGCCACAAGATCGACCTGTTCCGTGCGTCGGCGCGGGTCACCGCGAGCTTCGACGAATTGTTCGACGCGCGCGCGTGGATCCAAGTGCTGCTCGGGCAGAACGTAATGCCCGAAAGCTATCACCCGATCGCCGATCTGCTGGCCGAACCGCGGCTCAGGGAATTCCTCGAGGGGCTCGAGCGCGCGCACATCGGGGAGGTTTCGCAGTGGCCGGACCACGGTGAGTTCGTGGGCAAATTCGCGCCGGTGAACCGCGAGCTGGTGCCCGCCTGATGGCCGCGCTCACCGCGCTCGCACTGCTCGCGGCCGCTTCGTCGCCAAGCGCCGGCGCCGATTACCGCGCGCGCTTGCCCGAGGACGAGGTGATCTATTTCCTCCTGCCCGACCGGTTCGAGAACGGCGATCCGGCGAACGACCGTGGCGGCCTCACCGGCGGCCGGCTGCAGACCGGCTTCGACCCGACGAGCAAGGGGTTCTATCACGGCGGCGACCTCAAGGGGCTGATCAAGCGCCTCGACTACATTCAGGGTTTGGGCGCGACGGCGGTATGGGTCGCGCCGATCTTCAAGAACAAGCCGGTGCAGGGTCCGCCGGGGCAGGAAAGCGCGGCTTACCACGGCTACTGGATTACGGATTTCACCCAAGTGGATCCGCATTTCGGAACCAACGCAGAGTTCAAGGCGCTGGTCGACGTGGTGCACGCGCGCGGCATGAAATTCTACATGGACATCGTCGTCAACCACACTGCGGACGTCATCTATTTCGCGGAGTGCGAAGGGAAGAATGCGTGCCCGTACCGGAGCATCGCCGATTATCCGTATCAGCGGCGCGGCGGTGTGCACGGCGCGCCAATCAACGCCGGGTTCGCTGGCGAGCGCGACGGCAGCGCGGCGAACTTTGCACGGCTCAAAGACCCGAACTACGCTTACACCGTCAAGGTCCCGTCCGCCGAGCGCGAGATCAAGCGCCCCGCCTGGCTCAACGACCCGATCTATTACCACAACCGCGGCGACAGCATTTTCCGCGGGGAATCGAGCACGATGGGCGATTTCGTCGGGCTCGACGACGTGTTCACCGAGCATCCGCGCGTCATCCGCGGGATGATCGATATCTTCGGCGAGTGGATCGACAGATATCGCGTCGACGGCTTCCGCATCGACACGGCGCAGCACGTCAACCCCGAGTTCTGGCGGCAGTTCGTGCCGGCGATGCTGGCCCGCGCGCGCAAGGACGGAATTCCGCACTTCCACATCTTCGGCGAAGTCGCGATGGACGACATGGACCCGGCGCATACCGCCGTGAACACGCATGTCGATAAGCTGCCGTCGGTCCTCGACTTTGCGTTCCTGCACGCCGTTCGCGACGTCGTTGCGGGAGACGGCCCAACCGATGAGCTCGCCAAGCTTTTCCGCGCCGATCCATTATACGAGGGCGGCGCCACGGCGGCGTTGCAGCTCCCGACGTTCGTGAGCAATCACGATTCCCCGGGGCATCTCGCGATGTCGATCCGGCGTGCCCGGCCGACTGCGGGCGACAACGAGGTCTTGACCCGGGTGATGCTCGCCAACGCGATGCTGCTGACCTTGCGCGGCGTGCCGACCATCTATTCTGGCGACGAGCAAGGGTTCGTCGGCAAGGGCGGCGACCAGGACGCCCGGCAGGACATGTTCGCGAGCAAGGTCGCGACCTACAACGAAGACAAGTTGCTCGGCACGACCGCGACGACCGCGCATGCCAATTTCAATACCAACCATCCGCTGTACCGCCAGATCGCCGAGCTCGCCCGAATTCGTACCGGCCATCGCGCCCTGACCCGCGGCCTCCAGCTCGTGCGCTATTCGCAGGACAAGCCCGGGCTGTTCGCCGTCTCCCGCTTCGATCCGGTGAGCGGAGGCGAAGTGCTGCTGGTTTTCAACACTTCGACGGCGCCGCTCGTGCAGAATGTCCGCGTCGAGACGTCGTCGGTCCGCTTGGGCACGCTCGCAGGGGCCTGCCCGGCGGTTGCTCAAGCGCCCGGCAGCGTACGCATCAGACTGGCACCGCTCGGCTACGCGGTGTGCGATGCTCGCTGAGAAGGAGGTGAGCGCCAGCAAGGCGGTCGCCACCGCGCAGCCGTGGTGGCGCGGCGCGGCGATTTACCAGATTTACCCGCGCAGCTTCGCCGATTCGAACGGCGATGGCATCGGTGATCTTCCGGGCGTCACGGCGAAGCTGGATTACGTCGCGAAGCTCGGCGTGGACGCGATCTGGCTCTCGCCATTCTTCACCTCGCCGATGTGCGATTTCGGTTACGACGTCGCCGATTATTGCAATGTTGATTCGGTTTACGGGACGCTTGGCGATTTCGATGCCCTGGTCGATCGCGCGCATCGGCTGAAGCTCAAGGTCATCATCGACCAGGTCTACTCGCACAGCTCCGACCGCCACCCGTGGTTCCGCGAAAGCCGTGCCAACCGCGATACTGCCAAGGCGGACTGGTTCGTCTGGGCGGACGCAAAGCCCGACGGCTCACCGCCGAACAATTGGCAGTCCGTGTTTGGCGGGCCGGCGTGGACGTGGGACGCGCGCCGCGGGCAATATTATCTGCACAACTTTCTTCCCGAGCAGCCCGACCTCAACCTCCACGTTCGCACGGTCCAGGATGCAATGCTCGGTGTGGCATGCTTCTGGCTAGACCGGGGAGTGGATGGCTTCCGCATCGACGCGATCAATTTCGCGATGCACGACCTCCAGTTGCGCGATAATCCTCCGTCCCCCGAAGGCAACAAACGCACGCGCTCGTTCGACTTTCAGCAGCATCTCTACAATCAGTCGCATCCCGATATCGTGAAGTTTCTCGCCCGGCTGCGCGAAGTCACCGACAGCTATGGCGACCGCTTCACGCTTGCCGAAGTCGGGGGCGATCGCGCGCTTGCGGAAATGCGCGCGTTCACGCTTGGCGAAGACCGGCTTAACAGCGCTTACGGCTTTGACTTTCTCTATGCCGACAAGCTGACGCCGGAGCTCGTCGCGCGCGTCGCGCGGGACTGGCCGGACGATGCGGGCTGGCCGACCTGGGCGTTCGAGAATCATGACGCTCCGCGGGCGGTTTCGCGGTGGTGCGAAGGCGAGCATCGCGAGACGTGCCTGCGCGCAAAGATGCTGTTGCTGAGCGCGCTACGCGGCTCGATCATCATTTACCAGGGGGAGGAGCTCGGGCTTGCGCAGGTCGACGTGCCGTTCGATCGCCTGCGTGACCCGGAAGCGATCGCCAATTGGCCCGAGACGCTGAGCCGCGACGGCGCGAGGACGCCGATGCCGTGGCTATCGGCCGCGCCCCACCTCGGTTTCTCGACCGCCGAGCCATGGCTGCCGATCGGCGAAAGCCATCGCGCTCTCGCGGTCGATGCGCAGGAAAAGGGCAGGGACTCGAATCTGCAGTTCGCGCGCGAATGCGTCCAGCTGCGAAATGCGCAACCGGCGCTGCGCCGTGGCTCGATGCGCATTGTTGAAGCCGACGAGCAGCTGGTGGTGTTCGATCGGGCCTATCGCGGCGAGCAGCTGCGCTGCACGTTCAATCTTTCGGATCAGCCGCTGCATCTGCGTTTGGGGCGCAAGCCGCTCGCCAGCGTCGGTGCCGTCGGCGCCGATACGCTGGGACCTTTTGGGGCGGTAATCGAGACCGTCGAATGAGGGTGTGGCGGTGGCTCGTGGCGATCGTGCTCGCGCTCGTGGCCGCTCCGGCAATGGCGGAGCAAGTTCCGCACGTGAGTGCCGGAACGATCGTTGATCTCGGCGTTATGCGGTCGAAATATACCGATCCGCGGCGAGTCGTCGTCTGGCTTCCGAGCGGATACCGGGCGCCGGGACCGAAATACGCCGTTCTCTATATGCATGACGGCCAGAATTTGTTCGACAAGGCGACCGCCGGGTACGGCATGGAGTGGCAGATCGACGAGACACTCGATCGATTGATCCGCGAGAGAAAGGTACGCCCGACGATCGTCGTCGGTATCTGGAACACGCCCAAGCGGCTCCAGGAATATGTCCCGTCCAAGGCCTTCCAATATCTGCCTTCCGCGTATCGCGAGAAAGTGCGCGCCCTCTACGGCGGCGACCCGCTGTCGGACGGCTATCTGAAGTTCATCGTGCGCGAGCTGCGCCCGCTGATCGACCGCCGCTTCAACGTGGAAACCGACCGAGCGAACACCGTGATGATGGGCTCGTCGATGGGATCGCTGATCTCGCTCTACGCGATCGATGAATATCCCCGGATTTTCGGCGGCGCGGGGATGATGTCGACCCACTGGCCCTTATTCATGACTCCAGACGGCAAGTCCGTCGGAGACGCGGAATATGAGGTCGTATCGTCTGCGTTCGAGGGCTATCTCGCCCCAGCGCTGCCCAGCCCCGCTTCGCACAAACTTTATTTCGATCACGGCAGCGAGACGCAGGATGCCATCTACGCGCGCTATCAGGACCGCGTGGATGCAGTCGTGGCCCGCCGCGGCTATCGCCAGGGCGCGAATTGGCTGACGCGCAGCTTCCCCGGGCAGAAGCATAACGAGATCAGCTGGGCCTCGCGCGTCGACGTTCCACTTCGCTTTCTTTTACCGCCGCTCGGGATCCGGCGAGTGCACTAAAAAGCAAGCGCAGCAAAACGGCGCTATCGTAGCTTGACAGCGACTCAACGGGGGCGCGTAAACGGAGAATTAACAAGGCTGAGTCGTGGTGTTCGCCGGCGACGGCCATGGTTGTTAGTTGCGCAGTAAAAACCACTGGATGCGTCATCTGCCGTGGTTTCGGTTTCAATGCCGCCGACCTTCTCAGGGGCAATCGAAGAGGGGCGGGCGCGGTCGTTCCTTTGTGCCAGTGACAGGGCATTTGCTCAGGAGCCGCTATGACCCCGAATCGAGCGAAATCGGACGATCAGTCCAGTCCCGTATCCGTACCGGGAGGCACCGCTCGCCGATCGCAATTGAATGATGGCGGCGGGACAACGGGGGACAGCGAGGCGGGCGGACATTCCGTCTTCCATGCGCCGTCGACTGCCGCCGTTTTTCCCGCCGCGACTTCGTTAGACAATGGAGCCGTCGAAGGCATCGTCGGCGCTGCCGTATCGACCCCGGGCCCGCAGGCCGCCAGTTCCGCCCCTGATCATTCGCCCAGCGGTGCGCCCGACGACGGATCGCCGACCACTCGAGTTCGGACGATCGACCTCATCATGGAGCTGCAAGAGATCAGCGGACAGGTAAACCGGATGATGGCGCAGGTGGACCGCGCCATCCAGCGGCTCGGCGTGCACGCCGGCGAGCCGCTCAGGAAATAAGGCGGACCTCGGTTCCTTCGAACGTCGTCTTGCCGCCCGGGCCACCGCACTTTTTGCTGATGTAGACGCGGCCGGCGAACACGAGTCGCTTCGCCAGCAACCGCGCGCACTGCAGGTCGGGACTCATGTTCCCGTCGAGGTAGAGTGTCTCGGACGGGAAATAGAGAATGCCCTTGAGACTCGAGAAGCTGCTTCCGCCGACCCGGTTTTCGTCACCGGGGAGATCGCGCGCGGCGTGCCGGTCCTGGTAAAACAGGATTCCGGCATTGGGTCCCTCGCGCGTCGCATTCATCTTCACCGTCGCGTCGCTCGAGATCTTGACCTTGCCGATTGTGGCCGGGTTGGTTGCGGCGATGTCGCTCGTAAGGAAGATCGTGCAGGCGTCGCACGAGACATGTCCCTGCGGACCGACGACGAAATTGCCTTGGTTGAGGATATATTCGCCGTCCTGCAGGCGGACGTTTCCATTGAGGATCATGTCAGCGTAGCAGCCCGGGTCGAGCGCCGTCTCGCTCCCGCCGGGGTTGATGGTGGCCTTGGTGCAGCCGGTGTTGGGAATGAGCGGCGGCTCGGTGCCCTCCAGCGGGTCCTTCTGCGCCAGGCTGTGCGGGCGGACGATCGAATCGTGGATCGCGCCTTTGCCGTCGATCGCTCCGTAGGCGACGACCGCGCTCGACTGGAGGCTCGAAGACTGGTCCGCCTGCACGGCTGCGCGCCCCGTGGAGTTGCTTGCGACCCCGCACTCCATCTCAACGCTCGAATTGGGCCGGATGACGACTCCGCTATCGTCGGCGTCGCCGAGCGCGAAAGCGCAATATTCGCCATTCTGAACGACGCTCGCCGTCGCCTCGGCGGTGATGACCGGCGCAGTCTTCATGAACATGCCGGAAAAGGTCATATGCGCCGGAACGGCCAAATGGAC
>JBDTXI010000153.1:0-4749 GCA_040006255.1 Sphingomicrobium sp.
CTGGCGCTGCTGCTCGATTTCGCTTTCCTGGTTTCGATCCTGTGGTTCGACCCGCTCAGCGGGTTGATAACGGTGGGGACTCTAGCCGGGGCAAGCCTGGTCTGGTTGATCGTCCGCCAGCTGCGCCGCGCCGCCTTGCGGCGGCTGGCGTCGCAAGCCACTTAGCCGCGATGCCGAACGAAACTCCGCCGCTGCGCGCGGCGATCATTCCCGTGACCCCGCTGCAGCAGAATTGTTCGCTGGTCTGGTGCACTGCGACCATGCGCGGCGCATTCGTCGATCCCGGCGGCGATCTTCCGCGCCTCAAGGCGGCGGCGCAGCAGGCCGGAACGACCATCGAGAAGATTCTGCTGACCCACGGCCATATCGACCATTGCGGCTCCGCCGGCATTCTCGCGGAGGAGCTTGGCGTGCCGATCGAGGGGCCGCACGAGGAAGACCGCTTCTGGATCGAGCGGCTGGAGCAGGACGGGATGAAATACGGCGTCACCGGCCGCCCGTTCGAACCGTCGCGCTGGCTCGAGGATGGCGACACGGTGACCGTCGGCAACCTCACGTTCGATGTCCGCCACTGCCCCGGCCACACGCCCGGCCACGTCGTCTTCCATCATCCCGGATCGAAGCTGGCGCTGGTCGGCGACGTCCTCTTCAAGGGATCGGTTGGGCGCTGGGACTTCCCGCGCGGCAATCAGGAGCAACTCATCCGCTCCATCACCGAGCGGCTGTGGCCGATGGGCGACGACACCGCCTTCGTTCCGGGTCACGGGCCGATGTCGACCTTCGGCCACGAACGCGCGACCAACCCGTTCGTCGGCGACGCAACCCTAGCCGCCTAGCAGCACTCCGCCCGCGCACATGAGCGCCCAGATTGCTAGCACGATGAGGGCAAAGACCGACGTGATCATCCCGATCGTTCTCCAGCGCCACAGGTGCGGGCCATCCATCCCGATCGGGTGCGCAATCCGCGCCAGGATGAACGCCGCCGCAACCGCACCCAGAGCAAGCCGGCTTGCGCCGGACAGCTCGAGCCCGCCGAGCAGGATCAGGAAGAACGGGCCGTTCTCGATGAAATTGGCTTGGGCTCGCATGCGCCTCAGCACCGCCTCATTGCCGCCGTCGCCGATCTTCACCGCATTGTCGCGGCGGCTCTTCACGATCCGGTACCCGAGCCAGATGTTGAGGGCGACGGCGGCCGCCGTCGCCAGTAGCGTCACCGGAATCGGTGTCATGCCTGTCTCCTTTGGTCGCGGGTTCGCACTGCCCGCCCACCCTTGCAACCGCAGCTCCACACGCTATAGGAACCGCGGTTCGCGATGATCCGGCCGCCGCCGCGGGACTATCCCGCTGAGAATGGGCGCAGATCGTCGCAATTTTTATTTTGGATCAAAGGTGCCGCAATGGCTGTCCCGAAGAGAAAAACGTCGCCGTCGAAGCGGAACATGCGCCGCAGCCATCATGCGCTGAAGCCGGTCCAGTTCCAGGAATGCCCGAATTGCGGCGAATTGAAGCTGCCGCACAATCTGTGCGCGGCTTGCGGCCATTATCACGGCCGCGAAATCGTCTCGACCGAGGCGTAAGCGCCGACAGGCCTCACGATGGACCGAGGCCCGCGCATCGCACTAGACGCAATGGGTGGCGACAGCGGCCCGGCGGCGATCATGGCGGGCGCGGCGCGCGCGCTGCGCCGCGATCCGTCGCTGATCTTCATCGTCTTCGGCAATGAGGCGGAGATCGAAGCCGAGCTTCGCCGCCACGCCCCGCTACGCACCGCCGTCACCATTGTCCATTCGCCCGAATCGATCGCGCCCAGCGAGAAGCCGAGCCAGGCGATCCGCCGCGCGCGCACCACATCCATGGGCATGGCCATCAACGCGGTGAAGGAAGGACGGGCCGACGCCGCGGTCTCCGGCGGCAACACGGGCGCGATGATGGCGATGGCCAAGCTCGCGCTGCGCACGATGCCCGGGATCGACCGCCCGGCGCTCGCCGCGTTGCTGCCGACTCTCGCCGACACCGATCTCGTGATGCTCGACCTCGGCGCCAACACCGAATGCGACGCGCAAAACCTGATACAATTCGCCGTCATGGGCTCGGCCTATGCCCGCACCGTGCTCGAAATCTCGAAGCCGCGCGTGAAGCTGCTCAACATCGGCACCGAGGAATTGAAGGGCACCGACGAACTCAAGGAAGCGGCCGCGCTGCTGCGTGAGGCCGACTATCTGGCATTCCGCTTCGACGGCTTCACCGAAGGGGACCAGCTGTCGCGCGGCAATGTCGACGTCGTCGTGACCGACGGCTTTTCCGGCAACATCGCGCTCAAGACCGCCGAAGGCACGGCGCGCTTCGTCACCGATTTGCTGCGCCGCGCGTTCAAAAGCTCGCTTCGGTCCAAGGCGGGATTCGCGCTGTCGCGGCCGGCGCTGAACCTGTTGAAGGTCCACCTCGATCCCAACAATCACAATGGCGCGGTCTTCCTCGGGTTGAACGGCCTCGTCGTGAAGAGTCACGGCGCTGCCACCCCCAAGGGCGTGGCCAATGCCATCGGGGTCGCCGCGCGCATGGTCGGCAACGACATTATCCGCAAGATCGGCGACGACCTCGACAATTTCCGCGCGCACGCCTTCGCCAACGAGGCTGCGCAATGACCTTGCATTCCGTGGTGCTCGGCACCGGCAGCGCGCTGCCGCGGCGGCGAGTGACCAATGAAGAGCTCGCCCAGACCGTCGACACCACCGACCAGTGGATCGTCGAGCGCACCGGGATCCGCGCGCGCCATATCGCGGGCGAGGGCGAAACCACCGCGACCCTCGCCACCGACGCAGCGCGCGGGGCGCTGGAGCAAGCGGGCGTGCCTGCGACCGACATCGACCTCATCGTCCTCGCGACCGCGACTCCCGACCAGACCTTCCCGTCCTCGGCGACCAAGGTCCAGGCGGCGCTCGGCATCAACGATTGCGTCGCGTTCGACGTGCACGCCGTGTGCACCGGTTTTTTGTACGCGCTGTCGGTTGCCGATTCGATGCTCCGCTCGGGCAACGCGAAGAAGGCGCTGGTGATCGGAGCCGAGACGTTCAGCCGAATCCTCGATTGGGAAGATCGCGCGACCTGCGTGCTCTTTGGCGACGGCGCCGGCGCACTCGTCCTCAGCGCCGAGGAAACCGAGAGCGGCATCCTCGCGACTCGGCTCCACGCCGACGGCCGCCACAACGATCTGCTGTTCGTCGACGGGGGACCGTCCACCACCGGGACGGTCGGCAAGCTCAGGATGAAGGGGCGCGAAGTGTTCCGCCACGCGGTGATCAATCTCGCCGACGTGCTGAACGAAGTTCTCGCGGCTGCGGGACTGACTTCGGACGACGTCGACTGGGTGGTTCCGCATCAGGCCAATGCGCGGATCCTCGACGCGACCGCGCGCAAGCTCGGACTGCCGTCGGCAAAAGTGGTGGTGACCATCGACGAACATGCCAACACCTCCGCCGCGTCGGTTCCGCTGGCATTCGATACGGCCGTCAAGGATGGCCGAATCAAGCGCGGCGACGTCGTCGTGCTGGAAGCGATGGGCGGTGGATTCACGTGGGGCGCGGCAGCGCTCAGGTATTGAAAAACTTCGTTAATCCGACAAAAGTAGAATTGCCGCGGGCGACAAATTCCGTTACGAAAGTGTAATTACGGCGGGGGCGCCGGACAGGGCGGGAGATAATCGGATGGCGGATCTCGGGATCGCGCGGCTTAATAATGAAGCGGACGCGAGCACCACTTTGACCCGGGCGGACCTCGCCGACGTGGTGCATCGCAAGCTCGGCCTGTCGCGCGCCGAATCGGCAAGCCTTGTCGAGCGCGTTCTCCACCATCTGTGCCATTCGCTTTCCGACGGCCGTAACGTGAAGATCTCCGGCTTCGGCACGTTCATCCTGCGCGACAAGGGCCAGCGCGTCGGCCGCAATCCCAAGACCGGGATCGAAGTGCCGATCGCTCCGCGGCGGGTGATGACTTTCCGCGCGAGCCAAATCATGCGCGACCGGATCGCCAGGTAAGGACATTGGCGACCGCCGAAAAGGCACCGGGCGCTCTCAAGACGATCGGCGAACTGTCGCACGAGCTGGGCGTCGCCCAGCACATCCTGCGCTATTGGGAGACCAGGTTTCCGCAGCTTCGCCCGATGCAGCGCGCCGGCAACCGCCGCTATTACCGCCCGGCCGATGTCGAGCTCGCGCAACGCATCCACCGCCTGCTCGACCAGGAAGGCTATACGGTCCGGGGCGTCCAGAAGCTGCTTCGCGAGAAGGGCGGCCAGGCGTCGTCCCCCGAAGCTGCCGTCGCGGCGCCGCAGCCAATTGCCGACGCGCATGACGAGCCCGCCGGGGTCGACGTGTTCCGCCTGATCGTCCTGCGCAACCGCCTCGCGGACGCGCTGGAGAGCTAGTCCTCCCCGGGACGGAGAGGGGGACCATCCGAAGGATGGTGGAGGGGGCCCACCGTTTCGCTTCGTCCACCGTGGGCCCCCTCCACCACGCTGCTTCGCATCGCGGTTCCCCTCCCCGTTCCGGGGAGGAATTCTTCGACCCGGGTAATTGCCTGATCGAGCGGAACCCGGCGGATCGGCACCCCGGGAGGGAAAGCCGCGAGCAACCGCGAAGGCATCGCTGCCGAGAGGATCACAAAAACGCCCTGGTCGCCCGCACGCCGGATCAATCGCCCGAACGCCTGCGCCAGCCGCGCCCGGACGACGCGATCGTCATAGGCGCTGCC
>JBDTXI010000154.1:0-4033 GCA_040006255.1 Sphingomicrobium sp.
AACATCACCCGGATCGACGGATCGATCGCGCTGGCTTTCTGGGCCAGCTCGATGCCGTCCATCTCGGGCATCACGATGTCGGTCAGCAGCAGGTCAAAGCGCTGGGTCTCGAGCAAAGGCATCGCCTCGGTGCCGCAGCCAACCGCCGAAACTTCATAGCCGACTCGCTGCAGCGCCCGCTGCAAATACTCGCGCATCGAAGTATCGTCTTCGGCCAGGAGGATTCTTGCCATACGGCTTCTATGCTCTGATCAACTGATCTTTTCCAGAAGCGATTGAAGCACTCGCGCGTTACAGTGCCCCTATACGAGTCTTAAACTGGCACAAATACCATTGTGATGTCCCTCGCCCCTCCCATCGTCCAGCCGCCGCGCGGTGAGTTGCCCGTGCTGCTGTCGGTGCCGCACTCGGGCCGCGACTATCCCGCCTGGCTGCTTGGCCTGGCGTCGGCTGGCAAGGCGTCGCTGGTTTTGCTTGAGGATCCGCTGGTCGACCGTCTCGTGTGGCGGGCCATGCAGCGCGGATGCGGAGCGGTCATCGCCCGCGCGCCGCGCGCCGCCGTCGATTGCAACCGCGCTGAGGACGAGGTCGATCCGTCGGTGATCGACGGCGCCCGCAGCGGGCCTTTGAGCGCCCGCGCGCGCGGCGGCCTCGGCATCGTCCCCGCGCGCACGCAGCAGCATGGCTATCTCTGGCGCCGCGCGATCAGCAGCGTCCAGCTTGAGGAACGGCTCGCCGATGCGCACCGACCGTACCATCTGGCCGTTCAGGACCAGCTCGCGCTTCTGCTCGACCGATTCGGCTGCGCGCTGCTGCTCGATTGCCATTCGATGCCGCCGCCCGCGGCGGGCGTACCCCCGGTGGTGTTCGGCGACGGCCGCGGACGGTCCGCCGATCCGTGGCTCAGCCAGGAAGCGATGGCGATTGCCCGGCGCTGCGGATTCGAATCCGGGCTTAACGACCCGTTCGCCGGCGGCCATGTGATCGAGCGCCACGCGGCGCCGGCGCGAGGCATTCACGCGCTGCAAATCGAGCTCGACCGCCGATTTTATCTCGACAAGAGCCTGCGCTCCCCGGGACCGGGGTTCGACCAGGCTGCGGCGTTCATCGAAGCGCTCGCGGTGGGCCTCGGCGAAGCGCTGCTCGGGCAGCAGTTCGCGACCGCGGCCGAGTAGCTAGACCGTGGCGTCAGCCGGTTGGGGGACCTGCGCCGGCGCTTTGCCCTGCTGCATCTGGCGCGCGAACACGTCGCGCATCTGCGACAATGAGAAGAGGTGCGCGTAAATTAGCGGCAGCATTCCGTTTTGGTTGATCTTGCGCAATTCGTCACCGCGCAGCTCGCGCAACTTTTCTTCGTCGATCATGCGAAAGCCGCGATAGACGAAGGGCTGGTCGAAGCCCTCGGGCTGGATCGCCACTTCGCCGTCCATCAGCAGGTCGGACTTCTTCAAGTCGTCGATGAACGCGCCGGTGCGCTGGCCGGCGGCTTCGAACTGCTCGCAAAACTGGAGGATCGCCGTCGTCGCTTCGCTTGGGCTTTCACCGTTGAACAGCGGCTCGCCTTCCTTGAAGTCGCCGACCGCGTCCGACGCCGGGTCGAAGCACAACGACAGCTCGTCATTGTCGGGGCGAAGGCGCGCGAGGAGGAACGGATAGCGCCGGATATAGGCCGGGATGTACAGCGTCTGGTCGAGCGCACGGCCGTCGTCAGCCAAAAAGACGTTGGTGCCTTCGTTGAGCCCCATCAGCGCCATCGGGATCGGGCTGTCGCCGATCGAGAAGACGATCGGATAATGGCGCTGGACTAGGGTGAACTCGTCGACGGTCACGGGAATCGCGTGCGTGCGCCCGACTTCTCCCATGTTAGAGGCGCTGCGCACATGCATCTTGCCGTGCTGGGACACGTTGAGCGGTTCGATTCCGCGGTAGAAAAGCGGCAAGTTCTGAGTGGGGGCGGCAGTCGCCATTCGTGAAGGTCTCCTGGGAGCCGGCTTCGGCCTCGCGCGGGCGAAGCTCCGGCTTGCATTTTCGAGCGCGCATCTATTGGCCTTGGCGGCATTAGGCAAGCGGCGGCGATCGTCGCGGGCGTTGGAACCCGCGCTAGTTCATTGATCATTCAAGGCTTCGCTGCGAAGCCGGAGTTTCACGAGGAGCGGCGGATCGGTGAGTGGCAATTGGTAATTCCGGGGACTTTCCTGCGATTCATCCCCGCGCTGCTCGGCTTGTTCGCCGGGCAGCCGATGGCGATGCAGCAAAGCGTCACCCGCCTTGTCGTGCAGGACGAAGTGGTCCTCCGCGTACCCGTGCAGCCGCGTCCCTATGGGGCGCCCGCCGACTGGCTCGAGAAAAAGGCGCCCAGATGCTTTCCCGTGGCTGCCGTTCGGGGGGCCGTTCTGTCGGGCAAGAGTCAGGTCGATTTCATTCTCGTCGGCGGCGCCCGCGTTCGCGCCAAGTTCGATGAGGATTGCCCCGCGCTGGATTTCTACGGCGGCTTTTATCTGCAGCCGCAGGACGACCGGCTGTGCGCCGGGCGAGACGCGGTTCATTCGCGCATCGGCGGAAGCTGCACCATCGAACATTTCAAGCAACTCGTGCCCAAGATCCCGCGCTAGGATTCCTTGACACTCCGGTAGCGCCGTCATAGCCGCAGTGACTGCAGCCACAGCGGCCTGTAGAAGCCGCGAGCTCACACCTTTTGTCCGGATTTTTAATGTCTTTCGCCGACCTCGGCCTATCAGAAGAATTGCTCAAGGCCGTCGTCGACAGCGGCTACAACGAGCCGACCCCCATTCAACAGGCGGTGATCCCGTCAGTGCTGATGGGCAAGGACATCATCGGCATCGCCCAGACCGGTACCGGCAAGACGGCGGGCTTCGTCCTGCCGATGCTGGATATCCTGCAGCAGGGCCGCAGCCGCGCGCGGATGCCGCGTTCGATGATCCTCGAGCCGACGCGCGAACTGGCGATGCAGGTCGCGGAAAATTTCGAGAAGTATGGCAAATACCACCCGCTTTCGATGGCGCTGCTGATCGGCGGCGTGCAGATGGGCGATCAGGTGAAGGCGCTCGCAAAAGGCGTTGACGTGCTGATCGCGACGCCAGGCCGGCTGATGGACCTGTTCGGCCGCGGCAAGATCATGCTCAACGACTGCAACCTGCTCGTGATCGACGAAGCCGACCGCATGCTCGACATGGGCTTCATCCCTGACATCGAAGAGATTTGCACGAAGTTGCCGAAGCAGCGGCAGACCTTGCTGTTCTCGGCGACCATGCCGCCGCCGATCCAGAAGCTTGCGGCCAAGTTCCTCAACGATCCAAAGCGGGTCGAGGTCGCGCGGCCGGCAACCGCCAACGTCAACATCGAGCAGCGGATCGTCGAGGTCGCCGCCGACAAGAAAAAGGACGCGCTCCGCGACATCCTTCGCCACGAGGAATTCAAGAACGCGATCGTCTTCTGCAACCGCAAAACGACCGTCCGCGAGCTTGCGACCAGCCTCCGGCGGTCGGGCTTTTCCGTCGGCCAGATCCAGGGCGACATGGAGCAGTCGGACCGCATCGCCGAGTTCGACCGCTTCAAGAAGGACGAGACCAACGTCCTTGTCGCTTCCGACGTCGCTGCGCGCGGGCTCGACGTCAAAGGCGTCAGCCACGTCATCAACTTCGACGTACCGTGGCAGCCCGACGACTACATCCATCGCATCGGCCGCACCGGCCGTGCCGGCATGACCGGCATCGCGATTACGCTGGCGACGCGCGCCGATGCCGAAGCCGTGGCCGGCATCGAAAAGTTGACCGGAATGCGAATTGTGCGCGTCGGCAAGGCCGCGAGCGCCGAGCCAGAAGCGCAAGCCGCGCCAAAGCGCGAAAGGCCCGAGCCGCGCAAATCCGAACGGCCCCAAACCGAACCGCGTAGGCCCGAGGCGCGCAACGCCGAGCCCCGCAAGGCTGAGGAGCGCAAAGCGGAAGAGCGCAAAGGGCAAGAGCCCAAGGCTGAGCCACGCAAGCCGAAGGCGCCCAAGCCGGAGCGCCGGCCC
>JBDTXI010000155.1:0-8711 GCA_040006255.1 Sphingomicrobium sp.
GTGTTGAAGACCATCGCCTGGTTGTTACCGTCGTCACTGTCGGCCGACGCGACCGCAACCTCGTCTACAAAATTGCCGCAGGGCGGGTAGTTTAGTCACCCGCCACCTGGTTGAAGGCGTTACCAGTTATTGGTATTAGGCTTTATGGCGATCAATACCTCTGTCGCGCTCAGCGATCACTTCCGTGAATTCGCCGAACGCAAGATCCGCGAAGGCCGCTACGCCTCGACAAGCGAGGTTGTCCGCGCCGGCCTGCGCCTGCTCGAAGAGGAAGAGGAAAAGCTCGAGGCGTTGCGCCGGGCCATCGACGAGGGCGAAAACAGCGGCGCGGCCGAAACCTTCGTAATTGGTGACTTTCTCGCTGGGATGCACCGGAAGGGCAGATGACGCGACGCATCCTCGTTCGTCCGCGGGCGAGGCGTGATCTCGAGGAACTTTGGCGATACACCGCGAGCAACTGGGACATGCAGCGCGCGGACGAGTATGTCCGTAAGCTCGACGAAGCGATCAAGAGAATTGCCAGGCAGCCCGAACTCGGATCGGATCGGAGTTACATTCGGGACGGGCTTCGCAAGCTCACGATCGCGTCGCACGCCATCTATTACTTCCATGACGAACAGTCTCTTCGAGTCTCGCGTATCCTGCACGTCAGGAGAGATGCCGAGAGCCAGCTCGGGCCGGCGACCTAATACACCCGCTTCTTCGGCTTGATGTATTCGATGTCGTCGGTGAGCGTGAATTCGTGGACGGGGCGGTAGTCGATCTTCACGCCGCCGCGCTTGCCGCCCCAGCCGTCGAGCCAGGCGATGGTGTGCTTCATCCAGTTCTTGTCGTCGCGCTTGGGATAATCTTCCTGCATGTGCGCGCCGCGGCTTTCCTTGCGGTTGGCGGCGCAGTGCATCGTCACCACCGCCTGGGCGAGAAGGTTGTCGAGCTCGAGCGTCTCGACGAGGTCGCTGTTCCAGATGAGGCTGCGGTCGGTGACTGCGACGTCGGCCATGCGGGCGAACACCTTGTCGATCTTGGCGACGCCCTCGGCGAGCGTGCGGTCGGTGCGGAAGACGCCGCAATCGGACTGCATGCTGCGCTGCATGTCGAGGCGGACCTCGGCGGTCGGGCTGCCGCCCTCGGCATGGCGGAACTTGTCGAGGCGGGCGAGCGCGAGCTCGGCGGCATCGTCCGGCAACCCCTGCTGGATCGCGCCGGATTTGACGGTCTCGCCGAGCCGGATGCCCGCCGCGCGGCCGAAGACGACGAGGTCGATGAGGCTGTTGGAGCCCAAACGGTTGGCGCCGTGGACGCTGACGCAGGCCGCTTCGCCGACCGCGAATAGCCCAGGCACGACCGTGTCGGGCATGCCGTCCTTCAGGGTGACGACCTCGCCGTGATAGTTCGTCGGAATGCCGCCCATGTTGTAATGGACGGTCGGCACCACGGGCACCGGCTGGCGGGTCAAATCGACCCCGGCGAAGGTCATCGCGGTCTCCGTGATTCCCGGCAGCCGCTCGGCGAGGATCTTCGGATCGATATGGTCGAGGTGGAGCCAGATATGGTCCTTTTGCTCGCCGACGCCGCGCCCCTCCCGAATTTCCATCGCCATCGAGCGCGAGACGACGTCGCGGCTGGCGAGGTCCTTGGCGTGCGGGGCGTAGCGCTCCATGAAGCGCTCGCCTTCGGAGTTGGTGAGATAACCGCCCTCGCCCCGCGCGCCCTCGGTGATCAGGACGCCGGCGCCAAAGAGGCCGGTCGGGTGGAACTGGACGAACTCCATGTCCTGGAGCGGGAGCCCGGCGCGCAGCACCATCGCGTTGCCGTCGCCGGTCTGGGTGTGCGCTCCGGTCGCTGAGAAATAGCAGCGGCCGTAGCCGCCGGTCGCGATGACCACCGCCTGGGCGCGGAAGCGATGGATCGACCCGTCGTCGAGGCACAAGGCGACCACCCCGCGGCACACGCCGTTGTGCATGATCAGGTCGAGCGCAAAATATTCGATGAAGAAGTCCGCGTCGTGCTTCAGGCTCTGCTGATAGAGCGTGTGGAGCATCGCGTGGCCGGTGCGGTCGGCGGCGGCGCAGGTGCGCTGCGCCGGGGGGCCTTCGCCCATGTTCTGGGTCATGCCGCCGAACGCGCGCTGGTAGATCTTGCCCTCGGCGGTGCGGCTGAACGGAAGACCGGCATGCTCGAGCTCGATGACCGCGGCGGGGGCTTCGCGGCAGAGATATTCGATCGCGTCCTGGTCGCCGAGCCAGTCGGAGCCCTTGACCGTATCGTACATGTGCCAGGTCCAGTGATCCGGGCCCATGTTGCCGAGGCTGGCGGCGATTCCGCCCTGGGCGGCAACGGTGTGGCTGCGGGTCGGGAAGACCTTGGTGATGCAGGCGGTCTTCAGCCCCGCGCCCGAAGCGCCCATCGTCGCGCGCAGACCCGCTCCGCCTGCCCCGACGACCACGACGTCGTAGCTATGATCGACGATCTGGTAGGCGCTCAAGCGGTGCCTCCGAAGGCGATGCTCCCCAGCGCATACAGCGCCAGCGCTCCGCCGCCGACGGCGAGGAACAGCAGCAAGGTGTTCACGGCGAAGCGATTGCCTTCCTCATGCACATAATCATCGACGAACACTTTCATGCCGTCGAGCGCATGCTTGAAGGCGATGACGATCAGCAAGGCCATGGGGACCGCGCCGCTCGGCGCGCGCAGCCATTCCATGATCGTCTGTTGCTTGAGGTCGGGAAGGATCAGGAGCGAGGCGATCAGCCAGGTGCCGAGCAGGAGCAAAGCGATGCTGGTGACGCGCTCGGCGAGCCAATGCTCGCCGCCTGCCGCGGCCGAGCCGAGGCCGCGCACCTTGCCCAACGGGCTCGCGCTGTCGCCCAGGCTCATGGCCTGTATCCCAGCAGATAGACCCACAAAGCGGCAGTGAGGACCACCGAGCCGACAATGGTCAGAATCGCGAACCTTTTGTTGACGCCGAGCTCGAACGCAGCGCCGCTGTCCATCGCCAAATGGCGGATGCCCGACAGCAGATGCTGGAAGAAGGCCCAGGTGAGGCCGACGAGAACGACGATCCCGAGGGGGTGCGTCGCGATCTTGGTGAAGAGGGCGTAGGCGTCCGGCCCTTCGGCGACGGCCATAAGCCACCAGGTGAGGATGCCGAGACCGGCGATCGACAGCGCCGTTCCGGTCGCCCGGTGAAGGATCGAAACGAGCATGTGCGGCCCCCAGCGCCAGATGGTGAGATGCGGCGAAAGCGGGCGTGGATTGGTTGCGGCCATGGAGTGCCCTGCTTGGAGTTGATCGAAACGGGCGCGGGTCCGCGCCGCCGCAGCCGCTTAGGGCGGCGCTTGCGCAGAGGCAAGTTTGGAGCCGCCGCCTAACCCGCTCTTAACCATTTTGCGTCAAAGCCATCCCCAACGAACAGCACGTGACGAGACGGAGAGCGGATCGATGAGTGGCGAGACTGGACAGCTGCAGAAGCTGACCGATCAGCAGGTGAGCGCTCGTCTTGCCGCCTACAATCCCGGGGGAACGCTGGAGCGTGACGTCCACCAGCTGTGGGACGACGTCGGCGACATCATCGAAGCCGAGGTCCGCGCGCAGTTCGGGCCGGACGCCGCCAAGTCCGCCGAGGCGCATTACAACGGCAGCGTCGATTCGAGCTGGGTCCAGGACGTCGCCGCGCATGGCCGCCGGATCTTTCGCGAGAAAACCTCGGTGCCCGGCTACGTCGCCGCCCGCGATCAGCTGGTCACGCGCATTACCGACCGCATGTTCTCCAAAATTTCCAACGACGCCAATACGCTCGAGCGCTGCGTCACCGTTCTGCAGCGCGTGACCACTTTCGAGACCGACATCATCCTCGCGCAGGTTTCGCTTCTCGAGGCGATCGAAGCGGCCGACCAGCGCGGCCGCGAAAGCGAAGACTTCGAGCGCCGCGTCGCCGAGCTGGTCAGCGCCAGCAGCGAGCAGTCGAGGGCACTGACCGACCGCACCCGGTCGACCGCCGCCTCGGCGCGCGGGATGCTCGGCAAGACCAGCGAAGTCGCCGCCGCCGCCGAGCAATCGGCCGTCGCCATGCGCGAAGCGGCCCAAACCGCGGCCGGCCTCATCCGCGCGATCGAGGACGCCCGTTCGGAAGTCGAGGTTGCCGCCGGTGTCGCTATTCGCGCGGGCGACCAGGCAAGCGAGGCGGTGAAAGTCAGCCAGGCCTTGTCGGCGCACGTCGAGGCGATCGAATCGATCCTTTCGCTGATCCGCGACATCGCCGGCCAGACCAACCTGCTCGCGCTTAACGCGACCATCGAGGCGGCGCGCGCGGGCGATGCCGGTCGCGGCTTCGCCGTGGTCGCCCAGGAAGTGAAGAGCCTGGCCTCGCAGACCGCTCGGGCGACCGACGACATCACCGCCAAGATCACCGCCATCCAGCAGGCGACCCGCCAGACGGTCGAGGCCAATGGCTCGATCCAGGGCACGGTCGAGGAAGTGCAGAGCTCGGCCGACCGGATTCGCCAGGCGATGGAGCTCCAGGCGCAGACGGTGACGATGATCACCGCCGCCGTCGACGAGACCGCTCTGGCCGCCGATTCGATGAGCTCGACCATCGCCGCGATCCGCGCTGACACCGACAATGTCGCTAGCGACATCGACCAGGTCGAGCAGGGCTTCGGCCGCTTCAGCGAACAGCTGGCCAATTTCAAGACGACGGCCAAGGCGTTCGTCAACGGCATGGCCGCTTAGTTTCCCCTCCCCGTCCCCGGGAGGATGCGCTAGTCGCGCGCCATGAACATTCTCGTCACCGGAGCGAGCCGCGGCATTGGCGCCGCCGCTTTCGCGTTGCTCAAGTCCACCGGCCACAACGCCGCCGGCCATTCCACCCGCGGCAGCGATGAGTTGATCGCGGGCGATCTCGCCGACCCCCGCGCGCCGAGGCGCATCTGGGAGGCCGCGCTCGAGCGGCTCGGCGGGCGCATCGACGCGCTCGTCAACAATGCCGGCATTTACGAGAGCGTCGCCGATGACTCCGGGGACGACGAGTGGCATGCGGCGTGGCAGCGGACGCTGACCATCAACCTCCAGTCTGCCGCCGACCTCAGCCGTCTCGCCATCGGCCATTTCCGCGAACGCGAAGGCGCCATCGGGCGGATCGTCAATGTCGCCAGCCGCGCCGCGTATCGGGGCGATTCGCCGAACCACTGGCATTATGCCGCGTCGAAGGCCGCGATGGTTGGAATGACCAAGAGCATCGCGCGCGGTTATGCCGCGCAGGGCATTCTCTGCTTCGCGGTCGCGCCGGGCTTCACCGTGTCGGAACTGACCGAGGAATATCTCGCCGGGCGCGGCGGAGCGGCGATCGTCGCCGACATTCCGCTGGGCCGCGTCGCCAGCACGGACGAGGTGGCGGAGACGATCCGCTGGCTCGCGGTCGACGCCCCGGCGTCGGCGACCGGCAGCGTCATCGACGTCAACGGGGCGAGTTTTGTTCGCTAGATTTCGGCGGTGAGCTGGCGCGTCACGGTCCCGTGCACCCGCATCCAGGGCGAGGCGATCGCCAGCGCTGACCCCTTCCCGGGGATCGCGAACCCGCCGGTGCTGGTCGCCGACGAGCCCGATCCGTCCAGGCCCGACGACTGGCAGATCCATGCCTATTTCGACCATGAGCCGAGGGCGGCGGAGCTGAAGACCATCGCCGGACTGGGCAGCGGGCAGCCGGCGGTCGAGCGGCTCGGCGAGGCGGACTGGGTGACGATGAGCCAGGCCGGCCTCCAGCCGATCCGCGCCGGCCGTTTCTACGTGCACACGCCGACTCATGCTGGAACTATCCCCGAGGGGGCAATCGCGTTCGAGATCGACGCGAGCCTCGCCTTTGGCACGGGCCAGCACGCGACCACTTCCAGCTGCCTCGCCGCCCTCGACGCGCTCGAGCGGAGCGGAGCGCGCTTCGGCAACATCGCCGATATCGGCACGGGCACCGGCATTCTCGCCTTCGCCGCGCTCGCTGCGTGGCCGGAGGCCAAGTGCATCGCAACCGACATCGACAAGCAGGCGATCGACGTCGTCCGCGAGAATGCCGCGATCAACCGCGTGACGCTCGGTCACGGCGCCGGCGAGCTGTTGCTCGCGGACGCCGACGGGATGCAGTCGCCCTTGCTGTCGGCGCGCGCGCCGTTCGACCTGATCGTCGCCAACATCCTGGCCGGACCCTTGATCGAGCTCGCGCCCGACTTCGCCCACGCGCTCGCCCCGGGCGGGACGGTTGTGCTCGCGGGCTTGCTCGACACGCAGGTCGACGCCGTGATCGGCGCTTACGAAGGGCTCAGTCTGCGTGAGCGCGGCACCGGCGAATGGCCGGTCCTGATGCTCAGTTCGTGATCCCAAGCTGGCTCAGCATGAACGCATAGATTTCGGCAACGGAGTGGTAGCGCTGGAAGCGGCCGGACTTCCCGCCGTGGCCCGCTTCCATGTTGATCCGGAAGACGAGCGGATTGGTATCGGTCTTTATCGCCCTGAGCTTCGCGACATATTTCGCCGGCTCGAAATATTGGACCTGGCTGTCCCACAGCCCGGTCGTCACCATCATTGCCGGATAGGCCTTGGGCTCGACATTGTCGTAAGGCGAGTAGGACAGCATGTAGTCGTAATATTTCGCGTCCGCGGAATTGCCCCACTCGTCGAACTCGTTGCTGGTAAGCGGAATCGTGGTGTCGAGCATTGTCGTCACCACGTCGACGAACGGGACCTGCGCGACGATGATGCGATAGTCTTTCGGCGCCATGTTCGCGACAGCGCCCATCAGCAATCCACCCGCACTTCCGCCCAGCGCGGCGACGCGGTCTTTGGACGCATAGCCCTGGCGGACCAGATCGCGAGTCACGTCGATGAAGTCGGTGAAGCTGTTTTTCTTGTTGAGCAGGTGCCCTGCGTCATACCAAGCGCGGCCCATTTCCTGTCCGCCACGGATATGGGCGAGGGCATAGACCATTCCGCGGTCGAGCAACGGAACGAGCGTCGGGGACCAGGCTGGGTCCATTGAGGCGCCGTAGCTGCCGTAGCCATATTGCAGCATCGCCGCAGTGCCGTCGCGCTTGAACCCTTTCTTGTAGACCAGCGACACCGGGACTTTCGTCCCATCGCGCGCCGTCGCCCACACGCGCTCCGTCACATATTGCGAGGGATCGTAGTTGGGCGCCGGTGTACGCTTGAGCAGCGTGCGGGCGCCGGTGCTCGAATCCACCTCATAGGTTATCGTCGGTGTCGTCAGCGAACTGTAGCTGTACCGCAGCTTCGTGCTGCTCACTTCCGGATTTTCGCCGATGCTCATCGCATAAGCGGGCTCGTCCGACGCGACGTCGCTGCTTTTGCCGGAATTGCTCAGCAGCCGGATATGCTTGTTGCCGTTGGCGCGCTCTTCGATTGCGATGAAAGCGTTCATCGGTTGGAAGTTCTCGATGAACACTTGCGGATTGTGCGGCACCAGGTCGCGCCACGCGGTGCGCCCGCGCGCCACGGACGAATCGGCGACGCTCATCAGCTTATAGTTTTTGGCGTTCCAATCGGTGCGGATGATCCAGCGCTTGCCGATATGGTCGGCCTGGTAGCGGAAATCGCGCTGACGAGCGGCCAGCACCATGAACTTGCCCGGCTTGGCCGCGCTGGTGCAGCGCTGCTCGTTGCTGACGGTGGCCTGCAGCGTGATGCAGATGAACTTGTCGTCGCTGGTGCGGCCGACGCTCATGTAAAAGCTGTCGTCTTTCTCAAAATAGACCAGCTTGTCGCTCTTTGCGGGCGTGCCCAGCACGTGTGCTTTGACGCGCTTGCTGAGCAGCGTCACCGGGTCCTTTTCGATATAATAAACGGTCTTGTTGTCGTCGGCCCAGACGAGGTTGGGTTCGACGTTGGCGACGGTGTCGCCGTGCGCCCTGCCCGAGCGCAGGTCCTTCACCTGGAGCGTGTATTGGCGGCGGCCGACCGTATCGAGCGCGTATGCGAGCAGCCGGTTGTTCTGGCTGACGCTCCAGTCCCCGACGGCGAAGAAGCCATGGCCTTTGGCCATCACCGGCTCGTCGAGCATGACCTGCTCATTCGCCTTGAGGCTGCCAGGCTTGCGGGCGAGCACCGGATAGTCCTGCCCGGTCTCAAAGCGCGTGTAGTACCAATAGCCGCGGTCGCGCACTGGGGCGCTCGAATCGTTCTCTTTGATGTGCCCGACGATTTCGTTGAACAGCCTGTCCTGGAGCGGCTTGGTGGGTCCAAGCACCGAATCGGCGTAAGCGTTTTCGGCATTCAGATCGGCCAGCATCTCCGGGCTTTTCCGGGTGTCGTCGCGCAGCCAGTAATAGGGGTCGCTGCGCTCGTGCGGGCCCTTCACGGTGTAGGGCTTCTTTGCGACCATTGGCTGCGCCGGACTCGCTTGGGCCTGTGCGAGTGCGCAACCAACAAGCAACGTCGCCAATACAAAACTCTTCATTCAATACTCCCGCCCAAACGAATCCGAGAAATCTAAACGGCTTCAGCCACGATTCGAGCCCAATCTTCCTCGCCGATGACGCGAACGCCGAGCTCCTCGGCTTTTTTCAGTTTCGAGCCCGCGCCGAGCCCGGCGACGACGAGGTCGGTGCTGGCGCTGACCGATCCCGCGGCGCGCGCGCCGAGGCGTTCGGCCTGGGCCTTGGCTTCGTCGCGGCTCATGGTTTCGAGGCTGCCGGTGAACACGATCGTCT
>JBDTXI010000156.1:0-5484 GCA_040006255.1 Sphingomicrobium sp.
TCTATCGCCACACCGGCCAGAAGGAGACCGTGCTGTTCGCCGACGCGATCATGCAGCTCGGCTTCCGCCACGCCTGCTCCGCCGGAATCTCCTTCGGCAAGGACGACATGGTCATCCCGCAGGCGAAGGTAAAACTGGTCGAGGACACGCGCACGCTCGTCAAGGATTACGAGCAGCAGTACCAGGACGGCCTCATCACCCAGCAGGAAAAGTACAACAAGGTGATCGACGCCTGGTCGCGCTGCGGCGACCAGGTCGCAAGCGCCATGATGAAGGAGATTTCTGCAACACCGAAGCGTCCCGACGGGCGCCAGGCGGATCTGAACTCGATCTACATGATGGCCCACTCGGGCGCCCGCGGTTCGCAGGCGCAGATCAAGCAGCTCGCCGGAATGCGTGGCCTCATGGCCAAGCCGTCGGGCGAGATCATCGAAACCCCGATCATCTCGAACTTCAAGGAGGGCCTCACCGTCCTTGAATATTTCAACTCGACCCACGGCGCCCGCAAGGGCCTCGCCGACACCGCGCTGAAGACGGCGAACTCGGGCTATTTGACCCGCCGCCTCGTCGACGTCAGCCAGGATGCGGTGATCATCGAGGACGATTGCGGAACCGACCGTGCGCTGGAAATGCGCGCGATCGTCCAGGGCGGCGCGGTCATCGCTTCGCTCGGCGACCGCGTCCTCGGCCGCACCACCGCCGAAGACATCGTCGATCCCAAGAGCGGCGACGTGATCATGGAGGAGGGCAGCCTGCTCGATGAGGCGATGGTCGCGAAAATCGAGGAGATCGGCCTGCAGGGCGTCAAGATCCGCTCACCTTTGGTGTGCGCGTCGCGCCAGGGCGTCTGCGCCAAATGCTACGGGCGCGACCTTGCCCGCGGCACCCCGGTCAACATCGGCGAAGCCGTCGGGGTTATCGCGGCGCAGTCGATCGGCGAGCCCGGCACCCAGCTGACGATGCGGACCTTCCACATCGGCGGCGCGGCGCAGCTCAACGAGCAGTCGAACCTTGAATCGCCGGTCGATGGGACGATCGAGTTCCGCGACATGCCGACGATCGTCGACCCGCGCGGACGGCATTTGTCGCTGTCGCGCTCGGGCGAAATCGCGATCCTCGACATGGACGGGCGCGAGCTTTCCACGCACCGCGTTCCCTATGGCGCGCATTTGCTGTGCGAAACCGGCCATATCGTCAGCCGCGGCGACCGCGTTGCCGAGTGGGATCCCTCGTTCAGCCCGGTGGTCACCGAAAAGGCCGGTATCGTGAAATACCAGGACCTGATCGAGAACCGCACGATGACCGAGCAGGTCGACGAATCGACCGGCATCACGCAGCGCGTGGTCACCGACGATGCGGCCAAGTCGAAGAAGGAGTCGCTCCACGCGCGGCTCACCTTGACCGGCAAGGGCGCGAAGGAAGCGGGCGTTTATCGCCTCGCCCCCGGAGCGATCGTCGCGGTCGAGGACGGGCAGCAGGTCGAGGCCGGCGAAGTGCTGGCGCGCATGCCGCGTGAAGCGGCGCGTACGCGCGACATCACGGGTGGTTTGCCGCGCGTCGCCGAGCTGTTCGAGGCACGAACGCCGAAAGACAAGGCGATCATCGCCAGGGTCTCGGGCAGGGTAAGCTTCCTCAAGGACTATAAGGCCAAGCGCAAAATTGCGATCATTCCGGACGACGGTTCGGAGGCACACGAAGAGCTCGTACCCAAGTCGCGTGTCATCGACGTGCAGGAAGGCGACTATGTCAAACGGGGCGACAATCTTGTCGGCGGCTCGCCCGATCCGCATGACATCCTGGAAGCGCTCGGTATCGAGGCGCTGGCTGAGTATCTCGTGAGCGAGATCCAGGAGGTCTATCGCTTGCAGGGCGTGAAGATCAACGACAAGCATATCGAGGTGATCGTTCGCCAGATGCTGCAGAAGGTCGAGATCACGGATGATGGCGACACGACCTTGCTGAAGGGCGAGCAGATCGATCGCGAGGAGATGGACGAGATCAACGCCGGCCTCGACAAGAAGAAGAAGCGCGCCGAGGGCAAGCCAGTTCTGCTTGGTATCACCAAGGCGAGCCTGCAGACCCGCAGCTTCATCTCCGCCGCCTCGTTCCAGGAGACGACGCGGGTCCTCACCGAAGCCGCGGTTCAGGGCAAGGTCGACACGCTCACCGGGCTCAAGGAAAACGTCATCGTCGGGCGTCTCATCCCGGCCGGAACGGGCGCGGGTATGAATCGCCTGCGCGTCGCGGCTTCGGCGCGGGATACGGTGCTTCGCGCGGCTCACCGGCGGATGCAGGAGGCGTTGATCGCCCCCGATTCTGCCGAGGAACTGCGCGCCGCCGAGCTCGCCCGGACCCCGCGCGAGGATGCAGGCACGGGCGACGATCCGCTCGGTGAAGTGGTGCCGAGCGGCCACGGCCTCGACGCCGATGCCGGGGATTATCTGCAGACCTGATGTCCCCGAGCCTCGCCGCAACAAAAAACCCCGCCGGATTGCTCCGGCGGGGTTTATCTTTGCATCGGTAAGAGAGCGGGCGCGCCTAGTTGCGGCGACCGCTGATGATCAACCTTACTTGCAATTCTGACCATTGATCGTGTTTTCGGTGCAATTGGCGACCGAGTTCACGTCGCGCGCGGCGCCGCGGACGGTATTGCAGGCGGCGGCGGCAAGCGCGGCGCCAATCAGAAGTACGGTAGCTGCTTTCTGAAACATGGTATCTTCTCCTTTACGGTGGGATGAACGCAACTAAACGCGAAGCGCTCCATTCCGGCTCCGGAGTTTTCTTTGAAGTTGTCGGCGAAACGCCATCAAATCGCGACCGGCGCCGCAATGTGGGGGAGGGGCTCGTAATTGTCGAACACGAAATCATCGGCCTCATAATCGAACAATCCGTGCCCGCGGTCCTTGATGACGAGGCGCGGCAGGGCCTTGGGTGCTCGGGTCAGCTGCAGCCGCGCCTGATCGAGATGGTTGGAATAGAGATGGCAGTCGCCGCCCGTCCACACGAACACGCCCGGCTGAAGCCCGCATTCGCGCGCGAGCATATGCGTAAGCAGCGCGTAGGAGGCGATGTTAAAGGGTACGCCAAGAAAAATGTCGGCGCTGCGTTGATACAATTGCAGGTTGAGCCGGCCGGCCGCCACTTGCGTCTGGAACAGGCAATGGCACGGCGCCAGCGCCATTCGGGCAATTTCGCCAGGGTTCCACGCGGTGACGATCTGCCGCCGCGAATAAGGATCGCTCCTGATCAGTTCGACCAGGTTGGCAATCTGGTCGACGTGACGGCCGTCCGCGGCTTCCCAATCGCGCCACTGCTTACCGTAAACGGGCCCAAGGTCTCCGTTCTCGTCCGCCCATTCGTCCCAGATCCTGACGTTGCGCTCCTTGAGCCAGGCAATGTTGGTATCGCCGCGCAGAAACCACAAAAGCTCGACGATGATCGAGCGCAAGTGGAGCTTCTTGGTGGTGATAAGCGGAAAGCCCTCGGCAAGGTCGAAGCGCATTTGCGCGCCGAACCACGACAGGGTCCCGGTGCTGGTGCGGTCCTCTTGCGGCACGCCCTCGTCAAGGATTCGCTGCATGAGGTCGAGATACTGGCGCATTTGGTCACCCTAACCGCCCTGCCCCACGCTTCAAAGAGGCAGGTGCGCGAAGCCGCGAACCATCCGTTTTGGACGCGGTTGGCGTAGGCGCGCGCCGCCACTCCGCTTAGGTTGTTGGCATGCGATATCAGCGTGCCGAACATCCGCTGAAGCTCGACGGTTTGGCGGCGACCCGCCAATTCTTTGCCGGTTGCATGGCGGACGCCGACCCCACGCGCGAAAATCTGTGGGTGGCGCATGTCGATGAAGAAGCGCGGTGCGTCCATCTGTCGCGCTATCCGGGCGACGAAACCGGCGCGTCATTCCCCTTGAAGGCGATTATCACCGACGCGGTCGAGCACGGCAGCGCCGGGATCGTGCTCGCCCACAATCATCCAAGCGGCGACCCGCGACCGAGCGACTCCGATTGTCGCGCCACCCGCCGCCTCGCGACCGCCGCCGAGGCGCTCGATTGCACGATCCTCGACCATCTGGTGTTCGTCGGCGCGCAATGCACCAGCTTCCGCAGAATGGGCCTTATTTAGGCTCGCGCGAAGGCGAGGCGCATCTGCTCACGCCGGGCAGGGCTGGATCCTGTCGGGCTGCGGCAGCGGGCGGGCGATTCGGAATGCCATGAAATAGACCTCGCCGCCGCTCAGCACGCTGGATTTCACCGGGTCCAGCCCAAGAGCGGCGAACTCGCATTTCGCCTGCGCCGGCGGGATTCCGTGCCGTTTCACCGGCCGGTCGGAATCGACAAGGATCAATTGCCCGCCTGGCTTGAGGCCCTCTCGCGCGTGCCACAGGAAGGCGTAGGGCGACTGCACTTCGTGGTACATATGCACGAGGAAAATTCGGTCGAACGATTGCGCCGGGAGCATCGGGTCGTCGGGCGTTCCGAGCTTCACCGCGACATTGTCGAGCCGCTCCCGCTGGATACGGTCGCTGAGCGCGTCCCTCACCTCGGGCATGATGTCTTCGGCAAGCACCCTGCCCTTCGCTCCGACAACGGGCGCCATGCGCACCGTATAATAGCCCTCCCCGGCGCCAACGTCCGCAACGGACATGCCGGGTCTGACACCGGCGAGTTGCATGACTTCCTCGGCCTCGCCGACACGGTCGCGCGCGTCCTCGGTCGAGAATGCATCGCCGACGATCGGCGCCACATCCCGGTGGGCGGTCGGGAAATGCGGCTCGCTCGGCTGCGCGCGGCACGACGCGAGCGCGACAACAGCCGCGACTGCCGCGACTGCCGCGACTGCCGCGACTGCCGCGGATTTATTCCACATCCTCGACCTCGACTGTCTCGCCGGTCACCCGCTGCGACAAGGCGGCCGCCATGAACCGGTCGAGATCGCCATCGAGCACGTCGCTGGGGCTGGTCGAGGTGACGCCGGTGCGCAGGTCTTTGACCAGTTGGTAGGGCTGCAGCACGTAGGAGCGGATCTGATGACCCCAGCCGATGTCGGTCTTGGCGGCGTTGGCGGCGCTGGCCTCGGCCTCGCGTTTCTGCAGCTCGGCTTCATACATCCGCGCTTTCAGCTGTTTCATCGCCGACGCGCGGTTCTTGTGCTGTGAGCGCTCGTTCTGGCAGGCGACCACGATCCCGGTCGGGATGTGGGTAATCCTGACCGCGCTATCGGTCGTATTGACGTGCTGTCCGCCCGCCCCCGAGGCGCGGTATGTGTCGATCCGAAGGTCTTTTTCCTCCACCTCGACGTCAATGTCGTCGTCGACCTCGGGATAGACCCAGACGCTCGAGAAGCTGGTGTGTCGCCGTGCATTGGCGTCGTAGGGGCTGATCCGCACCAGCCGGTGGACCCCGCTTTCCGTTTTCAGGTTGCCGTACGCATTCTCGCCCTTGACCAGCAGCGTCGCCGACTTGATCCCGGCCTGCTCGCCCG
>JBDTXI010000157.1:0-14622 GCA_040006255.1 Sphingomicrobium sp.
ATCTTCATCTGCAGCGGCGTGGTGTTCTGCGCCTCGTCGAGAATGATGAAGGCGTCGTTCAAGGTGCGCCCGCGCATGAAGGCGATCGGCGCGATCTCGATCTCGCCCGACGCGATGCGGCGCTCGACCTGCTCGGTCGGCAGCATGTCGTACAGCGCGTCGTAAAGCGGGCGCAAATAGGGATCGACCTTGTCCTTCATGTCGCCGGGAAGGAAGCCGAGGCGTTCGCCCGCCTCCACCGCCGGCCGCGACAGAATCAGCCGGTCGACGCTTCCGCTGATCAGCTGCGACACTGCCTGCGCGACCGCGAGGTAGGTCTTGCCTGTGCCCGCCGGGCCGAGCCCGAAGATCATCTCGTCGCGCGCCAGGGCTTCCATGTATGGCGTCTGCATCGCCGAGCGGGGCACGATGGTCTTCTTGCGGGTGCGGATCATCACCGTCGGGGCCGCCGTCACGTCCTCGTGGACGATCCCTTCCAGGTTCGGCTGAGCCGCCATTCCGAGCACCGCCTCGACGGCTTCGGCATCGACGTCGTGGCCGCTGTCGAGCCGGTTGTAGAGGCCGGTAAGGACGTCCCGGGCGCGCGCCGCGGCGTCGGCGTCGCCCTCGATCTGGACGCGGCTGCCGCGCGCGGCGATGTGAACTCCGAGGCGCTGCTCGATGGTGATGAGGTGGCGGTCGTAATCGCCGAACAACGGGCCGAGCAGGTACGGCTGGTCGAACTCCAGTTCCAGCCGAGCGCGGCCCTGCTCGTTGGCCGGGACGGAGGCAAGGTCGCGGCGCGCCATCAGGCGGCTTCCAGCCGGCGAACCGCGCCGCCCATGCTGTTGGGGCCGGCCTGGACGAGGGTCACGTCGACGATGTCGCCGGGCGCAGCGCCCGTTTCGACGTGCACCGACTGCAGCCACGGCGACCGGCCGATCATCTGGCCCGGGCGTCTCCCTCGACGTTCGATCAGGATTTGCGTGTCGCAAGCAACTTTCGTCCGGTTGAACGCAAGGCTGTTCTCGGTGATCCGCTGTTGCAGCCGCTGTAGCCGCTCATCCATGATCTCGAACGGAATCTGGTCCTCCATGTCCGCCGCCGGGGTTCCCGGGCGAGCGCTATATTTGAATGAATAGGCCGAAGCGTAGCCTACTTCATCGACGATCCGCAGAGTTGCTTCAAAATCCTCTTCCGTCTCACCGGGGAAGCCGACGATGAAGTCGCCCGAAAGCGCGATGTCGGGCCGCGCGGCGCGCGTATTCTCGAGAATACGCAGATATGACTCGGTGGAATGGCCGCGGTTCATCGCCTTGAGAATGCGGTCGCTGCCCGACTGCACCGGCAAATGGAGATAGGGCATCAATTTCTCGATCTCGCCATGCGCGGCGATCAGCGCGTCGGTCATGTCTGCCGGGTGACTGGTCGTGTAGCGGATGCGATCGATGCCATCGATCCTCGCCAGCGCGCGGATCAAATCGGCAAGGCCACGGCCATCGCTCGACCACGCATTCACGTTCTGGCCCAACAGCACGATCTCCCGCGCACCGGCGTCGACCAGCGCCTGCGCCTCGGCGAGGATATCGTCCCACGGCCGCGAGATTTCGGCTCCGCGGGTATAGGGGACGACGCAATAGGTACAGAATTTGTCGCAGCCTTCCTGCACGGTGAGGAAGGAGCTTGGAGCCGCGCGGCGGCGCGGCGGAAGCGCGTCGAACTTGCTGAGGGCGGGCATCTCGGTATCGATCGGACGCCCGCCGCGAGCGGCTTCGACAACCATCTCGGGCAGCCGGTGATAGGCTTGCGGGCCGACGACGATGTCGATCAGCGGGGAACGGCGCCTCGCTTCCGTGCCTTCCGCCTGGGCGACGCAGCCGGCAAGCGCGATCAGCGGCTTCGATCCATCCTCGCGCATCAGCCGCCCAACGTCAGAATAAGCCTTCTGAACGGCTTTGTCGCGGATGTGGCAAGTGTTGAGAACGACCAAGTCGGCGTCCTCACCTTCGGGAACCGGCGACATGCCCTCGCCGCCGAGCAACTCGGCCATCCGCTCGCCGTCATAGACGTTCATCTGGCAGCCGAAGCTTTTGATTTTGAAAGTCTTGGGAGTCATTTTACTTAGCCTATAGGCGAGTGGGGCGAGGACTTGAAGCCGAGCGTTCGGGCGATTTCCTCGCGCGCCTCATGCGCAAGTTGCTTGCGGTCGGCCGACCGGTCGAGTGGGGCGAGCAGATTGACGGTAACGCGCAGTGTGCCCCGCCTGCCGAGGATTCGCAGAATGTTGTCCTTGCCCAATTCCTCGTACCAGCCGGCCTCCCCAGCGGCAGCGCCGTAATCGACCGCGACGGGCCGGATCTCGACGTCCCGTGCCGCGAAGTTCGCCGCCTCAAGCAGGGTCGAGCGGAACGGCAGCAGATGCGTTCCGGGGCCCGTGGTGCCCTCCGGGAACAGAGCCACCGGCTTGTCGAGTTCGAGGGCCTCGGCGATGGCGATCGCCTGGTCCTTGGCGCCCTTGCGGTGGCTGCGCTTCACATAAACCGTCGCATTCTGATCGGCCAGCCAGTGAACCAGCGGATGCCCGAGCTCGTCCTTCGATACGAACGCGCACTTCGTCGCTCCGCCAAGGATGAGGATGTCGAGCCAACTGGTGTGATTGCACACCAGCAGAGTGTGGCGGCGGATCGGTGCGCCGGTCCGGTGGACGCGTGCACCAATGATCCACGCGGATGCGCCGAGGAACCACGGCGGCCACGGCGAGCGGCGGAACAGGAGCCGGCTGGCGAGGTGCACGGGAGCGCACAACAGGAACAGGATGAGCAACCCGGCGATGCGGACTGCGGCGCGCAGGTTCACCAGGCGAAGGTCCGCTTAGCGATCGCGGTCGCGGGAAACGCCGTAGAGCTCCATGCGATGGTCGACCAGGCGAAAGCCGAGCTTCTCCGCGATCCTTTTCTGCAGCGCCTCGAGTTCGTCGTCGATGAACTCGATTACGTTGCCGGTTTCGACGTCGATCAGATGATCGTGGTGAGCCTCGGACGCGGCTTCGTAGCGCGACCGGCCGTCGCCGAACTCGTGACGCTCGAGGATCCCGGCCTCTTCGAACAGCCGGACCGTCCGATAGACGGTGGCGATCGAGATATTCGAGTCGATCGCCGACGCTCGCGCGTGCAGCGTTTCAACGTCCGGGTGATCTTCGCTGTCGCCGAGCACGCGCGCGATCGTCTTGCGTTGCTCGGTGATGCGGAGGCCCTTGTCGGCGCACAGGGCCTCGATGTCGATCTTGCGCGGCATCAGGTGAAAGTAAGCATCGGCGGCGGCGCGGTCAAAGGGTCCGTGTCGTCAGTGCGTGCGCGAAGCAATCCAGACGCAAGCGTGGGCGGATTGCTTCGTCGCATTCGCTCCTCTTAATGATGCCTACTTGCTTGCGCGACCTCGCTTGCGCTTGGTGCCGAGGCCGATCGACTTGGCCAGCGTGCGGCGCTGCTCGGCATAATTGGGCGCGACCATCGGATAATCGGACGAAAGTCCCCACTTCTGCCGGTATTGGTCTGGGGTCATGTTGTGGTTGGTCATCAGGTGCCGCTTGAGCATCTTCTGCCGCTTTCCGCATTCGACGCATGTGACGTAGTCCGGCTTCACCGACGAGCGGATCGACACCTTGGGCTCGAGCTTGACTTCGGGAGCGCCGGAGCTCGGCGAGATGCCGCTCAAAGCGCTGTGCACGTTCTGGATCAGAGTGGGCAAATCGTTGACCGCGACGCTATTGTTGCTGACGTGCGCTGCGACGATATCGGCGGTCAGCGTCAGCAGCGTGTCTTTGGCACCTTCATTGTCGGCCATTGGCGAATTCCTGAATGAGAGCAGAGGTCCGTGCAGTTTTATAACTGCACCATTGTTGCGCTTAGGCGCGCGACCTGGACTGCGCAACAGTGCGCAAGTCACCACGGAAAAGGAAGCGAACTAAAGGTCTTGTGAAAGCGTCAGCGCGTCGAAGCGCGTGCCGTTTCGCGCATGGTAATATTTGGATCGTCTGCCGACAGGCGCGAAACCGGCGCGAAGATACATTTCGACGGCGCCATTTCCGTCGCGCACTTCGAGATGAGTACGCGCAATTCCTGCAGCGCGGGCGCGCTCCATGAAATCGTCGAGCATAAGGCCACCGATTCCTTCACGGTGCCGGCTCGGAGTGACCGCGAGGAGCAGCAGTTCGCTTTCGTCGGCCACCGTGCGCGAAAGCGAAAAGCCGATCACCCTGTCGCTCTCGCTATCGCGGGCGACAACCAGCGCCACCCCGGTCATCGGCAGGATTCCGGCGCATTGCGAGCGGGTCCACGCTTCGCCGAAGCGGTCGCCGAACGCGGCTTCCATCACTTTCATGACCTCGTCGAGGTCGCTCGAGCGACCAGCGCGGATACGTACGGCGTGGTTAAGAGTGGCCATCAGGCCGCCTCCTTCACGCGGGCGTCCGGCGCTCGCGCATAGACCGGCCTCGGCGGCAGGCTGCGCAGCTGTTCAGGGAGTTTGAGTGCATTGGCGGCGGCCGGCCACGCGTCGCGCGCTTCGCCCCAACCGCGCGCTTCGACCAGCAGACGCGCGCCGGATCCCACGACCAGCTCGGCGGGGGTCATTGCCGCAGCAGCGGCGGGCGGCAGATTGGCCAATTCGTTTTTCGGTTCGCCGCTGACGCTGAATTGCTGGACGAACAGCTCGCCGTGTCCGCCGAGAAGCGCGGCTGCGATGTCTCCCGTGCGTTGGGTCCCTGCTACGAGCAGGGCGACCGACGACATTCCGGCAAGCTCGGCTCCCCAGCCGATCGCGAGGCCGTGCGCCGCCGCGATCCCGACCCGGATGCCCGTGAAGCTGCCCGGGCCGACGCCGACGAGAATGCGACTTGCCCGGCGTCCGTCGAGTAGCTCGGCGAGCATCGGCACCAGCCGTTCGCTGTGGCCGCGGCCGATCTGTTCGTCGGCGCGCGCGACGCACACGCCGGAACCGTCGAACACGGCGGCGGTGCAGGAAGCACTCGACGTATCGAAGGCGAGGATCATTCGCGGATGATGGTCACAAGCGGCATCAAGCCGCAACCCCCAAAGAACTAAGCCGAATTAGACGGCTTCGACTGTCTCGACCTCGGGCACGTAGTGGCGGATCAGGCTTTCGATGCCACGCTTCAGAGTCACCGCGGACGACGGGCAGCCCGCGCAGGCGCCGTGCATCGAGAGATAGAGATGCCCGTCTTTGTAGCCCTTGTAGACGATGTCGCCGCCGTCCTGCGCAACCGCGGGGCGGACTCGGGTCTCGATCAGTTCCTTGATCTGGTCGATGATGTCGATGTCGGCCGGGTCTTCCTCGAAATCCGCTTCGCTCGCGATGTGGATTCCGGCAGCTGTGCCCGGCGTGAACAACGGCGCCTGGCTGACGAAATGGTCGAGCAGGGTCTCGACGACCAGCGGCTCGAGATCGGTCCAGGAGACGCCCGGCCCCGCGGTCACTGAGATGAAATCGCGGCCGTAGAAAACGCCCTCGACCATGCCACTGTCGAACAGCGCGCGGGCAAGCGGCGAAGCGTCCGCCGCCGCAGCCTCGGCGAAGTCACGCGTGCCCGCATCCATGACCGTCTGCCCGGGCAGGAACTTGCGGGTCGCGGGGTTCGGCGTCTGCTCGGTACGGATCAACATGGGTGCGATGTGGCGCTTTGCCCCTCTCCCCGCAAGGGATGGGCGGTCAGAAAGGCGGGGCGCCGGCGATGACCCAGCGGGTGATGCCGAGGCCGATGAGGAGGCAGATCAGCGCTACCCACCATTTGCCGGGGCGCATCGGGTGGACGCCGGGCTCGAGCGCCGCCCGGCCTGTAATCATCGGCCAGGTCAGCTTCTGACGGCGAAACAGGCGAAAATATAGGATGGCGAGCAGGTGCATGACGATAAGCCCGAGAATGACATTGAACCATAGCTCGTGGATATCGCGCACCTTGTCCGAAGTGTCCGAGCTTACCAGCCTCGACAGCGGACCCATGTAGATCCCGTCCTCGTCCTCCGCGAACAGGCCGAGTCCGACCTGAACGGATATTGCGACGAGTAGCGCGATGACGCTGAGCGCCCCGAGAGGCGTATGGCCAAGCCCGGTCCATCTACCGCGAAGGTAATCGACGACCGTGCGCGGCCCGCGCACGAAGCTCGCGAAACGCGCCGTGGAGCTTCCGACGAAGCCCCACAGCAAGCGAAAGACCAGCAGCGTCAGGATCGCGCAGCCCGACCAAATGTGCCAATCGGTGTGGTGATTGTGCACCGACCACCAGCTGAATGCTATCAAAGCGGCGAGCAGCCAGTGGAACAGCCGAACCGGCAGATCCCAGACGGGCTGATTCGCTCGCGCGCCGCTGCTCAATGTTCGCGAGCGCGGAAGGGGTCGTGGCAGGCCTTGCACGCTTTATCCACGTCTTCGTGGAGCGCCATGACTTTGTTCGCATCGCCGGTCCTCGCGGCGGCATCGATAGCCTGGGCGGCGGCAAGATAGTCTTTCGCCTTGCGCACAAAAAGGTCGTGCTGCGTCCAGATTTCCGGCTTGGCCCGAGTCTTGCCGACATCCGGTCCCGTGCCCGCCGGGACCCAGCTGGGTATCTTGGCGGCCGCCGACGCCATAAGCGCCGTTTGCGCGCGGATCACGTTGATGTCCGGCGGGCTCGAGTCGAGCGCCCGGTGCAGCGTCTTCATCGCCTTGCCGAGCCCTTCCATCGCCTCGTGACGATCGTGCATGATCTTCAGCGCCCGGTCCTTGCTCGGCGCCGCCGCGATCATCGCCATACCGTTCGTGGTTGTGCTCGCATTGGCCGCGGCAGCCGGCGAGGCCGAGTCGCTGATATTGGCCTGGGCGTTGTTCGCCTGGCTAGTCTCGGGGCCTCCGCATCCGCCGAGGAAGGCGGCGGCCGTGGACGCGGCCAATATCGCAATACGCATGCTCACTCCTGTGCTTGTTGAGGTTTCCAGCTGTCATCGATCATCTTGATGATTCCGGAGAAATCCTTCGATCCGCCGCCGCGGTCGACGAACCGCTGATAAAGCTCCTCGGCTTCGCCGCCCATCGGCGTGTAGGCGCCGGCCTGCTGCGCGGCTTCCATGGCGAGCTTCAGGTCCTTGAGCATCAAGGCGGCGGCGAATCCGCCCTCATAATCATGGTCGGCCGGAGTGTCGGGACCGACTCCCGGAACCGGCGCATAGCTGGTCATCGACCAGCTTTGGCCCGACGCCTTGGACGCGATATCGAAAAACACCTGGGGGTCGAGCCCGAGCTTCTGTGCGAGAACGAAGCCCTCGCAGGTCGCGGCCATGGTCGCGCCGAGGATCATGTTGTTGCAGATTTTCGCCGCCTGGCCCGCGCCTGCCGCACCGGCGTGGATCACCGCCTTGGCCATCGGCTCGAGAATCGGCTGGGCGCGGGCGAATGCTTCCGCTGAGCCGCCCACCATGAACGTCAGCGTGCCACCGGCGGCAGCGGCGATTCCTCCCGAAACGGGAGCATCGACCATCACGTAACCCTGCGCGGCGGCGTCCTCCTCGACCGAGCGCGCGGTGGCGACGTCGATGGTCGAGCAATCGATGAGCAGGGCGCTGGCGAGCGCCTTGCCCAGGACCTGGCTGCGATAGACCTCGGCGACATGCTCGCCCGCTGGAAGCATGGTGATTACGGCCTCGGCGTCCGCCACCGCTTCCGCGGCCGAGCCGGCGCGATTGCAGCCGGCTTCAACCGCATGCGCCAGCGCTTCCTCGCTGAGATCGAACGCGTGGACCTCATGTCCCGCCTTGACCAGGTTGGGCGCCATCCCGCCGCCCATATGACCAAGGCCGATGAATGCGATGCGGGCCATGACTTATCGCCCCTTCCAGTTGCCGGGCCGCTTCTCGACGAAGGCAGCCATGCCTTCCTTCTGGTCCTCGGTTCCGAACAGGCCGTGGAAAAGGCGCCGCTCGAAACGGATCCCCTGGCCGAGCGGATGCTCGAATGCGGCGTTGACCATTTCCTTGACGGCGATGGCGGCGAGGGGCGGCATGGCGGCGATCGCTTCGGCGGTCTTCAACGCTTCGTCGATCAACGCAGTGGCGGGCACGACTTTTGCGACGAGCCCCGAGCGTTCGGCCTCGGCCGCGTCCATCATCCGGCCGGTGAGGCACATCTCCATCGCCTTGGCCTTGCCCACCGCCCAGGTGAGGCGTTGCGAGCCGCCCATGCCCGGAGTGACGCCGAGCTTGATCTCGGGCTGCCCGAATTTTGCGGTCTCGGCCGCGATGATGAAGTCGGCCATCATCGCCACTTCGCAGCCGCCGCCAAGCGCGTAGCCGGCGACCGCCGCGATCCACGGCTTGCGCGTCGCCGTGACCTTCTCCCAGCCGGCGAAGAAGTCGGATGAGTACATGTCGGCAAAAAGCTGCCCTGACATCTCCTTGATGTCCGCGCCCGCCGCGAAGGCTTTTTCGGAACCGGTGAGGACGAGACAACGCTGAGCAGGATCGGCGTCATAAGCGGCAAAGGCTGCGATCAACTCCCTGAGCACTTCGCTGTTGAGTGCATTGAGCGCTTGCGGCCGGTTCAAGGTGACGAGAGTCACTGCGCCGCGCTGCTCGACCAGGATTGTGGCGTAGCTGGTCATGCCACCGTCTCCGCTTCGGCAAAGGGCGTCCACGCTTCGGTTTCAGGAAGCGGCGCGAAGAGCACGTCGAGCATCTCGTCACTAACCTCCTCAGGCGTCGCGGGGTCCCATTGCGGCGCGTTGTCCTTGTCGATCAGCAGCGCGCGCACGCCTTCGCGGAAGTCGTGCGTGCGCACGACCCGGCCGGCCAGCGCATATTCGGCGCGCATCTCGTCGGCGAAGCTCGCTCGGTTCGCCCCTTCGGCGAGGAGGCGAAGCGAGACCTTGCATGACAGCGGGCTCTTGGAGCCCAGCGTCGCCCGCTCGCTCTTCGCCCAGTCGCTGTCGTCGGCGCTGAGGGCGGCGACAATCTCCTCCAGGCGGTCGGACGCGAACAGCTTGGAGATCTGCGGCAGGTTCTGCTCGATCTTGGCAGCGGGCGCATTCACCGAAGCCGCGCCAAGCGCGCCCTGCAGGCGATCCGGCGACTTGAGAATCCGCTCAACGAGGTCGGGGAGGGCAGATTGCTCGACATAATGCGTGGCGAGGTGGAGATAGTGGCACTCGCCGCCGTCGAGACGGGCGCCGGTCAGCACCATGAACTGGCCGACGCGGCCGGGGAGGCGCGACAAATACCACCCGCCGCCCACGTCGGGAAACAGGCCGATGCTCGTCTCGGGCATTGCGAACCGCGTGTTCTCGGTCGCTAGCCGATAACTGCAAGGCAGCGAGATTCCGACGCCGCCCCCCATGGTGATCCCGTCCATAATCGCGACGGTCGGCTTGGGGTAGCTGAACAGCAATTCGTTGAGCCGGTATTCGGCGAAGAAGAACCGCTTCGCTTCCTCGGCGTCGGCGTCGCCGCTGCGCGCGAGCATGACCACGTCGCCGCCCGCGCAGAACCCGCGGCCCTCGGCGTGATCGATGATCACGGCCTGGACCGTCGGGTCTTCGCGCCACTTGAGCAAAGCGTTGCTCATCACCTCGCACATGCCCGTCGTCAGCGCATGGATTGCCTTGGGTCGGTTCAGCCGGATTCGGCCGACCCCGCCCTCGATGGAGATCAGAACGTCGCCGGTCACTGGCGCAAGAGGTCGCGGCTGACGATCACGCGCATGATCTGGTTGGTCCCCTCCAGGATCGAGTGAACCCGGAGGTCGCGCCAGAAGCGCTCGATCGGATAGTCCATCAAATAGCCATAGCCGCCATGGAGCTGCAGCGCGCGGTCGACGACCGACGAACCGGTGTCGGTCGCGAGGCGCTTCGCCATCGCGGCGAACTTGGTCTTATCAGGCGCATTGGCGGTCACTTTCGCCGCCGCGACGTAGAGCAGATAGCGGGCCGCCTGGAGCTCCGTTTCCATGTCGGCGAGGGTGAACTGAGTGGCCTGGAAATCCGCGATCGGAGTGTCGAACTGCTTGCGCTCCTTGGTGTACGCGATCGCCTCGTCGAGGCAGCGCTGCGCTCCGCCGAGCGAGCACGCGCCAATGTTGAGGCGACCGCCGTCGAGACCCATCATGGCGATCCGGAAGCCCTCGCCCTCGGCCCCGACGCGGTTGGCGACGGGTACTCGGACCTGGTCGAAATTGACCTGCGCCGTCGGCTGCGAATGCCAGCCGAGCTTCTTTTCCTGAGCTCCGAAACTGACTCCCTGCATGTCCTTTTCGATCACCAGTGCGGTGATTCCCTTTGGGCCTTCCACGCCGGTGCGGACCATGGTGACGTAGATCTCGTTCTCGCCGCCGCCCGAGATAAAGGCCTTCGAGCCGGAGACGACATAATGATCGCCATCCACGACCGCCTTGGTCTTCAGCGCCGCTGCGTCCGAGCCCGAGGAGGGCTCGGTCAGGCAATAGCTTCCCATCCGCTCCATGGTGATCATCGACGGCAGATACTTCTGCTTGACCTCGGCGGAGCCGAAGCGGTCGATCATCCAGGCGGCCATGTTGTGGATGGAAATGAAGGCACTGGTCGATGGGCAGCCGTAAGCCATCGCCTCCATAATCACCGCGGCATCGAGCCGTCCGAGGCCAATCCCTCCGCTCTCTTCGCTGACGTAAATGGCGCCAAAGCCGAGCTCGGCGGCCTCGCGGATCGTGTCGCGGGGGAAGATCTTTTTCTCGTCCCACTCCGCCGCGAACGGAGTGATCGCGTCGGCAGTGAATTTGCGGGCCATCTCCTGGATCTGGAGCTGGTCCTCGGTCAGGTCGAATGGGGTCATCGCGCGGGCGCTCTAGCCCGCGAGTTCCTCTTCTAGCAATCCTTCGAACCGCAGGACGTGGCGGACGGAGGGGCGCTCCATCATGCGTTCGCGGAAACGCCTCAGGTTCGGCCATTGACCGAGGCCGATCATCTTTCCCGCCCAGCCCGTGATGACGAAGAGATAGGGGTCGGGCACTTTCAAATCGTCGCCGAACAGATAGGGTCCGGCGCCCAGACGCTCGTCGATATAGTCGAGCTTCTTGCCCAAATCGCGAATGATGAGTTGCTTCATCTCGTCGCTCGCTTCCGGGTGGAACAGGAAGCCGAAGCGCTTGTGCAGTTCGGTGGTGATGAAATTGACCATCTCCAGCACGCGGTAGCGGCGGAAATCCCCCAACGGCGGAAGCACTTCGGGCCAGTTCGCGCGATCGCCGAGATATTGCAGGATCACGGCATTCTCGGTCAGCACCTCCCCGCTGTCCAACTCCAGCGCGGGGACGGAGCCCTTGGGATTCACGGCGAGATAGTCGCTGCCGTCCTCGAGCTTTTTGGCGCGCAGATCGACCCGCGCAGCGTCATGTGGAACGCCGAGCTCGTGAAGAAGGATGTGCGGGGCCTGCGAACAGGAGCCGGGGGCGTAATAGAGTTTCATGCAGTCAGTCCCTTTTCAGTCGCTGTTGGCGGTCGAGTCATTGACGTCGGGATTGTCGTTACCGTTGACGAGCTGGTTTGACGGCGTTCCGCTGCTTTCGTCCGGCGGAAGCGTCTCGACGTCCGCGCCGGCCAAGTTGCTGTCGGCGATGACGATGTTCTGATCCTGCGGCGGCTTTTCCTTGCTGCATCCCGCCGAGGCCATCGCCAGAACCAAAGTCGATAATCTGACCATTGCGCGCATGACCGCCTTCCGCGACAATTCTACTCGCAAGTGCAACGCTCGGACCTGAAGCAATATCCCTCGCGGTTCAGTAGCTGTAGGCGCTGAGGCACTGGACCCGTTCGTCAACACCCGCGGCGAAGTTCGCTTTGGAGAAGAACCAGCGGTCGTTCTTGAAGCCGCGGAACGCGCCACTCGTCACCCGCAGCCCGTAGGGCGTTTCGTCGGAGATGGTGTAGGCGACACCGCCGTCGCCGTTGTGCTCGATGACCGCGCTCCCGCCGTACCTGAGGACGATCTTCCCGGGCTCGGCATGCGCGCCGGTCACGATGTTGACCTCACCACCCGAGAGGACGAGGCGGGTGGCCTGCGGCGCTTGCCCTTGCGGAAGGATCAGCGCCCGTTCCCCGCGGGTGAGCCGGACCGCATAGCCACCGCCGCAGAAATAGCCCGGCCCCTTGTATTCTTCCGTGCGCGGCCCGGTCCATTGTGCCAGAGCCGCTGCTGCAAGAGCCATCAGGATCATGTCTCACCCCCCATTTAGTGTTGGAGTATTACCCCATCGTCGGGATCATGAAGGCTTCCTTGTTGGGCGCCTCGGCAAAGCCGTCGGGCCAGCGCTGGGTCACCGTTTTGACCTTGGTCCAGAAGCGCACGCCCTCGGGGCCGTGCTGGTTGATGTCGCCGAAGCCCGAGCGCTTCCAGCCGCCGAAGGTGTGATAGGCGACCGGCACCGGGATGGGCACGTTGACCCCGACCATTCCCACATTGACCCGCGCCGCGAATTCGCGCGCGGCGTGGCCGTTTCGGGTGAAGATCGCGACTCCATTGCCGTACTGGTGCCGCGAAGGGAGGTTGACAGCTTCCTCGAAGCTGTGCGCGCGGACCATCTGCAGCACCGGGCCGAAAATCTCCTCCTGGTAGCTTCTGAAGCCCGCCTCCACATGGTCGAAGAAGGTCGGGCCGATGAAGAAGCCCTGCTCGTGGCCCTGAAGCGTGAAGCCGCGGCCGTCGACCACCAGCTCGCCGCCCTCGTCGATGCACAGCTGGATGTAATCCTCGACGCGCTTCTTGTGGGCCGCGTTGACCACCGGCCCGTAGTGCGCGTCCGGGTCGGTTGAGACGCCGACGCGCAAACCCTCGATCGCAGGCACGAGCTTCTCGCGCAGCGCGTCGGCGGTCTTATCGCCGACCGGCACCACCACCGGCAGGGCCATGCAGCGCTCGCCGGCCGATCCGAAGGCGGCGCCGGCAAGGTCGTTGACGACCTGGTCGAGGTCGGCGTCGGGCATGACGACGCCGTGGTTCTTGGCGCCGCCAAACGCCTGGACGCGCTTCCCGTTCGCGGTGCCGCGTGAGTAGATGTAGTGCGCGATGTCGCTGCTGCCGACGAAGCTCACCGCCTTGATCTCGTCATGGTCGAGGATCGCATCGACCATCTCCTTGTCGCCGTGCACGACCTGCAGGATTCCGTCGGGAAGCCCGGCTTCCTGCATCAGCTCGGCAAGCATCACCGGCACGGTGGGATCGCGCTCGCTGGGCTTCAATATGAAGGCGTTGCCGCAGGCGATCGCCGGCCCGAACATCCACATCGGGATCATCGCCGGGAAATTGAACGGGGTGATGCCGCAGACGATCCCGAGCGGCTGGCGCATCGAATAAACGTCGATCCCCGGGCCGGCGCCTTCGGTATATTCGCCCTTCAGCGCATGCGGGATTCCGCACGAGAATTCGATCACCTCGAGCCCGCGCTGAACGTCGCCGCGGGCGTCCGCGAGCACCTTGCCGTGCTCGGCCGAGAGCGCGCGGGCGAGCTTGTCCATGTTCGCCTCGACCAGCTCCTTATACTTGAACATCACGCGGGCGCGGCGCTGCGGGTTGGTCGCCGCCCAGGCCGGCAGGGCAACGTTGGCGGCGTCCACCGCCTTCTGCAGGTCCGCCGCGGTGCCGAGGCGCACATGCGCCTGAACCTCCCCCTGGTTGGGATCAAACACGTCGCTCTGCCGCTCGCCCGAAGCGAAGCTGGATCCGCCGATAAAATGGTCGATGCTGCGCAACATGAAGACGCGTCCTGACTGAGTGGTTTGGGGTCGCGGCTCCCCTAGACCCCGGGCGCCCGAAATGCCAGTTGCCGCGACCGAAGAGGAGAGTCGTCATACGTAAACTCGGCGCCCTTGCTTGCGTTGCCCTAATCGGCGCCGCGCCGCCCCCGAAGCAGTCGTCGCCAGATGCGAAGCTGCGGGCGATCATCGCGCCGGTGAGCGAGGCGCAGCTGCGGCGCACGATCGAAACTCTCGTGAGCTTCGGGACGCGTCACACTTTGTCGTCGCAGACTGACCCCAAGCGCGGGGTCGGAGCGGCGCTCAATTGGGCGGAGAATGAATTCAACCGCTACTCGGCCGCCTGCGGCAATTGCCTGACGGTCGCGCGGACCAGCGAGACGTTCAGGGGCGACCGCCTGCCCGCCCCGACCAAGATCACCGACGTGTTCGCGATCCAGCGCGGCACCGAGCGGCCCAACGACGTGGTCATCATCCAGGGACATATGGACAGCCGAGTCACCGATCCGATGAACGCCACGTCCGACGCACCGGGGGCGAACGACGATGGATCGGGCACCGCGGCCGTGATCGAGGCCGCCCGCCTGCTGAGCAAGCACAAGTTCCCGGGGACGATCGTCTATGCGACTTTGATGGGCGAGGAGCAGGGCCTTTACGGCGGCAAGACGCTCGCCAATTACGCCAAGGCGCAGGGCTGGAACGTCGTGGCGGTCCTCAACAACGACATCATCGGCAACAGTTGCTCGTCCGATGGCGCGTGCGATTCGACGCATGCGCGCGTGTTGTCGGAAGGCCCGCGATCGCAGGGCGAGGCCGAGCTGGCCAAGGCGACCCACAGCCTCGGCGGCGAGAATGACAGCCCGTCGCGCAACATCTCGCGC
>JBDTXI010000158.1:0-12311 GCA_040006255.1 Sphingomicrobium sp.
CAATGACCTGGGCGTCGAACTTCTGTCCCACCTGGAAGCGCTCGGGACGCTGCTCGTCGCGGTCGCGGCCAAGATCGGTGCGCTTGACGAAGCCGGTCACGCCGTCGTCGCCAGTCTGCACGTCGAGGCCCGCATCCTGCACGGCGCGGACAATCACGGTGAGAACGTCGCCCTTCTTGACGCCGCCGCCGGAAGCCGCTCCAGCGCCCTTCGCGCCCGCCGTGCCCGCGCCAGCGCCCGCGCCGCCGCCCTCTAGCTGCTTCATCCCGAGGCTGATGCGCTCTTTCTCGACATCGACGTCGAGCACCTGGGCCTTGACCGTCTCACCCTTGCGGTGAAGCGCCAGCGCCTCCTCGCCCGAAACGCCCCACGCGATGTCGGACATATGAACCATGCCATCCACATCGCCTTCCAAGCCCACGAACAGGCCGAACTCGGTCGAGTTCTTGACCTCGCCGTCAACCACCGAGCCGACCGGATGCGCGGACGCGAACGCCGCCCACGGATTCTCCTGCGCCTGCTTCAGCCCGAGCGAAATCCGCCGCTTCTCGCCATCGACCTCGAGCACCTTCACGTCGACTTCCTGCGACGTCGAGACGATCTTGCCCGGGTGCACGTTCTTCTTGGTCCAGCTCATCTCGGAAACGTGGACCAAGCCCTCGATCCCCGGCTCCAGTTCGACGAACGCGCCATATTCGGTGATGTTGGTGACCCGCCCGCGGAACACTTCGCCGACCGCATATTTGGCCGCCGCGCCGTCCCACGGATCGCTCTCGAGCTGCTTCATGCCCAAGGAGATGCGCTGCGTTTCCTTGTTGATGCGGATGATCTGCACCTTCACCGTGTCGCCGATGTTGATCACTTCCGACGGGTGGTTGACCCGCTTGTAGGAAATGTCGGTGACGTGGAGCAGGCCGTCGATCCCGCCCAAGTCGACGAAGGCGCCGTAATCGGTGATGTTCTTGACCATCCCCTCGATCACCTGGCCCTCGGCCAGCGACTGGATCAGCCCCGAGCGCTGCTCGGCCCGGGTTTCCTCGAGGATCGCGCGGCGCGAGACGACGATATTGCCGCGGCGGCGGTCCATCTTCAAAATCTGGAAGGGTTGCGGAAGATCCATCAGCGGTCCGACGTCGCGCACCGGGCGGATGTCGACCTGGCTGCCCGGAAGAAAGGCCACGGCGCCGCCGAGATCGACGGTGAAGCCGCCCTTGACGCGGCCGAAGATCGCGCCCTCGACGCGGTTGCCGGCCGAGAATTCGCCCTCGAGCTTGTCCCACGCGGCTTCGCGGCGCGCGCGGTCGCGCGACAGCATCGCTTCGCCCTGGTTGTTCTCGACCCGGTCGACATAGACCTCGACCTCGTCGCCGACGGCGAGCTCGGCCTTTTGCCCCGGCATCGCGAATTCACGCAGCGCCACCCGGCCCTCGCTCTTCAAGCCGACGTCGATCACCGCCAGATCGTTCTCGATCGCGGTGACGATGCCCTTCACCACCTTGCCTTCGAAGGTCTCGTTCTCGCCGCCAAGGCTCTCGTTCAGAAGCGCCGCGAAATCGTCGCGGGTCGGGAATGTCGTGGTCGCCATGAGGGGTTAGTCTTTCGTATGTCTATGTGAGCCCATCAAAGCGATGCTCTGACGGGATCACTCGGCCTGCCGCGTGGCGCGCCACCATGGCGGGCCTTCACCTGCGGACCTGGTTGTCCAAACTGCCGCCAAAGCACCATGCGCTGCCGGCGTCCGTTCGGCGGCCCCCATGCGAAAGAGCGCGTTCCGGTGCCGGCCCAGCCGGGACACCGTACGCGCTCGCCAAAGGACGGGCTGCCGCAGGCGCTCAAAGAGCGCCCGCCGGACGGTGCAGGCTATAGGTTAGAGGGGGTGAGAGGGCAAGATGGTGCGCAAGGTGATGGTCAGGTCATCGCCGCCCGGCGGCACCTCTACGTCCGAACTCTCAAACGTGGCGTTCGCGCCAGGAGCCAACGTGGCCGTCGTTGGTTCGATGGTCCACTTATAGACAAGCTGCCTCGACTTGCTGCGCACGAAAGCATCAAGGGGCGGTACGATTTGGCTGAGGGTGGTCGGGTTGGTCACGCGCCCCTGACTGTTACGAGTTGATTTCCACTCTGCAGAGCTACCCGATCGACGCACGTCACGCTGAGTTCCAGGGGACTTGTGCTCCGTGCCAGCGCATCCTCGGCGGCCCTAAAGAAGCTCGGTTGCGATCCGCAGTAATTCGGCTGTCGTAGCTGTTGTCGGCGAGGGCAAAAGCGGCACCACTGGCGGCGGTTGCGCATCACAGCGCGCTTCAGCTTGCGCCGCGGATGCGTTGCCAGCGACAAACAGCCCGAGAGCGAGGATAGCAACCAGTTGAAACTGCGCCTGCTTTGCCACGTGCCGTTCTCCAGCCTTCTTCGCGACCGAGCGTCCGCAGGCTAACAGTTGGTACAGCAGGATTGCAAGCGGCGGCCCTGGCGTGCCCCGGCGCCCGTTTTTCCCGGTCCACCGTACGCGCTCACCAAAGAGGCGGGGTGCCGGGATTATCTTTCACAACTTGCGTATCCGGCCCCTCCATAGGCACGCCAACGATAGCGCGGAAAGTTGGATTTCCACGGAAGTCTGACAAATCGTCGTCAATACCGTCGGGCTTAGAGATCGACCAAAGCCTCGCGCGATAAGATGAGTCGAGCTCGACAGCCCTTCGAGCGCAGTCAAGAGCGTTATCTCGGGCCGAAAGCAGATCGCGCTCGGGAGCCTGTCTCTGAAACAGGTCCTTGTGTTTCTGCCCAAACGCTGCGGCGAGATAGATTACGGTGACAGTAACCGAAATTCGCCCCCTCTGGCGTCCGTGAATGGCTTGGCTTATCGCTTCCGCCGCGCTAGCCTGACCGCTGCTCGGACAAGAGGACGCGCCCAAGACCCGCCTTGCCCGGCTCGTCATTCCCGGCATGCCCTATCGCGTCACGCAGCGCGGCAACCGCGACGATCGCCAGGGAGTCATCCCGATCGACCTGCCGCCCGGGCCGCGGTTGTCGAGCGACGACAAGGCGCGTGGCGAACTGCTCATAATGGTCGAAACGCTTGCGTCGGCAAAGACGCAACCGTGGAGCGCTCGATTGCTCGGCTGGCAGCAACGCCGGTTCGATGCGCTCAAGCAATTGCTGACACCGCTCGATGCCGCCGCCCTCACCGCGCGGTTCGATGCCGAGCTGGAGCGGCTCGGCCCTCCGGCGGACTGACCGGCGGCCGCGATCTGATACGAACCTTTTTGGTTATTCTGTCTTGACATTGTAACGCTGTTTGGGTACATAGGGATAGACCGAGAAGGTGTGTACGGCGCGCGTGCCGCTGCGCGAAGGCGGCTGACGCGGCCGGTTGAGAGGTCCATTTCCGTGAACGATGTTGACGAAGGGAAAACGCCCCCTCTCCCTCCCGCTGCGCAGCAGCGGGTCCCTCCCTCCCCCGCGGACATTCCATCGATCCTCCGAGATCGATGGAGCCTTTAAGTCCGCTCCTCCCGCGGAGGGGGGAGGGGCTGAGTTGCCGCGGGAGCGGGTTAGCGTGCCTGTTACGCGCGCCCTTCGATTTCGCTCAGGACGAACGGGGAAATCAGACAATGAAGGATGATGGAACCGGGCAAACGGCCCCTCTCCCGGCTCGCGCTTCGCGCGGCGTCCCTCCCCCCTTGCAGGCGGGGGGAGGGGATGAGGTGGCGCACTGCACAGACCCCCTCCACCATCCTGCGGACGGTCCCCCTCCTCCAGACAAGGTGGGGGAGAATTTGAGTGAGTATCAGGCGGGGTGCAATCGGGTTGTGCAGGTGCGCAAGCGGGATTGCCGGCGGTTCACCGCGGACGGGAAGAAGCTGTTTTTGAAATGGTTCGCGGCGACGGCGAACGCGGCGGAATCGGCGCGGCAGGCGGAGGTCGGGTATTCCACGGTGTACGACCACCGGATGAGCGACGCTTTGTTCGCCGAGGCGTGGGACCGGGCGCTCGAGCAGAGCTATGCGCGGCTCGAGGCGAAGATGGTCGAGATGCGCTTCGAGAAGGCGGCCGCCGAGGCGATCGAGGTCGACGGGTCGTTCGAGCCGCCCGACGCCGACGTGGTCGACCCCGTGCTGGCGCTGCAGCTGTTGCAACAGCACAAGGCGGGGGTGACGCGGATCCGCGCCGACCGGGCGCTGCGCGACAATCCGCGCGGGCGCGGACGGGTGAAAGAGCTGCCGAGCTATGAGCGCGAGCGGCTGGCGAGCGATGCCGAGATGGAGCGGGCGCTGGTCCGCGGGCTGCGCGCGTTTGCGGTGCGGGTGACGAAGGAGGATTTGGCGGGGGAGGATGGCCCTCACCCCGGCCCTCTACCTATTGGGGAGAGGGGGAAGCGGCCGACCCCTCCACCATTCCCTCTTCGGGGAATGGTCCCCCTCCCCCAGCCGAGCTGGGGGAGGAATGAGGGACGATTTGTGGGGGTGGCGGGCGCTGCTGCATGTGGCGGCGCGGCATTTTCGCGACGACGCGGACGGGTGGGCGGCGTTCGTGGCGAGGCTCCCGTCGCGGGTGAAGGCGCGGCTGCTGGCGGACTGGTCGTGGCAGGCGCACGGCGGGCAGACCGAGCCGGCGACGGAATGGACGGTGTGGCTGCTGATGGCCGGGCGCGGGTTCGGCAAGACCCGCGCGGGCGCGGAGTGGGTGTCGCAGCAGGCGCCCCAGACGCCGAACGCGCGCATCGCCCTGGTCGGCGGGAGCCGCGACGACGTCGCCAAGGTGATGATCGAGGGGCCGAGCGGGCTGGTGAAGGTCGCGCGAGTGAACGAGCAGGTGGAGTGGAAGCCGTCGATCGGCACCTTGCGCTTTACCAGCGGGGCGATGGCGTTCGTCTATTCGGCCGAGGCGCCGGAGGGGCTGCGCGGGCCCGAGCATGATTTCGCCTGGGCCGACGAGCTGGCCAAATGGGGGGCGAACGGCAAATCGCGCTCGGCCGATGTGGCGTGGGACAATCTGATGATGGGGCTGCGGCTGGGGGACAAGCCGCGGGTGGTGGTGACGACGACTCCGCGGCCGGTGCCGCTGCTGACTCGGGTGAAGGGGCTGGGGGGGACGGCGGTGACGCACGGGCGGACGGACGAGAATGGGCATCTGCCGGACGCGTTCGTCGAGTGGATGCGCGAGACCTATGGCGGGACGCGGATCGGTCGGCAGGAGCTTGGCGGCGAGCTGATCGAGGAGGTCGAGGGGGCGCTGTTTTCGCGGGCGTTGCTGGAGGGGGCGCGGACGGACCCTCACCCCAGCCCTCTCCCTCAAGGGGAGAGGGAGTTGCGGCGGATCGTGGTTGGGGTGGATCCGCCGGGGAGCGTCGTGGGGACGTGCGGGATCGTGGTGTGCGGGCTGGGCGCGGACGAGGTCACCTACGTGCTGGCGGACTTGAGCATCGGCGGGGCGAGCCCGGAGCGCTGGGCGCGGGCGGTCGCGGGGGCGGCGGAATTGTGGGGCGCGGACCGCGTGATCGCCGAGAAGAACCAGGGCGGCGACATGGTCGCGAGCGTGCTCAAAAACGCCGACGTGTCGCTGCCGGTCAAGCTGGTCAACGCAAGCCGCGGCAAGGTCGCGCGGGCCGAGCCGGTCGCCGCGCTGTTCGAGAATGGCCGGGCGAAACTGGCGGGGCGCTTCCCCGAGCTCGAGGACGAACTGGCGGGAATGCTGATCGGCGGCGACCCTGGGGGGCGCTCGCCCGATCGGGCGCACGCGTGCGTGTGGGCGATCACCGCCTTGATGAAACGCGGCGCCGAGCCGCGTTTCGCGTTCCTATAGCGACTTGCGGTTGATGCGCGGGGTGAAGCGGTGGCTGTCTTCCCGCGCGGCTTTGGATTGGGCCGGGCGGCCGCCCTGCTCCTTCAAGCCGAGGAAGGTGCGCACGCTGTCGGCGGAGACGGCGCGGCCGAACAGCCACCCTTGCGCTTCCGAGCAGCCATATTCCTGCAGCACGGCGCGGATTTGCTCGGACTCGACGCCTTCGGCGGTGATCGGCACGTTGAGCGTGTGGCCGAGGCTGGCGATGGTGGCGACGATGGCCGCGGTCTGCTCGCTCTTGACGATGGTCGAGATGAAACTCTTGTCGATCTTGATGCGGTCGACGGGTAGCGAATTGACCTGCGCGAGGCTGGCGTAGCCGGTGCCGAAATCGTCGAGGCTGACGCTGACCCCGAGGTTCTTGAGGCTCTTAATGATGGTGATCACCTGCTCGCGGTCCTCGAGCAGCGAGGCCTCGGTAATCTCGATCTCGAGGCGGCTCGCGGGGAAGCCGGTCTCGGTGAGCAACTTGATGATCTGCTCGGCGAGGCGCGGGTCGCGGAACTGGACGGGCGAAATGTTGACCGCGATCTTGAGATGCGAAGGCCAGGTGCGCGCGTCGATCAGCGCTTGCTCGATCACGCTCATCGTCAGCGGCCCGACGAGGCCGGTCGATTCGGCGATCTCGATGAAATGCTCGGCCTCGAGCAGGCCGCGCTTGGGCGAGCGCCAGCGGGCGAGGGCCTCGAAGCCGACGAGGTCGCGGCTGGCGAGGTCGATCAACGGCTGGAAGAAGGGCACGAACTCGCCCGACTTGATCCCGGCGCGCATGTCCTCTTCCATCGACAGACGCTCGGTCAGCTCGCGGTCGAGCTCGCGGTCGAACCAAGCGAACTGGTTCCGCCCGGCGCGCTTAGCCGCATAGAGCGCGACGTCGCTCTGGCGCAGGACATCCTCTTCGTTGGCGAGGCGCGATGTCGAGGCGAGCCCGATCGAGGCCGAAACCTGGAGCTGGGCGCCCGCGGCGAACACCGGGGTGGCGAGCCGCGCGAGGATCGCGGCGGCGACGATTTCCGCGCCCTTGTTGCTTTCGCCTTCGAGCAGAATGGCGAATTCGTCGCCGCCGATGCGCGCGCAGCAGGCATTTTTCGCCGCCGCCTTGACCAGCGCCTCGGCGACGATCTTGAGCAGCTGGTCGCCGGCGAGGTGGCCGTGCAGGTCGTTGACCCGCTTGAAATGGTCGAGATCGAGCAGCAGCAGAACGCCGGGCCGCTTCGCCTCGAGCGCTCCGCCGAGCGCCTGAAGCAGCTCGCGGCGGTTGGCGAGGCCGGTCGTCGGATCGGTGTTGGCGTTGCGCTGGGCGAGCCGCTCGGCCTTGTCATAGGCTTCGAGCGCGTCCTTCAGATCCTTCGACCGGCGCCAGCCGAAGAGGATGATGGCGATGTTGAGCACGAAGGCCATCTTGAGGCTCTCGTCGGCGGGCAAGCGCGAAATTCCAAAGGCCGGGGGAAGCACCTGGCTGCCCAGCCCGACAAACATCAGAATCGCCGCGATCGTCGCGCAGCTGGCGATCAAATGGCTGCTCGCGATGCGGATCGCTTTACTTCCTGCGCCGGACACTCGCGCGCACTCCTGCTGGGTTAGCAGCCGCGAATACCCACGATATGTGAAAATTATCCTACTGTTGCGCGGCGTTGCGGCGCGGTGAGCGGGCCGGAAATAGGGGGAATCCCGGCCGGATGATCTGCTAACCAAGGTCGCGCCCAAGAATTCGCATAAATTCCTGAACCTTGGCCTCCCGCTTAACCCTTTTCTGGTCTAATTCCGGCTGTTCAGACAAAAAGGGTTTTCAAAGCATGCAATTGCGACGGCTTCTAGCGATGGCAGTCTCGAGCGCGTTCGCGGCGCAGCCTCTTTGCGCGCAGGACGTCGCGCCGACGCCGCCCCCCTCGTCACCCGTCGCCTCGCCGGTCGCAATCGCCGCGCCTGCTCCGGCCGATCTCGGCGTGGACCTGTTCTACGCCGCCCGGGGCCAGGCGCCGCTGTGGCTCAAGGACGAGGCGAGCCGGGCCGCGGCGGCGAAGCTTCCGCCGCTGCTGCGCACTGCGGCGCTTGACGGGCTGGCCAATGGTCCCATGCTCGCGGCCGAAGTCGAAGCCGCCATCGCGCGGGGCCAGCCGGCCGACGACAAAATCATCTCGGCCGCGTGGGTGCAATATGCGCGGACGCTGAAGGGGCCGGTCGCGGGCGTCAGCTTTGGCGATGCGGCGCTGAAACCCGCGGCCCCGAGCGCGCCCGCCATGCTTGCCGAAGCGGCCCATGCGCCTTCGCTCGGGACTTATATTGATGCCGTCGCGGCGGTGAACCCGCTCTATTCCGCGCTCCGCGATGCCGCGATCAAGCAGGGCCGCACCGCCGATCCGCACGTCCAGGCATCGCTTCAGCGCCTGCGCCTGATCCCGGCGGCGGGGCGAGCTGTCGTGGTCGATGCGGCCAGCGCGCAATTGTGGATGATGGAGGACGGAAAAGCCGTCGACAGCATGAAGGTGGTGGTCGGCAAGACGACGTCGCCGACTCCGCTGCTCGCCGGGACGATCCACTACGTGACCTTCAACCCCTATTGGCACATCCTCGACGAGGTCGCGCTGCGCAAGGTCGCGCCCGTGGTCATCAAGCGCGGCGTCTCCTACCTCAAGGCCGCGCGCTACGAGGTCGTCGGCGACTGGAACTCCGATGCCCCGCCCGTCGACCCGAAGAGCATCGACTGGAAGGGGGTCGCTGCCGGCACGGCCACCGTCCACATTCGCCAGCTGCCCGGCGCGAACAACATGATGGGCGCGGTGAAATTCTGGTTCGAGAACGACCACGGCATCTATCTCCACGACACCCCGCACAAGGAGCTGTTCGCCAAGGCGAAGCGCAATTTCAGCCTCGGCTGCGTCCGCCTCGAACATGCGGCGCGATTGGCTCAGTGGCTGTTCGGCCGCGACGCGAGCCCGCCGGGCGGCACCCCCGAGCAGCATGTGCAGCTCGACAAGGGCGTGCCGGTGTTCATCACCTATCTGACCGCGAACGTCACCGACGGGCGGCTCGCGTTTGCCGATGACGTCTATGGGCTCGATCGGGCACCGGAAGCGCTGGCGGCGGCCGCGCCGGCACAGACCGGAGCGAGCGCCGTGGCGCACTGAGACGCGCGAGGTTTTCGCGAGAAAACGACCTCCCCTAGGCAGTCTCCTATTGCACGTAGGGAACAAATAGGGAACAAGGAGGGGCTCGGAGTCGCCTCATGCTTGTTCTCGATCCTGCCATGCTCATTGCCGTCGCCACGCTGATCAGCAGCCTGTCCGCCTTCGTCTGGGCGCTGCGGCGCAAGCCGTAGTGGGGTCGGTGCTCCCACGTCAGAGATCGACGCTAAGGTCTGCTTTCGACCCAAAACGGACATTAGGAGTCGATGAGTTCGCGCTTTGCACTAGTCTCGCTTCTGCAGCCTCACGCAGATCGCCTCCGGGTGCTTTCGGCAGAAATCGGGCGGGCGACCGGAACGCCAATATTCGAGTAGGCCGGTGCGTTCCGCGAGCTGCAGATAACGCGGGTCCCGACGCATCGGCGCGGCTACCGGCGATGTCAGGAACGCCAGCGGGAATCCGGGGGGATTCTCAATCCATAGCCGGTTCTCTTCCGCGGTATTCCGCCCTCGGCGGTTGGGATAAAGCTGGTCGGCCGACCGAAATGCCGCGTCGCCATCGCCAAGACGGGCCAGTGCGAGCATGCACAGAACGCTGTCCGCGTCTTCAGCCGTGGAACACGCTGACCGCACCAAGACGATCGAGCCGTGAGCGATCGCGAGCGCCGCCGGGGTGGACCGAGATCCGCCTCCGGCAACGTCTTCGAACCGCTGCGCTGCCTTGAAATCGCCGCGCTGGATCATTCCCGAGACGCGGTACCAGGCGATTTCTCCATTGCCGGGCCACCAGCGCGTTGATTTCTGGAAGAGCTCCGCTGCCTCTCGGGTTTGGCCGGTGATTTCCAGCATCCGGAGCATCTGCGCAATCTTGTACGGCATGTACGGATCATGCGCGAGCGAGAGCCGAGCAAGGCCCGCCGCTTCCGCGTTGCGCCCGACATTGTTGAGCAGCCGGCTCAGGAACCAGTTAACGAAGGGGTCGTCGGGGTCGCGCCGCATCGCTGTTCGAAGTCGATCTTCACATTCGGCCATTCGCATGTCGCTGTGAAGGAGGCACCAAGGGATGTAGCCGCCCCCAAATTCGGGGGCGAGCTTTGTCGTACGATCGACAGCGCGCCGTGCGGCGGCGATCGCCTCCGCGCGTTGCTCACGTGGAAGCAAGTAAACGGCGAATGCGGTGTTGAAGGCGAGCAGATTTTGCGCGAGCGGGGAATCTGGAGCTTTCGCGGCAAGCCGGCGAGCGGTTTCAAAGTCCTGAAGAGCCTGCGCTCCCTCCAGGCCTGCGGTACTGCTTTGGAGAAGTGCAGCCACAATCGCAGGGTCCGAGGGGTGCCGCCGTTCGAGCGCAATCATCGGCGCGGTCCACGAGAGTTGCGAGGCTACCTGCGCCCCTACCTGCTCCGGAAGATCCCAGGCTTTGTCTCGGCCCGCTTCGAACTGGTGCGAAAAGACGACCACCCGATGCTCGGTTTCTTCCATCCGCACGGTCGTCACAATCTTGTCTGGCGTGGTTGTCACTTGGCCCGAAATCAGGAAGTCGGCCGGAGGGCGTCCGTTCTGAGGCAACGCATCGATCGCGCTGACTGCGAAGGCGCCCTGTGACAGCGTGTGCGCGACGGTTTCGCGCGTTGCCAAAGCGAGCTTGCGGGCATCGGCATCCGACGAATCGGCCGTAAACGGGAGCAGCGCGACGCTTGGAGCCGACGTGGGCGCATTGTCCTTGCGGCTGACGAACAGATAGGCGGCGACCGCCACCAGCACGACGGCTATTGCCGCCACAGCCCAAATTCTGTTGACGCCGGAAATCCGGAAGCCGCGCGCGGGTCTCGTGACGGGCACAGGCGCCGCGACCTTCCTCTTCAGCCGCCGCTCGACCGATTGAAGCAGCTCCGCGGTTCGTGCATCGCGCTTGCCGCCTTTCCAGCCGGTCAGGTCGAGTGTGTGGAATTGACGGAAGCCCATCGCCGGCAGGCTGCCGTCGATGCTGACCGGGACCAGCCGGTCGGTGTCGCCACCGACCGCGGCCTCGTCACGAACCCAGCGCGACTTCACCGACTCCTTCGACCAGGCGACCACGACGACATCCGACTTGTCGAGCTCGGTTTCGATCTCGGCAGAGAATTCTTCTCCGCCGCCGATGCGGCCGTCCCACCAGACGCTGTGGCTGGCACTCTCGAGGACTTGCGCCAGCGTCTCGGCGAACCGCCGGTCCTCGCGGGCATAGCTGAGGAAGATCGCCGCCATTCGCCCCTCCGTCACTGAGGCTGCGGCTGGCCGACACTGGAGTCAATCGGCAGTTCAAGTTGCGGGATTACGGAATGTCCGCTTTCCACCCATTGCGGACATTAGCCACATAGGTCTGCTTTCGCAGGCAAAGCGGAAATGAGAAGCGAGGCAACGTCATGCGATCGGACGTAAACGAGCGACCCGACCAAACAGGGGTAAGGTCGGGCCGCTCTGCATGCGTCGAAAGGGGGTTCCGAACGTCGCATGATAGAGACCCTTCCCCCGCGCTTGCAGAGCTAGGGTCCGAGTCTCGCGCATCACTCTAAGCTTGCAGCAGCCGAAAGTGAAATTATTTAATAAAGTCAGGCGCCTAGGCGCAAACCTCGATCAGGAAAGCGTGCGTAGCCTCCGTCTTGGTGCTGGTGACGGGGCGGGGAAGTGAGTCCGTCCAAGATTGTGTTATTTGCCCTGCACCGGTAGATCACAGACGGCGACAAACTCGCTGACGGCCATCAAGTGAACGTAAAGGCCCCGAAACCATAAACGATATCAGCAACATCATCTCAGTTCAGTTGAATACGGGATCGCGGAGCTCGACGAACGCTGTCACCGAGAGCGTTTTATTCGCGAATGAAATTGCCACCGGTTTCAGGAAGGTGAGCAAAGAATAGGATTGCCTGCGCAGGATCGCCAGCAGCAGGATGAAACTCGACGCGATAACTGCGCCTAAATGTTCAGCCTATCGTTTAGTAACTTTGTCTCTAGAAAACAAACTGCTCATATGCGATCTGCATAATCGCGGTTGATGCCATTACTTCTGTCCGCTCCCCGTTTCCTTGACGTTGATTTGAAACCTCGATATTAACGAATAAATAATATGTGCCATTGCTGCAACAGTTTTTAACGGATCGCATCGGGTTCACCGAAATCTGGAGACTTGGCCGCGCAGTACTGTTAGGCGCCCGACACACAGTCACCTAAAAGGGGTCTAATTACATGCGTAAATATCTTTTCGCCGCCGCCGCCGCGACGGTCGCCTTCGCGGCACCGGCCGCTGCCTCGGATGGATCCGGCTATGTCGGCATCGAGGGCGGCATTCTGTTCCCGAAGACTCAGCACG
>JBDTXI010000159.1:0-17755 GCA_040006255.1 Sphingomicrobium sp.
TGACCAAGGTGCCGGCGGTGACGCTCGGCTTCTGGATCATCAAGGTGCTCGCGACGACGCTTGGCGAGACGGGCGGCGATACGGTGACCATGACCTGGCTCGGTGAGACCACGCCGCATCCGGTGCCCTACGGCTACCTCATCGGCACCGCGATTTTCGGCGTGCTGCTCGTCGCACTGGTCATCGCGCAGATCCGGGCGCGCAGCTTCAATCCGTGGCTCTACTGGACGACGATCATCGCTTCGACCACGTGCGGGACCACGCTCGCCGACTTCGCCGACCGCTCGCTCGGGATCGGCTATCCGGGTGGCTCGCTGCTGCTTCTCGCCTGCGTCCTGCTATCGCTGTTCGCCTGGTACAAGACGCTCGGCACCGTCGACGTAAACACCGTCACCTCGCCGCCCGAGGAGACCTTTTACTGGATCACCATCACTTTCTCGCAGACGCTGGGCACGGCCCTCGGCGACTGGGCGGCCGATGCGACCGCCGACGGCGGCTGGGGCCTTGGCTATTCGGGCGGAGCGGTCGCGTTCGGCGCGGGCCTGCTCGTTCTCGCTTTGCTCTATTTCACGACAAAGACCAGCCGCGTCGCCTTGTTCTGGGCGGCGTTCATCCTCACCCGCCCGCTCGGCGCGACGGTCGGCGACTTCCTCGACAAGCCGCTCGACAAGGGCGGGCTCGCCCTCAGCCGCCCGATCGCTTCGGCGGTTCTCGCCATTGTCATCGTCGCCTTGATCTTAATTCTGCCGCAGCGGGCCGGACGGCACCCGGGCCAGGCGGAAGCGCAGGCGTGAAACTTCGCGCGCTGGCCGCGCTCCTGTTCGCGGGAGCGTCAGTTCCGGCGCTCGCCGGTCCGCCCTATCTCACCGACGACCCCGTCCCGACCGACACCGGCCACTGGGAATTTTACGCCTTCACCGCGGTCGAAGGCCGCAAATCCACGCTCGACGCGGATGCCGGCGTCGATCTCAACTACGGCCCGGTCAAGGGCGTCCAGCTGACGGCGACGCTCCCGTTCGGCTTCTCCCACGCGCCGGTTGAGGGCTGGCGCGGCGGCACCGGCGATGTCGAGCTCGGCGTCAAATATCGCTTCTTCGCTGATGAGCGCCGCGGCCTTTCCGCGGCCATATTCCCCCGCGCCATCCTCCCGACCTCCAGCCTCGCGGAGAACGGCAAGACGCGATTCCTGCTTCCGCTCTGGCTGGGCAAGGATTTCGCCGGCGGCACCAGCCTGTTCGGCGGCGGCGGCTACGAGATCAACCCGGGTCCCGGCAACCGCGATTTCTGGCAGGCCGCGATCGCCGTGACCCACGATTTCAGTACGTCAGTTTCCCTTGGCGCCGAGGTCACCCGCCAAGGCGCCGACACCGTCGGGGGAACGCCCCAGACCCGGGCCGGGGTCGGCTCGATCGTCAAGCTCGGCGGACCTTATGCCTTGCTCGTCTCCGGCGGACCCACCTGGGCCGAGCACCGCACCGGCTACCATCTCTACCTCGCCGTCGGTCTCGACCTATGAACTCCTGCGGTCCGTTGTCCGCGGCAACGCCTTTGGATTCGCCGACCGGGCGCTGACGTGCTAGACCCGTCCCATCGCACGGCAATGTTTTCGCGTAGGCGCGGTGCGCCTGAGAGACATCGCGTGATCCCGCTTACCCAACGGAGCAAACGCAGTGAAATCACTTACGCTCGCTTACCCGCCGCAGGTATCGCGGTGACCGCCGCTCGCTCCGAAGGCGCCCCCTCTCCGCGCAAGCTGGAGGACAGCGCCGCCGGTTGCCGCACGATGGCCGACGACGACCACGACCGCGCCGAGGCTTCGGACAGCGACCACATGCGCGTCCGGCTGAAGTGCAGCGCCGATGCATGGACGGCGCGCGCCGATCTTCTCGACCGGCTCGAGGCCAACCGCGCGAAAATTGCGACACAAGTCCACACCGCTGCGCCGAACTCCGGCCCGGCAGAGGAGAAGAACGATGGCTAAGGACCCGACGCGATCGAGCGCGCAAATCCATCTCGGCGCCGCTCGCGGATCGGCATGTCCCGCCTTTCGGCGTCCGCGCTCATGAGCCGCGAGCTTCTCGTCCGGCTGAGCGAGGATCAGGTGGTCGCCAAGTGCAAGGCGGCCAAGGTCGGGGTGTCGGTGATCGAGCGAATTCCAGCGGGGGGAGTGCGCCTGGTATGCATGAGCGCGAGGGGTGCCGAAACCATGCGCAAGGCCTTCAAGTCGCAAATCATCCAGGGCACCGTCATCCGCGAGAAGCATCGCCCGGACCGCCCGTTCTGGTGATCGCCCGCGACTGCGAAGTCCGGCGCGAGGCGGGCTAAGTCGCCGGAAATTCATCCCCGAGATCGTCCGCGTCCAGGGTCGCGACAAGGCGGTGGCGGTCCCAGATCTCGCATTTGACCGCGCTTCTCTTTAGCTCGCGCGCCTTGGCGACGGCTTCGTCGTCGTCGGCCGCCTCAATCCAGTCGGCGAAGCCGATCTTGCCCGCTCCGTCCAGGCAATAGAGCCGGTACTCACGCATTCCCCCCACCTCACGCACAAAACGCAACCACAGCCCTGCGAGGCTGGATACCGACATCGAACTCGGCACTTGCCAGTCCCTGGAGGGCTATTCGGCGATACGGCTCCGAAACGGCGGGAACGTCCATAACGCAGGTTAATTCAGGACCGCATGGCGCTGATCGAGATTGCCGACGATCTCGACGCGCAATCGGACAGGATCGAGCAGGAGAACGCATCGCGCGGGAGCGACCCGCCCGGCGAAAATGAACGGCAGTGGCGCCGATCGCCTCTCCCTGAGTTGAACCGCGCGGTTTCACGTACTTAAATCGCCCGCGACCGAACGAACGGCCGTCCGGTGCGTTTAACCCCGCACACAATCATGGAGAAGATCATGAACGACCATGACAGCAATGAGGACAACGCCATCGGCATCGATGAAGATCGCACCGAAGGCAGCATCAAGCAGGCAGGCGGCAAGCTCAAGGAAGGCGCCGGCAAGCTGTTCGGAGACGAGAAATTGAAGCGCGATGGCGAGGCCGATCAAGGCGAAGGCAAGCTCCAGAATGCCTGGGGTAGCGTCAAGGACGAAGCGCGCGAGACGTTCGGCAGCGACAAGGACCGCGGCGACAACGACCGCAGCGACGACGAGCTCTAGATCATTCTCACACCGACAATGGCCCAGCCGCCGCGCTGGGCTTTTTTTTGCGGCAGGGAGTTGTCTTCCTCCTGCGGACATTTACGCTGAAATGAACGGGAGCAGGGTGTTTGGAACGTTCACTGAGGAGAAGCGTAATGCCGATGCGGCCATTTCATGCATGCCTGGCTTGGGTTTTGGTTTCCAGCGCCGCTGCTGCAGGCGACTTGCTGCCATTGAAGCAGGGCATCTACGTCCCCGCCGGCCGCGCCTGCAAAGGCGCCTCGAACGCGGAGATGGTCAATTATTGGGGCGGCAGCAGCAGCATCGGCTTTCCCCAGGCGCAGTGCACGATCAAGAAGCTGACCCGCAAAGGCAGCGTCTTCACGGTCACCGACCAGTGCAAGGACATCCAGAGCGGCGATACGATCGAAGGCGGTTCGACCATCCTCACCATCGGCGGACCGACGACGTTCCGAATGTCCGGCACGTCGTACCGATATTGCGGGACCAAGGTGCAGTTCTGATCCGCCATCGGCCCTGCCGTGGAGTTTGTCGTCCATTCGTGCGATGCTCGCCGGGCGGGAGAGCGGTTCGATGATTCAGTCAGTGTTGCTCGTCGTCGGTACCGCCCTCGCGACCTGGATCATCATGCGCTGGGTGCGCTGGACTCCCCGAGTTCTCAATAGACAGGAACAAGAGATCGGCAGCGCCAAGAACATCGGCACGCGACTGGACAGCGCCCGCGACCGGGCAAGCCTGGCCGAAGTGGAACGCAACCGGCTGGCGCTCGCCAAAGCTGTGAAGGCGGCACTGTGGGTGACCGACGCCAGGCTCAACTTCGCCGTGCCCGACCTGCTGAAACTGGCCCAGCTATGGATGGGTCAATCCAAGGTCCGGGGCAAACAATGGAAGCCGCCCGAGGGAGTCACCCAGATCGAGGGTCTCGACGATCCCATATCCCCATGGGCGGCGTGGAATGCCAACGACCATCACTGGCGCATCGAGGCGCAATGGGGGCCGTCGATCGTGCCCGAGGAAGTCGACGACGACATCGGGACGTGCAGGGTGCTGGTCGATCACGCGGTCGTGCTCGACATGACGGTCAGCCGCACGGACCTGCAGGTGATGTGGATCGATGCGTTGACGGTCGGCCCGTGGGTCTCCGACCTGCTGTCGTTCGCCGGCGCGCAGAGATCGGAAGCGCAGGCGCGCACGAGCGCCAAATCTGCCCGCCAGAACCAGGAGCGGGCCGACAAGATTCATTGGTGATCGAGGCTTCGTAAGCACCGCTTCCCCCCTTGCGCAAGGGCGCGTCGCTGTTACAGCCGGCCCCAGGAAACCCGCTGGTGAGACGCCTTCCCCGACGCTTGCTGAGGCACCACCTCCCCCTCGGGGTTGCGGCGTTAGGCTGTGGCGCTCTGCTCTACCGCTCGGCGCCCTCTCCCGACCTCATCGAGCGGCTGAGTTTCGCCAGCGCCTATCCGGCACTCGTCCTCATCGCGGCGACCCTGCTCATCGGCCCGCTGAAATTGATCGGCCGCAAACGCCTGCCGGTGACGATCGATCTGCGCCGCGACATCGGCATCTGGGCCGGCATGACCGGAATCTTCCACGCCGGCGTCGGCCAGTTCGTCCATCTGCGCGGACGGCCGTGGGTCTATTATATTTACGAGAACTGGCGGGCGGAGCATTTCCTGCCGGTGCGCTACGACCCGTTCGGCCTCGCCAACTACAGCGGCCTGTTCGCCGCCCTGATCCTTCTGGCGTTGTTGGCCACCTCCAACGACTTCAGCCTGCGCAAGCTCGGATCGCCCGGCTGGAAGAAGCTCCAGCGCTGGAATTATGGGGTCTTTGCCCTGACCGCGATCCACACCTTTCTCTACCAGGAGGGGATCGAGCACCAGCCCTGGCCCCTGCTCGGCACGGCGATCGCGACCGTCAGCCTCGCGCTCGTCGCCCAGTATCGCGGATACCGCCTGCGCACGAGCATGCTGCAGCCGCGCGCCAAAAGCGCCTGAGATCAGAGCCGACGCCCCCGTCGCGGCCGCCACCGGCAGCCCTCCGGCCGCAAGCGCGTCGGTCGCTTCTCTACGTCGAACGTTAACCCTACCCACTAACAATTCGCTAAGTCGGCCAGTCTATCTCCAGTGGTGGCGCCTGTCTGAATTGTGCCGCGGGTGGAGATTCACATGAGCAAATTTCTCAAGCTGATTAGAAATAGCGAGGGCGCGACTGCGATCGAATACGGATTGATCGCCGCTCTCATCGCCGTTGCGGCGATCGGTGCCATGCAAGGCATCGGCAACAAGCTGAATACCACTTTCAACAACGTTTCGAACTCGCTCAACTAAACTGGCGAGAACGTCACGGGCGGCGGTGCCGAAAGGCGCCGCCGCCATCTGTGCGCCGGGGTTCAGTGCCGCTTGCCAACCGGCGATGCATTAGCCGCAAGGGCCTGCCCTCTGCTCGCTGACCGGCAGCTGCTTAGGCGAGCGCCCTCGCAGAAATCGGGCCATCGTCCCGTCGTCAGCCAGAATTGAGCCAGTCCATATCGCTTTGCCAAAACGAAGAATCGCGGGTCGCGACGCATCGACTCAATTTGTGGACTGAACAGGAAATCGGTCGTCCCCGTCATCGGATATCCGGGCGAGAACAGGTCGGCGAAGCGAAAGGCGGTATCGGCATCGCCGTTCGCGCCGCTCCACGTGGCGACGAAGGCCGCCGACGAAGGGTCCAGCGGCAACTTAGAAGCGAGTTGCCGGGCTGCTTCGCGATCCGCAGGCCGCCCGGAAACAAGGGCTCGCTCGGCTGCCTCACGAAATACCCCGACTTGCCCGCGTTTCGAGCAGTTGCGCCTCTTTGTAGCGGCCCGCATCCACAAGGCACCATTGGAGCGCCCACTTGCTACTGTCATCGCTTGGTGAGTTGGAAAGATGCTCGCGCAAATCCGCGATTGCACCGTCAGTCTGCCCGGCATCGCATGCCATCTTCGCGCCGAAGGGCTTCCAATCGATTTGCAGATCCGCCGCCGCCGCCCGTTGCCCATAGACCGCCGCTTCGCGAATTCGCCCGGTTTCCGTGAGGAGCATCGCCAGGAATCCATTGCTGTGCGGCCAATTCGGGTCAACCGACACGGCTTTCCGAAGGAGCGCCTCCCGTCGGGCCCAGGCTGTCGGGGGAAGAAGCATTTCCTTTGCGACGTACGCATCGGCCGCGTGCGGATTGAGCTCCAGCGCACGGCTTGCCGCGCGCGCGGCTTCGGCGCGAATTGCGGAAGCCTGGTCCGGCGGCAAGAGTGGAGCGAGATACGCTCCGAACTTGGCGAAATCCGACTGAGCCGGAACGAAGTTCGGCGCCTTCGCAATGATCATTCTGAGGTCGTCGAAGAGCTCGAACGTGGATTTCAAATCGCTTGCGTCGTTGTGATTGACGAAGAGGTCGCATACCCGAAGGTAGCGCGACAGGAGCTCGGTGTCGGTCAGTCCGCCCGGTCTCAGCGCCCGATATGCGCAACTGAGCACCCCCGCGATACTTCGCGATACCGCCGAGTTGAGCGTCGTCGGATCATCGGTCGAACCCGTTGCTTCGTAACTCCACAAGCCTTCGTTCCGGACACGGTCGTCGAGATGCACCCGGGCGTGGAGCGTCTTGCCCGCGCGCTCGATGGTCCCGTTCAACGTATAGCCGACGCCGAGGGACTTCAGCTTTTGATCGACATCGCCATCCGCCAGACCTTCGCTGGCGGATCTGCTGATCGTAGGAATATGACCGTCATTCAGTGACGTCATGATTTGGTCCGTGAGGCTTTCGGCAATCGACCCATCCGCGCGAAGAGCTTTGATCGGCTGTACGGCAACCCGCGAGGGGGCCTCCGCAAAGGTCGCATGCACCCACCACCACCCGGCGACTGCGATGGCGAAGAACGAGGCCAAGGTCGCCCCGATAAGCTGAGGCCGGACACGGAGGCGGCGACGAATGCGCGCTGGCGATGTTATCGGTTGATCGACCGGCTGGGACGCAATTGCGGCGTGGAGTGCCTGCTTTACGCGGCCCATCCCCGGATCGCGCGGCGACCCGTTCCACCCGGCAAGGTCGATGCCTTGGCTTTCCCCGAAGAAGAGGGGCGGCTCGCATGCTTCGAGGAAAACCTGGACGAGACGGCCGCGTGCGCGCGCCACCCTCGCCTCCGACCGCACATTCTCGCTCGCTACCGCGACGGGCGACCAGCACACGATCACGGCTTGCGCTTCGGCGAGCGCTTTCTCAATGGCTTGCTCCCAGCTGGCTCCGGCGGGGATGTCGTCGTCCCACCAGGGTTGAAAGCCTTCGTTGCGAAGTGCGCTGACCAACTTAGCGACGCGCCGCTTGTCAGCTCTAGCGTAAGAGACAAAAACCTGCGGCAGTTCAGCCCCCCGCTTTGTTAGCGTTGGCGACATATCCGGAATGCCCTTACCGCGATAGCAGCAGCGGCTGGAGCAAGATCCGACGCCTGCCGCAGCCTGTTGCGGACATTCGCCCAGGTCATGATAAGACTGCCGCCTCTCGAGGAGCCAGCATATGACGGGATCGAACCAGAATCGGGCCTACCGCGCGGGAGTTGCAGTCGCGGTCCTCGCGGCGTTCCTGACCGTGTGGACCACGCTCGTTCGCGACGATGGCACGGGTATCGCCTATTTCCTGCTGATCATGGCGCGGTGGTAGGCGGGTTTTCCGCCTGGTTCCGGCCCGCGGGCATGGCGCGGACCATGTTCGGCGTGGCGATCATGCAGGCGTTGCTCGGAATGGCCAACGCAACCGCACCGTCGACCGCAAGCCTACCGGATGGCTCGCTCAAGGCCATGCTATTCAGCGCAGTTTTTTCCGTGCTCTGGCTGATATCGGCGGCTTTCTTTCGCGCCGCCTCCAGAAGAGATCAAAAGGTCGCCGCGGCCCACTAGCCGGGAAAGCCGCCCCAACCCGTTGCAAGCATGGTTCGCGTTAGTTGCGAACCTTATCGCAGCGCCGCGATCTGCGTGCTGGCGCGCGGATCGAGGTAGCTGATGGTGATCGGCACCGGCTGCGGAATGAGAATGTGCTCCTCGGGCGCCGCGGCCGCCGGCGGATCCTTGCCGAGCAGCCACCGCGCCAGCCGCTGCGCATCCTCGAGTCGGACGCAGCCGTGGCTGAGCGCGCGCTGCTCCTGCGCGAACAGTTCTTTCTTGGGCGTGTCGTGAAGATAGATCCCGTTGCCCTGAGGGAGGTCGAACTTGAACTGGCCGAGTGAATTGGCGGGGCCGGGCCGCTGGCGCACGAAAACCTTGGCCGTGCCCGCGGCGACCGCTTTCCAGTCGACGCTGTCGGGCGGAAGCACCTGCGCACCGGCGGCGAAGGCGGACACGATCTCATAGCCGTGGCTGGTCAGGTAGGTCGGCCCCTCCTGGAGCACCCGCGCCGCGACCAGCGTCTGCGTGAGGTCGGCGGGAACGTGCCAATAGGGGTTCAAGGTCTCGTAATTGAGGACGCTCTTGAGCTCGGGTGTCGGCGTTTCAGGCTTGCCCACGATCACCCGCATCGAATCTTGAACGCGGCCATTGTCCATCATGTACAGCCGCGCGGACGTGGCATCGACCAGCACGAAGCGGCCCTTCCGCGGGATCTGCGCCCCGGCGACGGAATCGACGTACAGCTGCGGCGCAATGGAACCGGCAATCGGTCCCAGCGCGGGGTAATGGATGGCGACAGCAAGGCCGCCCAAGCCAAGTGCCAAAACCATCGCGCCCGCGATCGCGAACCGGCGTTTATGAGAGGAAATTGCAGTCATCTTTTGCCCTCCGTCGCGCGCCTACCATGAAGCACGCCACGCCGACAATAATTGGCTGCACCCGAAACGATCAGGGCGCCACAACTAGGATGCGGAAGGTGCCGGGGACCGGCTTGGGCCGCTCCTTGCCCACCGCCGGCGCCAGCGTCGCCGAGGGCAAATAGGCGCGCCCGGTCGACGGATCGAGCGCGATCGTCCGCGCGCTGACCGCCGTCGCCACCTGTTCGACCACCGCCGCCGTCGGCCGCAACCGGATGATCGTGAGGTTGCCGTCGCGCCCGGCGGGGATCAGCACGAGGTGCCGCTTGGCATCATAGGCCGCGCCGTCGGCGCCCTTGCCGATCGTCAGCCGCGCAATCTGCCGCCCGTTCGGGGCCGAGACGATCGCCACGCCATTGCCGCACGCCGAGACGATGGCGCGTGCCGCCGGGTCGAAGGCGATCCCGGTCGGCTCGTCGCACCCCGCCAGCGGGAAGCGCGCCAGGACCTTGCGCGCCCGCGTGTCCAGCACCGCGACCTCGTTCCTGTCCTCGACATTGACGTACATCCGCCCGCGCCCGTCGGCGGCGGCGAACTCGAGCGAGCCGCCGATTGTCACCGTCGCCAGCACCTTGGCCGCCGCCGGATCGATCGCCGTCGCTTCGCCGCTGCCCGCATCCATCACCCACAAAGTCCGCGTCGCCGGGTCGTAAGCGGCGGCATCGGGGTTCTTGCCCGTCGCAAGCGTTGCCCGGATGCGTCCCGTGCGGCCGTCGAACAACGTCGCGCTGTCCGCTCCGCCGTTGGTCGCGATCACCTCGTGCGTGCCGGGGATCGCCAGCGCGGAATGAACCCGCTGCCCGGGCACGATGCGGTCGATCGCCTTGCCGGTCTTGAGGTCGATCGCGGTGACCCCGTCGGACCGGCCGACATAAAGCCGCTGATCGACCGGATCGACGCTGAGGATGTCCCATCCCCCATCCCCCGCCGGAAGCTGCGCGACCACGCGATAATGCGGCGCGGCCGCGAAGACAGGCACGGCGAAGCCGGCGGCAAGAAAGGCGAACAGTGGATGCATCGGACTTCACCCCATCTCGAAAGACCCGCAGCCTAGCCACAACGCTTCGTCAGCGCGAATGAAGTCTATCCAGCCGAGAACGACACGTGGGCGTTACCCGACCCAATGCAAGCCGAAGTGGGCGGCTCGCTTTGCAAGTCCGCCGTTCATCAATAGACAGGCCCCGGGAGAACGGCGGATGTCCGATGTCTTTGTGTCATACAAAGCCGAAGACCGGTCCCGAGTTCGCCTGATTGTAGAGGCGCTCGAAGCCGACGGCCTATCGGTGTGGTGGGACGCTCACATCGGCGGTGGCGATAAATGGCGCGACGCAATCGCCACGCACCTCGACGATGCAGGGTGCGTCCTCGTCGTCTGGAGCAAGCGCTCCGTCGGTCCCGAAGGCCATTTCGTTCGCGAAGAAGCTACTCGCGCGCTCAGACGCGGCGCCTATCTGCCCGTGTGCATTGACAAGGTCGATCCGCCGCTCGGATTTGGAGAAAGCCAGGCTCTTCCCTTGAACGGCTGGAAAGGAGACCGAAGTGACGCCCGATACGCGGCGGTGCTTGCAGGCGCACGGTCGATCGCATCCCTCGGGGCCGGTCCCGCCCGGCCTCAAACGATAACGCGCGGAGGGGTCAGCCGGCGGACCCTGATCGGCGGGGGCGCTGGCGCGGTGGCAGTCCTTGGCGCCGGCGGCTGGTATTGGCTCGGCCGCAACCATGCGTCCTCCGACAGCATTGCTGTGCTGCCCTTCGCCAATCTCAGTGGCGACCCTGCCCAGGCGTACTTCTCCGATGGCATCGCCGAGGAAGTGCGCAGCGCATTGTCCCGAATTGCCCGGCTGAAAGTCGTCGCTCGGACCAGCTCGGAAATGCTGCGCAATGCCGACGCCAAGAGCGCGGCGCGGCAACTCGACGTCGCCAACATCCTGACCGGCAGCGTGCGCCGCTCGGCAACCACCATCCGCGTCAGCGCAGAATTGATCGATGGCCACGATGGGCTCGAGCTGTGGTCGCAAAGCTTCGATCGGCCTTTCGGCGATGTGCTTCAGATCCAGTCGGGCATCGCGACAAGCGTGGCCGATGCGCTCAGCATCAGGCTCGGCGGCACGGAGCGCGCTGCTTTGTCGCTGGGCGGAACACGCAGTGCCGAGGCCCAGGATCTGCTCCTCAAGGCACAGCCGGCAGGCGGACCGGTAAGCGAGGCCGAATTGCTTCGCTCACTATCGTTGATCGACGCCGCCATCGCACTCGATCCCAATTATGCCGATGCTCACGCGCGCAAAGCCTATTTGCTGAATTTCTACTCTGGCATCTTTGCCCACAGTGCGGCGGACGCCCATGCTCACCAGACGGAAGCCATCGCGTCTGCCCGGCGAGCCTTGGCTATTCAACCTCATCTGGCGCTTGGCTATGCGGCCTTGGGCGGAATCTATCAGAACCAACTTGACCTCGGCGGGGCGGACGAGGCCTTCAAACAAGCACTATCTCAACCTGGCACGGATGTGCGTGCATTAGTCAGCTATTCGTCCTTGCTCAGCCAATTCGTTCGAACCGCGGATGCATTGCGCTTCAATGATCAAGCGATCGAGCTCGACCCGTTGGACCCGGGCGCTCGAGAGGTTCGCGCGACGACCCTCTATCGGGCGCGGCGCTATCCGGAAGCCATCAGCTATGCCCGGCAAACCCTTGCGGCATCCCCCAACCGCCCCGGACTTCAAGGCCTGTTGGGCTTGTGCTTGTATAGGAGCGGCGATTTCTCCGGCGCCGCCCGCGCATTCGACCAATTGCCCGCGGACAACATGCGCCGCCTGACCGGCAAGGCGTTTCTCGCGCTCCATGACGGCGACCGCGCCACCGCCGAGAAATACCGGTCGGCGATCATCGCCCGGTTCGGCGACGCCGCGCATTATCAATATGCGCAGCTCGACGCCCAGCTCGGCAACAAGGATGGAGCGTTCGGCGAACTCGACCAGGCCTGGCAACAAAGGGATGCCGGTCTCGCCAGTTTGAAAGTGGATCCGTTTCTCGATCCGCTGAGATCGGATCCGCGTTGGCCCGCAATCGTCGGGAAGCTGAAGTTTCCCTGACTTTTGCACCACCCGGTGAGGTCCGCGTTTCACAGCTGGCCGAAATCAACAGCTTGCGCTTCCCTCTACCGACGGGCGGCCTCGACTTGGGAAAATTCCCCGAGCTTTAGGGGTGTCGCCTCCGGTACTCCGCCAGTCGCAAGCGACAAAGGGCGGTTTTGCGCCGTTGGCACACTGCTTGAGTAGCATTGGACAGGAGGCGCGCGATGCTCGCGGGCCCGAAAAGGAGAAAGCTTATGTTCGTCCGCTCTTCAGTGAAACGCAGCGTCCTCGCCATCTCCGCCGCGCTGGCGATGAGCACGGTTGCACTGACCGCCGCCCTTGCCCCGGCGTATGCGGCCACCGCCCCCGTTCAAGCCGTCGCCAATGCTTGACGTCGAAGGACCGGTTCGCGCCGCCCCCGCAAGCCGGCCGGAGAAAATTCCGGCGAGGATCTACGGCGTCATGGCGGTGACGACGCTGCTGACCTTTGCAACGCTGACCACCAGCTACCAGCTCTTCTTTTCGTACCACCCGTTCGCCTGAACGCAGAACGCGTAGGCGTGAGCGCCTTCGCAATGGCTGCGCCTCGCCGTCGGCTTGCCGCCCCGCTTGGCCCATGTCATTCAGCGAGCTTCGAGGGCGAGTCTCATGAACTTCAGAATGTCTGCGTTTGTCGCGGCGGCGATGGCCCTCGCCGCGCCGCTTGCCGCCGAGACGCGCGTCGCCCCGGCGGTCCAGCCGGGCGGCGACATTCCCTCGAAGTTCCAGCCCGTCGTCGCGCCGCTCTATCCGCCGCGGGGCGACGTCCCCAAGGCCTTTACCGCGCCGCGCGGGCAGTTCCAGTACGTCCGCCGCGAAGTGATGATCCCGATGCGCGACGGGGCGAAACTCTACGTCGTGCTCATCATCCCGCGGGAGCCGGGAGCGCGCGCGGCCAAATTCCCGATCATGCTCGACCGCACGCCTTACTCCGCCGACAAGGCGACCAGCCGCGGCAATTTCGGCCCGCTTCCGGAGAACATCCTTTCGACCCTTTCGGCCGAGCTGGTCCGCGCCGGCTATATCGTCGCCGTCGAGGACGTCCGCGGCAAATACAAGTCCGAGGGCGATTACGTGATGAACCGCCCGGTCCGCGGTCCGCTCAACCCGACGCAAGTCGACCATTCGACCGACGCGTACGATACCATCGACTGGTTGGTGAAGAACGCCCCCGAATCCAACGGCCGCGTCGGCTCGATCGGCACCAGCTACGACGGCTTCACCGCGCTGATGACGCTGGTCAACCCGCACCCTGCGCTGAAGGCTTCAGTGCCGATCAACCCGATGGTCGACGTGTGGAAGGGCGACGACTGGTTCCACAACGGCGCCTTCCGCCAGGAAATGATCAGCTACGTCTACGGCCAGACCGCCGACAAGAAATCCTCCGAGGAATGGTTCTCCGGCGCCTACGACGATTACGCGACCTACCTCCGCTACGGATCGGCGGGCGCTTATGCCGATGCGATGGGCATGGAGCAGCTGCCGTTCTGGCAGCGCCTTAGCCAGCACCCCGCCTACGACGAATATTGGCAGGACCAGGCGGTTGACCGGATCCTAGCCGCCAGGCCGCTGACCGTCCCCACCCTGCTCGTCGACAGCCTGTGGGACCAGGAGGACATTTACGGCGCCCCGGCGGTGTTCGACGCGGTCAAGCACAGCGACAACGGCAACGCCCATCTCGTGCTCGGCCCGTGGCACCACGGCCAGGCCAACGTCGCCGCCACCACGCTCGGCCCGCTCGACTGGGGCTCGGACACCGGCAAGTGGTTCCGCGCCAACGTGATGATCCCGTTCCTCGACCAATATTTGAAGGGCGGCGCGCCCGCCGACATCGCGCGGGTGACGGCGTTCGAAGCCGGGACCAACAAGTGGAAGCGCCTGCCCGACTGGCCGCCGGCGTGCATGCGCGGCTGCCCCGCGAACCTCACTCCGCTCTATCTCGCGCCCGGCAACCGCCTCGGCTTCGAGGCTCCGGGTTCGCGCGGCTTCGATACCTACGTCTCCGACCCGGCCAAGCCCGTCACCTACCGCGCCCGGCCCAACCTCTCACCCTGGGCGAGCGGCTCGACCTGGCGTTACTGGCTGGTGGACGACCAGCGTTTCGCCGACGGCCGACCCGACGTCCTGACCTATTCGAGCGCTCCGCTGACCCAGCCGCTGCGCCTCGTCGGGACCCCGCTCGCCCACCTCGTCGCCTCGACCAGCGGCACCGACAGCGACTGGGTGGTCAAGCTGATCGACGTCTACCCCGACCAATATCCGCAAAAGCCCGAGCTCGGCGGCTATCAGCTCGCCATCGCCATGGACGTGATCCGCGGCCGCTACCGCACCGACCCGGCGCATCCCTCGCCGGTCCCCGCCAACCAGCCGGTCACCTACGAATTCGCGCTGCCCGCGGTCGATTACGTCGTCCAGCCCGGCCACCGCATGATGGCCCAGGTCCAGTCGAGCTGGTTCCCCCTCTACGACCGCAACCCGCAGACCTACGTCCCCAACATCGTCTTCGCCAAGCCCACGGATTACCGCGCGGCAACCCAGCGCGTCTTCACCGGCAGCGAAGGCAGCTGGATCGGCCTGCCGGTCGTCAAATAGGCCTCTCCCCTCGAGGGAGAGGGCGACTCGGCGAAGCCGAGCGGGGTGAGGGCACGAGCGGGGAGAGGGCTTCGTCCACGCTCCACCGAGCAGTAGCCAGTTCGCCGGTCGACCTACAAATTTAAGTGACGTCTTTTCTGAGCAAATACCATCCGATCTGCGTGGCAAGCGGACGATGCTGAATCAGTGCGCGGAAGCTCCCGTCTCGGGCATCAGGGAGCTGTGCAGATGTTTGATCCACCACTGGCCTCGCTCGAACTTATAAAGGAAGCTGTAGCGCGCGTGGACGTCTGTCTTCTTGTGCGTCTTGGGATCGGTGAGCGCAATCGTCCACGTACCGACGCGGCTTGCCGTGTTGCAGCCTACCCGAACCGTGCTCGTGTCGATCTTCGCAATGGGCCGCGAAAGGAGGAAGTGATCGAAATAGTTGCGGATCGCCGCATGCGTCGTCCTCGGTTTGTTGCTTACAGTCGCTAGAAGAACGGCGTCAGGCAAAAAGAGAGCGGTGACTTTGCCGGGATCGTGCGTCTGCCAGCTGTCATTGAACCGCTCGAACTGCGCCTCGATCGTGCCCTTGCTGGCGGACGCGCACTGCATGGAGCGCGCGGCGGCGCTCGAAGGCAAGAACGGTCCGATTGCGACCAGAGTCGCGGCACCGACGGCGAGCATGAGTGCGCGGTTGGAATCGATCGTCCTGTCCATGTTGAATCTCCCCCGCATGCTGGTGTTCGTCAGTCCGCAATTCACGGTATCACGTGCGGCGCCGAATGTCCGCTATGGGTGGTTTGTGAGTCACGCAATGCGCTCTGGCGCAGTCCTCATCGAACCCATTGCAGGGATTAGTGGCTTGCCGCGCTAATCGCGCAGGAGAACGCTGCGATGATCTTAGGTTTGGCTCTGATGGCGAGTGTCGCAACGGGTGGAGAAGCGCGAAAGTGCGACATTCGAGTGGGAGAACTCGTGGCGACCCCTGCGGCAGCTCGCGACATTGCTGAGGTAATTTTCCGCAGCAGGCAAACGCCAGAGCAGCGCTCACGATATGTGGTGCATGTTGAGAGTGCTGGGGCAGGTTGGACCGTCTTCCAAGCACTTCCCGCCAGAGCGCGGCATTCGAACGGCAACGTGACAATTATCGCCGGAGGCGGCGGTCTGGGGATGCGGATCGACAGGTGCAACGGGGCAATTAGAAGGGTCTTCTATCAGCGGTGACGCTCGACCGAGAGTGCGCTGGCTAGCTCAAAAATAAACTCTGTATACGTGACCCATTGACGGTGGAAAGCGGACACTGCGCGGAGCCGCTTAGTAGCCCATTTCCGGATGTGGAGTTGGACGAATGACGATAGCGGAATGGTGTCTTTTCAGCGCGGTGCTGCTGTATCTGCTGACACTCGCGCCGACCAAGGCGTTAGCCCCTCAGGAGTTCGACAACGCCAATCCGCGCGACCAGGGCTTTTATAATCACCCGATCAGAAAGATGGCACTCGGTGCACATATCAATGGGATCGAGACGTTCCCGTTCTTTGCCGCTGCGGTGTTGTTGGCGGAGTTCAGACATGCGCCTCAGCACTGGATAGATGGGCTTGCCCTCGCCTTCCTGTTGACGCGGATAGCCTTTGTGGTCGCTTACATCGCGAACAGGCCGACGCTTCGCACCGTGTTGTGGAATGTCGCAATGGCTTTCAACGTCGGCATTTTCTTTCTGTCGGGATTCGGAGTGAACGGAGCGCTTATTGCGACATTCGTCGGTCTCGGATTCGCACTTGCGCTGTGGCCACTGCTATCCATTGGTTCCGCACGCTTGGGGCGCAATAACTGAGGTCTGCAATGGGTCGAAAGCGGACATTGCGCATCGCAACATCTTCTCCGCCGACCCCGGCGACTGCCGCATCGCCACCGAGCGCGTCTTCACCGGCCCCGAAGGCAGCTCAATAGTGTCCCATCCTAACCCCTCTCCCCTCGAGGGAGAGGGCGACTCATCCCGGGCTTGACCGGGATCAGCGGGGTGAGGGATCGGGCGAACGAAATGGCAGGAGTGGAGGGACTCGAACCCACGACCCTCGGTTTTGGAGACCGATGCTCTACCAACTGAGCTACACTCCTGTGCCGTGCCGCGAGTTAGCTACGCCCCGCCGCCTTCGCAACCTTGAAGACTGAGGCGACGGCCGCTCACTTGCCAGCAGGGCGCGTTGCGGGCAGCATCGTGGCCAAGGGGGCTGCTGCTCATGGCCAGCGTGTTTCTGAGCTATGATCACGAGGACGCGGCGCGCGCTGCTCCGATCGCGGCGGCGCTCGAAGCCCAGGGCCATTCGGTGTGGTGGGACCGTCACATCCACGGCGGCGCGGAATATAACAGCGCAATCGAAACGGCCGTCGACAGCTCAAATGCGGTCGTCGTCCTGTGGTCGTCTAATTCGATACGGTCCGCCTGGGTCCGCGACGAGGCGGCCGAAGGGCGCGACGCCGGCAAGCTGGTCCCCGTGCTGATCGACGCCGTGAAGCCGCCGATGGGATTCCGGCAATACCAGACGATCGACCTCGCCGGTTGGAAGGGCGGCAAGCGCATCCCTCGCCTCCCCGAATTGCTCCACGCGATCGACACCGTCGCGCAGCGCGCACAGACGGGCAGCACTGCCGCGCCAGCGCCAGTGCCGGAGCGACCGCCGCCGCCACGCCCGAGGCCACTGGCGATCCCCCCGCCAGGTGAACATCGCGTGTCGCGACGCTTGCTCGTCGGCGGCGGCGCCGCAGCCGCTGCGGCGGCACTCGCTGGCGGCGGAATTTATTGGTCAACGCGGGACCGGGTCGATCCGCGCTTTCAAGCTCTGATGGACAAGGGAGACGACGCGGTCCGAAATCAGACCGCGGATCAAGCGACGGTTCGATTGCTGGAGCAGGCCGTTGCCATGCAGCCGGGCAATCCCAAGGCCTGGGGCCTGCTCGCCTTGGTCAAAAGCTTGCTGGTTCACGACGCTGGCCCCAAAAACGCGCCGCGGATTGTCGAACAGGCTGAACAAACCGCTCGACGCGCGCTTTCTCTCGACCCGAAAGAACCGAACGCACTGCTCTCGATG
>JBDTXI010000160.1:0-7068 GCA_040006255.1 Sphingomicrobium sp.
CCCTGGTCCTTGATGTTGATCATCTTTTCGAAGCGGTTCGCGGCCGGTCCCTCCGGCGCCGAATCCGCCAGTTCCTCGGCCGCCTCGGGCGCATGCTCGGCCAGCACTTCCTTGAGCCGCTCGCTTTCCTCCGCGCTGCGCTGCTCGCTGAGCCGCTGCCGAACGCGGTCCATGGTGCTGGCCAGGCGGTCTTCGTCGACCGGCTTCATAAGATAATCGACCGCCTGGGCGTCGAAGGCGCGCAGCGCGTGCTCGCCGTAAGCGGTGACGAACACGAATAAGGGCGGCTCGACGTCCATCAGTCCCTGGATGACCGAGAAACCGTCGAAACCCGGCATCTGGATGTCGAGGAAAACGAGGTCGGGCTTGTGGGTCTTGATCTGCCGGATCGCCTCGCGCCCGTTGGCGGCGGTCGCGACCACCTCGACATCGTCGAAGGCCTGCAATCTCAGCTGCAGGCCTTGCGTGGCCAAAGGTTCGTCGTCGACCAATATGGTCCGGATGCTCATCAGGCGGTTTCTCCGGTTTCGTGGGGAATTTCGACGATAACGCTAAAGCCCCCCTTGTCGTTCTTTCTCGTCTCGAAACGGTGCGCGGCGCCATAGGCCTGCGACAGTCGGTCCCGAATGTTCGCCAGTCCGACTCCGGTCGACGGGCTGGCGGCGAATTCCACGCCCTCGCCATTGCCATTGTCGGCAACTTCGATTCGCACCGCCTGCCCTTCGGCCTTGGCCGTCAGCCATATGTCGGCCCCGTTCTCGCTCGGCGTCACCGCATATTTGATCGCATTTTCAATAAGCGGCTGCAGCAGCAGCGACGGCAGGCGCACGCCGATCGTCTCCGGCTCGATCCGGAAATGCGGCCGCAAGCGGTCCTCGAAGCGCATCTTCTCGATTTCCAGATAGAGTTTCAGCGTCTCGACCTCCTGCGCCAGCGTCACCTTGGCCGTCGGTTCATTGACCAGCGTGTAACGCAGGAAGGACGAAAGCCGCGCGAGCATCGCATTGGCGCGCTCGGTCTGCTTGAGCAGCACCAGCGTCGAGATCGAATTCAGCGTATTGAACAGGAAGTGCGGGTTGAGCTGATAGCGCAGCATCGCCAGCTGCGCGGTCGAAGCCTGGTTTTCCAGCCGCTCGCGCTGGTCGATCTGTTCTTCGAGCAGAAGGAAGTAATTGATCCCGTAATAGAGCGCGGCCCAGGCGGCGAGCAGCGCGAAATTGAGCAGGATCGCACCGAAATACTCGACCCCGACCGGTTTCCAGCCCGGTTTCAAAAAGGTCGCCACGCTCCACGTCTCGATGAACGAGAAGGCACTCGACGCGAGGACGACGGCGAACAGCGACAGTGCCATGGTCAGCACCGGCCGCAATTTGATGAGGCGGCGGTACAGGGCGGCCATTAGCAAGGTGAGCGAGTAACCCGTGGCGGTCAGCAGCAGCGTGTGGATGATGAACATCCATCCCTTGCTGTTGGCGAAGCCGGACAGCGTGCGGAGGAAGAAATAGCCGCTCCAGCCGACCGATTGCAAAATCCAGAAGGCGCGGTTCTTGTCATCGAAGAATGGCTCGTCGAGGCCCATTCCGCGGGCAATCGGCGCCGCCGGCGAAGCGATCGCGGGAGCGTCGGGCGGGGGCGAGCGCCGCCGCACATTTGCCCGCCGATCGAGGGTCGCGCTCTCTGTCGCCATCGCCGCGCATATATAGACGAGCGGCGGGGTTTGCGAGCGCAAGGCTTGCCCACCGGCGGGTTGTGGCCGTAGCGGGCCGGCAAAGCTTGGTCCGGCGTTCAAATCGAGCCTGTGCTATCGACCCGCTAGTTTACCAGTTGACAGCATCCGTTGCGGCCTGCTTCGAAATCCACGAGACATGCGTCTTTTCCTTACGGGGGCGAGGAAAATCCCAACATGAAATTCCTCACGCCGACGTTCATCGCCGGCGACAAGAGCCTGGTCAGCCTCGTCGCGCACGAGCTTTCGCACAGCTGGTCCGGCAATCTCGCCACCAACGCGACATGGAACGACTTTGGCTCAACGAGGGCGTGACCACCTAGGCCGAGCGGCGGATGGCGAGGAACTCTACGGCAAGAAGCCGGCCGACGAGGAGATCGCGCTCGGCCTCGACGCGCTCGACAAGGCCATCGCCGAAAACGGCGAGCCGGGCGGCCGTGATACCCGGCTTCACCTCGAGCTCAAGGGCCGCAACCCGGACGACGGGCTAACCGAGATCGCTTACGAGAAAGGCGCCGCGTTCATGCGCACGGTCGAGGCGGCCGTCGGCCGCGCGTTCCAGCCAGTGACCTTGGGGATGCTGCTTGTCATGGGGGAAACCGATCGCGAAGTGGGTCTACGCGAAGGCGCGGCCGCTTTATCACCCGCTGGTAACTCGCGATTTGGACAAGCTCGGACTCTAAGCCTCCTTAACCCCGCTTAAACGCTCTTTGGCTAAGCCGCTTTCCGGTAGTGGAACGGTGGCGGATGTACGAAGCTCCTGATCGGTATAAGCGATTGATTTCGGCCCGCCTTCCTGGCGGTGAATCGGCTGGTCTGGCAGTGACCGGCGATGATGGTCAAAGCTCACCCCTAAGGGACGTGCAGCTCATCTCGCGCGCACAGCTCGCTCCGTTCTTCGCCGTGGTAAACATCGCCGCCGCTTTGATGATGGTGCCCAGTCTGTGGGGCGCCGTCGCCAGCACCTGGCTGGTGCCGTGGTTCGCTGCGGTGGCCATCGTTAACCTTGCCGCAATGCAGCTCGCGCGGATCCAGTCGATAAAGTGCGTGGGCCGCTCGGGCCGCAGGGTCCCGATGGGGATGATGGTCGGCGACGTGGTGCTCCGCGCCGCCATCTGGCTGTCTCTGCCCTTGTACCTCATTCCCTCGATGGACCCGGGCACGCAGGTCATCGCCGCGTCGATCATGGCCGGCCTCGGCATCGGCGCGCTTGGTCTGGTCGTCGTGCCGCCGTGCGTCACCGCGTGGATGGTCGCCTTCACCGGCGGCGTCGGCGGAGCGCTCCTCATCGGGCGCCACACGGTTCCGTTCCCGCACATGCTGTCGATCCTGTTCACGCTCGGCGTCGGCAGCTTCGGCGTGCTCACCGTCGCCCGCTGGGCGTTCCACCAGCTCAAGACCAATGCCGACGTCGGCAGCCAGAGCGAAAGCGCCAGTCTGCTGCTCCAGGAATATGAGCAGCGCGGCGTCGGCTGGCTGTGGCAGATCGATCCCGACAACCGCGTGACCTACATCAGCTCGCGAATGAGTGCTTTGCTCGGTACGCCCGCCAACCAGCTGATCGGTCATTCGCTCCCGGCGCTGCTCGGCGGCCAGGCCGATCTCGGCCGCGTGCTGCTCGAAAAACAGGCGTTCAACGCGCTCGAAATGGAGCTTAAGACTGCGCGCGGCACGCGCTGGATTTCGATCGCGGGCGACCCGATCATCGACACCGCCGGCCGCTTCGAGGGGTTTCGCGGGGTCGGCTCCGATATCACTGAAATCCGCCAGACGCAGGAACGGCTGACTCACCTCGCTAATGTCGACGTCCTCTCCGGCCTGCCCAACCGCGGACGCGTTCGCCAGTTGCTTGGTGAATCGCTGCGCCAGGCGACCACCGGCAATGTGCCGTGCGCGATCATGTTCCTAGACCTCGACGGCTTCAAGCCGGTCAACGACACCTTCGGCCACCCCAAGGGCGACGCTGTGCTTCGCGCGGTGGCCAAGCGGCTGGTCGACGAAGTCGGCGCCGACGGCCACGTCGGCCGCATGGGCGGCGACGAGTTCGCCATCGTCATCACTGATGCGCAAAGCCGCAAAATGGTCGAGCAGCTCGCCGACCGCATCAACCGCGCAATCAAAGAGCCGTACATGATCGACCAGATGGAGATCCGCATCGGCGTCTCCATCGGCTGCGCGTTCGGCCCGATCGACGGCGCCACGGTCGACGATCTCATTCTCAAGGCCGATCTCGCGCTCTATCAAGCCAAGGACGCTGGCCGCGGCTGCGCCCGGTATTTCTCGTCCCAGCTCCAGTCGGAGCAGGAGGACCGCGTGCGCCTCGAGGGCGATCTCCGGCAGGCGCTCGGGTCGAAGCAATTCCACCTCGTCTATCAGCCGCTGATCGACGCGAAGACGCAGAAGCTGACCGGATTCGAAGCACTCATCCGCTGGAACCATCCGCAGCGCGGCAACGTACCGCCCAACGTGTTCATCCCCGTCGCCGAGGAAGCCGGCTTGATGGTCGCGATCGGCGACTGGGTGATCGACGAGGCCTGCCGCTCCGCCGCCTCGTGGCCGGACCCGATCACGGTCGCGCTCAACATCAGCCCCAAGCAGATCGTTGCGCCTGCGCTGCCCAATACGGTGAGCGAGGCGCTCGCGCGCTACAAGCTGCCCGGCAACCGCATCGAGCTCGAAGTCACCGAAGGCGTCTTCCTCGGCGACAACGGCTCGACGCTCGATGTCTTGAAGCGCCTGCGCGCGCTCGGCGTCGGCATCGCCCTCGACGATTTCGGCACCGGCTATTCCTCGATCGGCTATTTGAACAAGGCGGTGTTTCACAAATTGAAGATCGACGGCAGCTTCGTCCGCGAAGCCGGCACTCGGCCGGAGAATGTCGCCATCATCCAGTCGATCGTCCAGCTGGCAAAAAGCTTCCGCATGTCGATCACCGCCGAAGGGGTCGAGACCGCCGAGGATTTCGAGCGCATGCGCGAGCTTGGCTGCGACACCATCCAGGGCTATCTGTTCGGCCGCCCGCTCGCCTACGAGCGCGCCAACCAGATGGTCGTCGGCCTCGGCGCCAAACGGATGGCGGGCTAGGCTGCTGGCCGGCTAGATCTGCACCTGGCTGCCGAGCTCGACCACGCGGTTGGTCGGCAGCTTGAAGAATTCCATCGCGCTTTCCGAGCTCTTGAGCATCCACGCGAACAGTTTCTCGCGCCACAGCGCCATGCCCGGCACCTTGCGCGACGGGATCAGTTTCTGCCGCCCGAGGAAGAAGCTGGTGCTCATCATGTTGAACGGCTCGCCGCACGTCTTGATTCCGGCGAGGTCGCGCGGAATATCGACCTCCTCCATGAAGCCATAGTGCAGGATCACGCGATAGAAGCCCTCACCGGCTTCGTGGATCTCGACCCGCTTGTCGGCCTGCACATGCGGCACCTCCTCGACCTTGACGTTGAGGATCAGGACCCGCTCGTGCAGCACCTGGTTGTGCTTGAGGTTGTGGAGAAGCGCGGCGGGAACGGTGTCCGGCGAGCCCGATAGAAAGACCGCTGTACCCTTGATCCGGTGCACCGATCCGGCGGCCGACTTGATGAACACCGGCAGCGGGAGCGCCGATTGCTGGAGCCGCTCGCGCATGATCCGGCGGCCGCTCGCCCACGTGGTGAGCACCGTGAAGCTCACCCCGGCGACCAGCAGTGGGAACCAGCCGCCGTCGGGGATTTTGGTGATGTTCGAAGCGAAGTAGGTCCCGTCAACGAGCAGGAACAGGCCGATCGTCGCGCTCGCCAGGATGCGGTTCCAGCGCCACACGGTGAAGACCAGCACGGCCAGCATCATCGTCGTGATGAGCATCGTTCCGGTGACCGCGATCCCGTAGGCCGACGCCAGCCTGCTCGATTCCTTGAACGTCATCACCAGAAGGATGACCATCGCCAGCAAGCCCCAATTGACCGCCGGGATGTAGATCTGCCCCGCGGCCTTTTCGCTCGTATGCTCGGTCCGCAGCCGCGGCAGGAAGCCGAGCTGGACCGCCTGGTGAGTGACCGAGAAGGCGCCCGAAATCACCGCCTGGCTGGCGATGATCGTCGCCGCAGTGGAAATGAACACCAGCGGCAGCCGCGCCCAGTCGGGCGCCATCAAATAGAACGGGTTCTCCGCCGCCGCCGGATTGCCGAGCATCAGCGCGCCCTGGCCGAGATAGTTGAGCGTCAGGCACGGATAGACCAGGGTCAGCCACGACCAGCCGATCGCCTTGCGCCCGAAATGCCCCATGTCGGCATACAGCGTCTCGGCCCCGGTGACGGCGAGGAACACCGATCCCAAAGCAAGGAAGGCAAGCTTCGGATTGACGACGAAGAAATGTGCGGCCCATGTCGGGCTCAGCGCGGTCAGCACGCTCGGCTGGGCGAGGATGTTCGAAACCCCGAGCACCGCGAGCACCGCGAGGTAGACCAGGATCACCGGCCCGAACAGCTTGCCGACCTTAGCCGTCCCGCGCGATTGCATGAGGAACAGGCCGATCAGGATGGCGATTGAAACCGGGATTACCAGCGGCTGCAACGGCGCTTCGACGACGGTCAGGCCTTCTACGGCGGACAGCACCGAAATCGCCGGGGTGATCATCGCGTCGCCGTAGAACAGGCAGGTCGCTAGCACTCCGAGAAGGACCAGCATCGGCGCCCACTTCTTGTGCCCCAGGTTGCGCGCGATGAGCGACAGCAAAGCGAACGAACCGCCTTCGCCCTTGTTGTCCGCGCGCATCGCGACGAACACATATTTGACCGTCACCACGAGCATCAGCGACCAGAAGATCAGGCTCAGCACGCCGAAGATGTGCATGCGGTCGATGGCGAGCGGGTGCGGCCCGAGAAAGCTTTCTTTCATCGCGTAAAGCGGCGAGGTGCCGATATCGCCATAGACGACCCCGATCGCGCCGAGCATCAGCGCCGGCAGGGTGTCTTGCGGTGCACGGTGCGTCGCCGGTTCGGTGGCCGGGAGCATGTTGTCGGAGGTGAGCGTCGCCACGGCGGCTATGTGCGGGCGGCGCGCGTAAAGATTCCATGTGGAATCCGGATCGCGCACATGACCAACGAGTTAAATCCGGCTCCGGGCACTCGACGCGCCGGCCCGCGAAGCGCAACTAGCGGCCATGGCCGAACCCAACGCCATCCACCCGCAGACGTCGCTCGCCGCGCGCATCCAGGCTTACGCCGGGGCGCTCGCGATGGTCGCCGTCTCGACCCTGATCGGGCTGTGGATCGCGCCGCGCTGGGGCACCGCGCCGGTCGACATGATCTATCTGCCGGCGGTCCTCGCCGCGGCCGCTCTGTGGGGGATCGGACCGGGCCTCG